>NZ_CP017659.1:6875000-7175000 GCF_015326965.1 Paenibacillus sp. JZ16
TATTTTCCACTGGCGGGTACCTTGCAGGCGTTTAGCCTATACAGAACCGCTTTCATTGACGCTGTCTTATTTTTCAGGCATTATAAGAAGAGAGTATCTTCAAGTAGAGGAGGTTACCTCCGTATGCTTACGACGGAACAGATCATCGACGCCATGTCGGAACATGGGCTGCGCATTACTGATCAGCGCAAGACACTTGCCAAATTGTTTGGGGAACATCCTGGATATTTGACGGCCAAGGATGTGTACGAATATATGGGCCGGAAGTACAGCGGTTTGAGCTTCGATACGGTCTATCGGAATCTTCGGGTATTGTACGAGCTTGGCGTATTGGAGCAGGTTGTGTTCGAGGAAGGCATCAAGTTTCGAGGACGCTGCAGCGAAGAACATCACCATCATCACATGATCTGCCTGCAGTGCCAGAAGACGTACCCGATTACGTTTTGCCCGATGCAGCTGACCGATGCGCCGGATGATTTCCAGGTGGTTCAGCATAAATTCGAAGTGTTCGGCTACTGCCGGGACTGCAGCAAGGACAGTGCGGATAATGAAACTTCATCAGCCAGTGCAGGAAAGCGGGATAGCCGGGCATGAGCACAGCGCGCAGGGTGGTGAAGGTGCCGATACACTTCTATCGGAAATTCATCTCTCCGTTGAAACCGGCGACTTGCCGATTCTATCCAACCTGCTCGGCCTATGCTCTTGAAGCGATTGAGGTGCACGGCGCGCTCAAGGGCTCCTGGCTGGCGGCCAAGCGAATAGCAAGATGCCATCCGTTTCATCCAGGCGGCATTGATATGGTTCCGCCGCGCAAGGATAAGATGTCGTCTTCATGGACAGAGAAATAGCGTTTTTTGGGGTATCCTAGCGGATACGAAACGGAATGCATCCTGTCTTATAGGTCATAGCCATTCGACGGACCGCGGCTCAT
Source organism: Paenibacillus sp. JZ16 (assembly GCF_015326965.1). Lineage (NCBI taxonomy): Bacteria > Bacillati > Bacillota > Bacilli > Caryophanales > Paenibacillaceae > Paenibacillus > Paenibacillus sp. JZ16. The sequence goes on from NZ_CP017659.1 coordinate 6,875,932, forward strand.
CTTGACACGCCGCAGCCTGTTTGATTAAAATGTAAGAAATTATAGGTATATCCGAGGAAGAGATAAGTACGGAAAGCTTGCCTTGAACAGAGAGCCGGAGCAGCTGGAAACCGGTCTTGGCGAATTTCGGAAAATGGTCTTGGAGGATCCGCTTTTGAGCGCTGCAGTCGGGGTATGAAGGCTGCCGTAAAGGAGCGGCGTGAGCCAGCGTTAATGGACGGCCGGATGACGGCAGATGAGCCTGTTACCCGTAAGGGAACAGGGAATTTGGGTGGTAACACGTGAGAACAACTCTCGTCCCATGGGGACGGGGGTTTTTTGCTATTTACTGCTGTTTTCGTAAAGAGATTGCCTGATACAAACAATCCATTTCACGGTAAAGGAAGGTTACAATGGCAGACAAAAAGACGTTTTATATTACAACGCCAATCTATTATCCAAGTGATAAGCTGCATATCGGGCATGCTTATACTACGGTGGCCGGCGACGCGATGGCCCGCTACAAACGGCTTCGCGGATACGATGTCCGTTATTTGACGGGGACCGATGAGCACGGACAGAAGATTGAACGCAAAGCGGCGGAGGCTGGAAAAACCCCGCAGCAGTTCGTCGACGATATCGTGGCCGGCATCAAGGACCTGTGGAAGAAGCTGGACATATCGAACGAAGATTTCATTCGCACCACGGAGCAGCGCCACACCACGGTTGTACAGGAGGTATTTGAGCGTCTGCTGAAGCAGGATGACATCTACAAGGGCGAATACGAAGGCTGGTACTGTACGCCTTGTGAGTCTTTCTTCCTGGAACGTCAGCTTGTAAACGGCAACTGTCCGGACTGTGGACGACCTGTTGAGCTTGTGAAGGAAGAGAGCTACTTCTTCCGCATGAGCAAATATGTGGACCGCTTGCTCCAGTATTACGAGGAGAATCCGGATTTCATTCAGCCGGTATCCCGCAAGAATGAGATGATCAACAACTTCATTAAGCCGGGTCTTGAGGATCTGGCTGTGTCCCGTACGACCTATGAGTGGGGCGTGAAAGTGAAGAGCGATCCGAAACATGTGATCTATGTGTGGATTGACGCCCTTCTGAACTATATAACGGCACTCGGTTACGGTACAGAGGACACCAGCCTGTATGACAAATACTGGCCGGCCGACGTACACCTGATGAGTAAGGAGATCGTCCGTTTCCATACGATCTATTGGCCGATCATTCTGATGGCGCTTGATGTTCCGCTTCCGAAAAAGGTGTTTGCCCATGGCTGGCTGCTGATGAAGGACGGGAAAATGTCCAAGTCCAAGGGGAATGTGGTTGATCCGGTTACGATGATTGACCGGTATGGTCTTGATGCGCTTCGTTATTACCTGCTGCGTGAAGTTCCATTCGGAGCGGACGGCACCTTTACGCCGGAAAGCTTCGTGGAACGGGTGAACTCCGACCTGGCCAATGACTTGGGTAACTTGTTGAACCGTACCGTGGCCATGGTCGATAAATATTTTGACGGAGTCGTTCCGGCGTTCTCCGCCGGCGTAACGCCGTTTGATGCAGCGATCGAGGAAGCGGCTAAGTCGGTTTATGAGAAAGTCGAAACCGCTATGGAAAATATGGAATTTTCCGTTGCGCTGACGGCCATCAGTCAGTTTGTCAGCCGCAGCAACAAATATATTGATGAGACCCAGCCTTGGACACTGGCCAAAGACGAGAACAAACGGAATGAGCTGGCATCGGTCATGAGTCACTTGGTGGAGACGCTCCGCGTAGCATCAATCCTGCTTCAGCCGTTCCTGACCCGAACACCGAAGAAAATGTGGGATCAGCTTGGCCTGGCGGAAGGCGAATGGACGACTTGGGAGAGCGGACGCCAGTTCGGAGCTATACCGGCTGGAACGAAGCTTCAAAAAGGCGAGCCGATATTCCCTCGCCTGGATACAGAGCAGGAAGTGGCATACATTGCCGAGGCGATGACAGGCGGTACGAAGGTCACTCAGGAAGAGACTTCGAGCCCAGCAGCAGATTCGCCGGCCGAGAGCTCGGCGGAGCCTGTAGAGCTTAAAGAGGAAATCGGCATTGAGGATTTTGCCAAGGTCGAGCTGCGCGTAGCGCAGGTGATTGCAGCCGAGCCAGTGAAGAAAGCGGACAAGCTGCTTAAGCTGCAGCTTGACCTCGGATTCGAGCAGCGGCAAGTGGTATCCGGCATAGCGAAGTTTTACACGCCGGAGGAATTGGTTGGACGGAAAGTGATTTGCGTAACGAACCTGAAACCGGTGAAGCTTAGAGGCGAAATGTCGCAAGGCATGATTCTGGCCGCATCCCACGGCGATCAGCTGACGCTTGCAACCGTACCGGACGGCATGCCTAACGGCGCAGTTGTCAAATAAAATGCTCTCTCATTGAATTAAGTCGCGATAGACGGTGTACCCTGTTAAAGGGTACGCCGTTATTTTTTCTTTTAATACGGAGGATATAACATCTCTATTGAAAATTAATAGTAATTCTTACGATTTGGTTGACAACGAGGTTGCCTGCTTTTATAATCTTGTTAGTAAAGATTACGATTAATTGATCGGAGCGGATATGGGGAGATGAACATGAACAAGAGAAATAGAGAGAACAAACTTACCGGTTGGACCTGGAGTGTAACCTCTATCTTATTGGCGGTACTCATCCTGTCGGGATGCGGAAGTAAATCCGGCGGCAGCATTGTAGAGGGCAAGGTAAACGTCATTACGACCTTTTATCCAATATATGAATTTACGAAGGAGATTGGCGGGGATGACGCCAATGTCGTAAATCTTCTGCCAACGGGCGTGGAGCCGCATGATTGGACACCGCGCAGCCAGGATATCGTGAATACTTCCAAGGCCCAGCTGTTTCTCTATAACGGTGCCGGGCTGGAAGGCTGGGTACCAGGATTTTTGAAGGGACTTGATAAAGACACGCAAGTCAAGCCGGTTGAAGTCAGTCACGGCATCCAGCTGATTGATGCTGTGGGAGACGATGGTCATGGACACGGGGAAGCAGCCCACGAAGAGGAACATGATCACAGCCATGAAGAAGGTGCCGAAGCGGAGCACGATCACAGCCATGAAGAAGGTGCCGAAGCGGAGCACGATCACAGCCATGAAGAAGGTGCCGAAGCGGAGCACGATCACAGCCATGAAGAAGGTGCCGAAGCAGAGCACGACCACAGCCATGAGGAAGGCGCTGAAGAAGATCATGCTGGCCATGACCACGCAGAAGAGCCCGCCGAGACTAGCACCGACACACATCATACGGACCCGCATACATGGGTAAGCCCAAAATCCGCGCTGGTCATGGCTGAGAATATCAAGAACAGCCTTGTCGAGGTGGATCCTGAACATAAGGACGGTTACGAACAGCGCTTTGAAGCCTTGAAAGAGAAGCTGGTCAAACTGGATAACGATTTCACAAGCGAGTTGTCCAAAATGCCGAAAAAAGACATAGTCGTATCCCACCAGGCGTTCGGATATCTGTGCCGGGATTACGGTTTGACGCAGCATGCGATTATGGGGCTGTCGCCAGACGCGGAGCCCAGAGCGCAGGATATTGTGAACCTCACCAAGACGGTGAAAGAGAAGGAAGTTAAATATATTTTCTTCGAAGAGCTCGTATCGGATAAACTTGCCAAAACGCTGGCAAATGAAGCAGGCGTGGAAACCTTGGTATTGAATCCGGTGGAGGGACTGACTAAAGAGCAGGCGAGCGGCGGCGAGAATTATTTCACGCTGATGGAGAAAAATTTGCAAAATCTAACGAAGGCTTTACAATAAGGAAGATGGGGGAGCATATCCCCCTCTTCTTTCGTGTTATGAATGTTTATGATGTTCATATATTTAGATAGAAAGACTACAGAGAGAAAGGCGGCCTGGTTATGGAGCCGGCAGCACAGGATTGCCACCAACCTATTGTACAAATCAAGGATGTATCCTTTCATTACCGCGAGCAACAGGTGATCAAGGATCTCAATTTCACCATAAAAGAGCGGGACTTCGTAGGTATTGTCGGGTCGAATGGGGCAGGCAAAACGACGCTGCTCCGCATGATCGTTGGATTGCTGCCTGCCGCCGAAGGTTCTATCGAACTGTTCGGTCAGCCGATCCGTAAGTTTCAGGACTGGGAGCGAATCGGGTACGTTCCGCAGAAAAATTCGTTTAATCCGCTGTTCCCGGCCACTGTGCGTGAAGTTGTCATGTCCGGGCTATATAATCGGAAGAAAATGTTTCGCCGTTTGAACCGCCTGGACCACCAGAAATGTGAGGACGCGCTGGAAGTGATGCGCATTCAGGATATTGCCGATAAGCGGATCGGGGCTCTGTCAGGGGGACAGCAGCAGCGCGTGTTTCTCGCTCGGGCGCTCATCAATCGTCCGGATCTGCTCATACTGGACGAGCCTACGATCGGCATTGATGCCGAGACCCAGGCCGGATTCTTTGAACTGATTACCCATATGCATGCCCATCATCACATGACGTTTTTGATGGTCACCCATGATTTGGACATGGTCAAAGACTACCTGGGAGAATCGCCGGTATCGCAGAACGGGAAAATTCAGTTTTTTGTAAGGCATTCTCATGAAATCGAAAACTGCGCGGAAGTGGATTTGCAGCATTCGCTCGTATAATGGTATAGAAACAAGCTTTTTGAAGCAGGAGAAGGGGACGTTATCATTGCTTGATATTTTGTTTAGCGATTTTTTTCAGCGGGCGCTGATCGGAGGGATTCTGATCGGCATTACAGCCCCGCTTATCGGGATATTCCTCGTGCTGCGCAGGCTGTCCATGATCGGCGATACATTGTCGCACGTTACGATTGCGGGTGTGGCGCTCGGATTTCTGATCGAAGTATATCCGCTTGCCGCTGGACTTGTGTTCGCGGTGCTGGCCTCATTTGCGATTGAGAAGCTGCGAAAGGCATATAAAAGTTATGCCGAGCTGTCAATCGCCATTATTATGTCTGGCGGCGTTGCGCTTGCTTCGCTGTTTTTCACCCTAGGAATGGGCTATAATACGGATGTTATGAGTTATTTGTTCGGCAGTATCTACACGCTGGATTCCACGGATATTTATATGGTGGGCGGTGTAACCATCGTTGTCATTGCGGTTGTGGTGATGTTCTTTAAAGAGTTCTTCCTGCTCAGCTTCGAGGAGGATGCCGCCAGTGTCAGCGGACTGCCTGTCAAATGGATGAACATGATCATTACGGTACTGACGGCCCTTGTCGTAAGCACCGCCATCAAAATTGTGGGCGCACTTCTGGTATCCGCATTGTTAGTGATTCCGGTAGCGATCAGTTTACTGCTGGCAAGAAGCTTCCGAAGCTCTATCGTATTATCGGTCATCATCTCCGAAATTGCCGTAATCGGGGGATTGATGCTTGCGGGCGTATTTAATCTGGCACCCGGCGCGACCATCGTGCTGCTGCTGATCAGCCTGCTTATCATTACGCTTGTCGGCAAAAAGGGCTTTACGACATAAGGGGGTTCTGAAATAAAATGGCTGATATTAATATCGGCATCGCGTTTGCTGCCGGTTTTGCTTCTTTTATATCTCCATGCTGTTTACCGCTGTACCCGTCCTACTTATCGATTATTACAGGCATGTCGGTTAATGACTTGAAGAACGATCAGAACCGCAAGGAGGTCCGATTCCGGACCATGACGCATACACTTGCGTTCATCCTTGGGTTTTCTGCTGTTTATTATACCCTCGGTTGGGGGGCTGGCCTGTTCGGGGAGTTCTTCACGGAATATCAAGACTTGATCCGTCAGCTTTCTGCGCTGCTGATCATCGTGATGGGACTTATGCTCATTGGCATTTTCCAGCCCAAGTTTTTAATGAAGGACCGGAAATTCAATTTTAAATCCAAACCGACCGGATACATAGGAACATTTCTGTTTGGCATCGGGTTTGCTGCAGGCTGGTCGCCATGCGTCGGCCCGATTTTAACGGCCATCATCGCGCTGGCAGCTTCCGATCCGGGAACCTGGTTCCCGTTGATTACCTCGTACTCCCTGGGGTTTGCAGTGCCTTTTTTCATCCTGGCTTTTTTCATCGGCTCGACCCGCTGGATTCTCAAGTATTCAAGCACGCTGATGAAGGTCGGCGGCGTCTTGATGATATTGATGGGGGTTCTGCTCTTTACAGATCAAATGTACAAAATTACGATTTGGCTGCAAGGCATTACGCCGGAGTGGCTTAAATTTTAAAATCGAGTGGAAGACTGGTTCAATTCATAAGTCATTATTGACATAGGATTGGGCCAGGACTTGCCAACCGGTCTCCAAAACATGTATCATTACTAGTGCAGGTAAAACAGTGTTTTGCACGGGTTATGTAATTATAGAAAAGAGGGAATAAGATGCCGACACCTAGCATGGAGGATTATTTGGAGCGCATCTACAAGTTGATCGACGAAAAAGGATATGCGCGCGTTTCGGATATTGCCGAAGGCTTGGAGGTTCACCCCTCATCCGTCACGAAGATGATTCAAAAGCTGGACAAAGACGAATATTTGATCTATGAAAAATATCGCGGTTTGGTTCTGACCAGCAAAGGCAAAAAAATGGGCAAACGGCTCATGGAACGTCATCATTTGCTTGAGGAATTCCTTGAGATGATAGGTGTACAGGATGAAAATATTTATAGGGATGTTGAAGGAATCGAGCATCATTTAAGCTGGGATTCCATTACGAGAATTGAGACGCTTGTGGAGTATTTCAAGCGCGATGAGAATCGACTTCAGGATTTGCGTGACGTTCATAACGAATTAGTCAACGAATCGTAATGTGGCATCTGTCCGCTTGTGACAGATGCTTTTTTAAACTGAACCGTCATATTTCCAGTGTTATATTAATAAGTTAGATTACCTGCAAATTTCATATTTTCGGAGGATTAATAGAAATGAAGCTTCGTAGATGGTTGTTGGTGCTGATTATGTTACTATTGTGTCTCCCGTCGGTGGTCCCAACTGCGCAAGCGAAGGCAGCTCCTATCCGTATTCAGTTGGACGGCGTAACCTTAAACAGTGACGTATCTCCTTACATATTGCCGAAGGTTAATGTAACCATGGTTCCTACGCGGATTATCAGTGAAGGCCTGGGCGCTTCGGTAGCTTGGAATCAGAAGTTAAAGACCGTAACGATCGGGCTGGACGGCTCGAATCTGCAATTGACATCCGGCAGTAAAACCGCGCTTGTGAACGGCTCATCCGTAGCACTTGATGCATCGGTTGAAATTAAGAGCGGCCGGGTTATGGTTCCGCTGCGGTTTGTCAGCGAGAACCTGGGTGTGCAAGTCGAATGGAACCAAGCGGCACAGCGTATCTCGCTGACCACAGGCACGGACGTTGTTCTTCCACCACCGGTATCCAATGGGGATGAAGTCAGAGGCGCCTGGATATCCACGGTGTTCAATCTGGATTGGCCGAAAACAAAGACCAGTGCAGAACAGCAAAAGGCATCTTACATCGCCTTGCTGGATTCGCTCCAGGAAGTTGGCATCAATACCGTGTACGTGCAGGTACGTCCGGCTGGCGATGCATTGTATCCATCCACTATGGTGCCATGGTCCAAAGTGCTGACAGGCATTCAAGGAGCAGATCCGGGGTATGATCCGGTAGCTTTCATGGTGGAGGAAACGCATAAACGGAATATGGAGTTCCACGCATGGTTTAATCCTTTCCGGGCCAATACCGATATTTTGACGGCATCGCTCGATCCATCCCATGTTGCGCTTAGCCACCCGGATTGGATCGTGAACACAGGCAAGCAGCTGTACATCAATCCAGGGATCCCGGAAGCTCGTCAGCATATCATCGATACCATTATGGAGGTCGTGAACGGATACGATATTGACGGTATTCACCTGGATGATTACTTCTACCCATCGAATACGGTCTTCAAAGATGATGCGGCATACCGCCAATACAATCAAGGTGCTTACGCAAACCTCGCAGATTGGCGTCGCGGAAACATCAATGCATTTGTGCAATCGCTCGGTGAGAATATTCACCGTGTGAAACCGGACGTTGAATACGGAATCAGTCCTTTCGGCGTATGGCGTAACCAGTCCGTGGATAAGACGGGATCGGATACGAAAGCCGGCGTGACGGCTTATGACAGCATGTATGCTGATGTGAGGGCCTGGATCCAGAACGGCTGGATCGATTACGTGGCTCCGCAAATCTATTGGAGCATGAGTAATCCGGCCGCCGACTATGATAAGCTGGTGGACTGGTGGGCCGGCGAAGTACAAGGAACCGGCGTAGATCTCCTGATCGGGCATGCCCCCTACAAATTGGGAACCAGCGAAATCGGTTGGCAGAGCGCATCGGAGATCATCAATCAATTGAAGTACAATCAGAATTATGCCGAGGTTAAAGGCAGCATTTTCTTTAGAGCAGAGAATATTTTAAGTAATCCGTTAGGCATTAAAGATCAATTGCAATCATATTATAGATGAATCGGCACGTCCCATAGGTATGAAACATCCCCCGCGCTCATACATAGTCATTAGACCATGTGAGGCGGGGGATTTTATATGCAAATTAATGCGGTATTTGAAGGTGGGGGAGTGAAGGGGATCTCGCTTGCCGGGGCTGTCAAGGCGGCGGAGAATGCCGGCATGGAATTCAGCCGTGTTGCCGGAACGTCCTCCGGTTCGATCGTGGCATCCGTGCTGGCAGCAGGCTACCGGGCAGACGAGATCAAGCGCATTATTGAGGAGACGCCCTTTCATTCGTTTCTCCAGCGAGCGCCGATTTTTAATACGAAGTTTATCGGTCCCGCCTTGCGGGTGTTGATTAAGAAAGGGCTGTATTCCGGAGAAGCCCTGGAGAACTGGATTCGGGAAATCCTGCTTGCCAAAGGGATATTTACGTTCTCGGACATCCCGGCAGGCAAGCTGTATATCGTGGCTTCGGACATTACGAATGGAAGGCTGCTGGTGCTTCCGGATGACCTTCGCCAATATGGCATAAACCCCGCAATATTTCCCGTGGCCAAGGCTGTGCGCATGAGCTGCAGCATTCCGTATTTTTTCGATCCCGTCATTCTTCGCTTATTGGGCAGGGCCGCCAAAGGCAAGTCGTTCGGCGAACAATTTGTATACATTGTGGATGGGGGACTGCTCAGCAACTTTCCGTTATGGCTCTTTGATCGCGAGTCGAAGGGGGGACCTAAGCCGCTGCCAGTGCTTGGCTTCCAGATGGTCGGGAAGAATAGTAACTTGCCCCATTTGATTGATGGCCCGATCGGCATGTTAACCGCCATGTTTGAGACGATGCTTTCCGCTCACGATGAACGTTATATTGAACAGCAAAACCGGAATCGAACGATTAAAATTCCGACACTTGGCATTGGTACCACTCATTTTAATCTGACCAAGGAGGAAAGCGAGAATTTATACAATTCGGGGTTAACGGCGGGTACGATGTTTTTCGCCCGCTGGAAATCCGAACATTAAAAAACCGTCCGGCCGGCATGAGTTAGCACGGTTGGACGGTTTTCTTCTTAGTGATATTTAGGAACATCATCGGATGGGTCCGGTTTTCCTTTTTGCCCATCGATAACCTGAAACGGGTACTGTTTACGTTTTGCAGCTGGATTGCTCTTCCGTGCGGTGCTATGTTTAGCCGCCAGCTTAGCTGCCGTTCGCTTGGAAGGTTTCACCTTAGGCCGCTTGTTAAAACGACGAGGCGGGAACTTATAGAGCACATACACGACAGCTACAATAATGAGTGGAATCATAATATTCATTCTTGATCCAGGATCTAACAGGAATACCAGTAGCCCTATGGCGGCTAACGTGATCGCCGTCCAAAAAATGATCGCATGCCTTCTCATGGATTATCACCCTTTCGCGGGATCCAGCACACTTCCTGTCACAGATTGGTGAACTGTAACATTCTCGTATTGAGCATCTAACTCACGCATTCTGTTAAAGGATGCGATGGATACTTCAACTTGATCATCAGTAGGTTCCTTCGTCGTTAAAAGCTGCAGCCACAGACCGGGATATCCGAGGAAACGGAGTACCGGCATGTCTCGCATGGCATTGGTAAGTTTCAGGAACTCAAAGGAAACGCCAAGCACGACCGGTAGAAGCGCGATTCTTTGAATGACCCGCTGCGTCATGGTATCCCATGGCACCACCGAGTAGACGACAACGCCGAGAACAATGGTCAGCATCATGAAGCTGCTGCCGCAGCGATAATGCAGTCGCGTATATTTCTGAACATTCTTCACCGTCAGCTCTTCGCCGGCTTCAAATGCGCTGATGACTTTGTGTTCGGCGCCGTGGTACTGGAACAGTCTTTTAATGACAGGTGTCTGGGAGATTGCCCATAAATACACGAGCAGCAGTATTAATTTAATGACGCCTTCAATCAGGTTATGCACAATATAGTGATCAAATGTATCGCCAAAAAAGAAATCCTCTACAAAAACAGGAACGAGTGTAAACAGCAGCTTACCGAATATGAAGGAAAGCACGCTGACGGCGGCCACACCGATGATCATGCTTAGACTCCAGCCGGTGTCTTCTTTCTCCTTCTGTTTTTCACGTTCTTCCGGCTCCAGGGTATCGTCAGCATAAGCATCCGCAGAGTAATTCAAATGTTTGGAACCTTTAATTGTAGAATCTATGAGACTGACGATGCCGCGAAGAAGCGGAATCTTCCGCAGCTTTCGAACCCAAGCCTTGTCTTCGCGAGGCACCTCGAGAAACTTGATTTCGTTATTTTTACGCCGCACGGCCGTCACATTCACATGCTTGCCGCCGAACATAACGCCTTCGATTACAGCTTGGCCTCCATAGCTGATCGGGGTTGACTTATCGGACAACCAGTTCACCCTCCCTGACATGTTTTTCGTTCTATGAACTATTGTATCGAATTTTGAAAGTAATTTCTAGTTGGATTAGGGCAGGGGAAGAAGAGCATACTACGTTCAGAGATGAAATGGAGTAACAGCGGGCATTCGATAATTGAAAAAGAGGAGAATCAATAGATGCATGAACATCAATTTCGCAAGCAGAACCAAGTCACCAATCCGTTTACGTTTGCCCTGGAGCTGGGCTATTTTGCAGGTCTGATCTGGGGGGCCGTGCTTTGGATATTTTATTGGCTAAAATTCACGAAGGTGCTGCCAGGCTTTTTGCTGGAGCCGTTCTTCAAGCATGAGTTCCTGACGACGACAGCAGGCCAAATTGCCGGTTGGCTGTCCTTTATCGCGTTTTCCGTCATCGCTTCCCTCATATATGTCACCTTGTTCAGGAAGCTGAGGGGCCCATGGCCCGGGATTGCATACGGAATCGTATGGTGGGCGGTGCTGTTCGTCGCGCTCAATCCATGGCTTCGGCTGACGGATCCGGTGAAGAAGCTGCCTTGGGATACAAACATCTCTGAGGTTTGTATTTTTATATTATGGGGACTATTTATCGGTTATACGACTGCGCAGGAATTCACCGATGAGAAACTGCGCGAACCGAAGAAGGTGACGGGCTAGCCAAGAAAAACTTCTCAACCCTATCCCGCCTATGGTAAAATAGCTTTTGGTTATTTGACGAAAAGGTGGGAAGCCCTATGAAATCCATATGGGTGATAAACGGACCGAACTTAAACCTGCTCGGCTTCCGTGAACCGGGCATTTACGGTTCACTCAGCCTGCAGGCGATCGAAGATAATTTGCGTAAACAGGCGGAACTCGCCGGTATCGGTATTACCTTCTATCAGTCTAATCATGAGGGTGCTATCATCGACCGTATTCATGAAGCTATTGGACAGGCGGACGGCATACTTCTTAACCCGGGAGCACTGACTCACTACAGCTATGCTGTACGTGATGCCATCAGTTCTGCCCGTATTCCGACAGTGGAAGTTCACCTATCGAACATTCATGCCAGGGAGGAATTTCGTCATACCTCCGTCATCGCACCTGTTGCTGTCGGACAAATCGCGGGTTTTGGCGCAGCGAGTTACACACTGGGCTTGTCGGCCCTTTTGCAAGTCCTGAACGACCAAGAAGGATAGCTAATCCGATCAGATATTAGAAAGCTTTAACCGAGAGGTTGCTTTTTGTTATCAGAAGAATTACAGCTAACCGTAACTGGCTGCTGAGAAATACGTCGAAGATGTTTTTCTTGTGCCGGCTTGGACATGGGTGAGAGGAGAGGTTAGAATGAGTAACAAACGAGTGGTTAAACTGCGCGAGAAACTTCAGACTAGAGGCTTAACAGCCATGCTGGTGGCAAGCCCGATCAACCGCAGATATTTGACAGGCTTTACCGGGTCTGCCGGCTATGTGCTGATTACCCGGGATCATGCCTATCTGCTGACTGATTTCCGTTATATGACTCAAGCTCCACAGCAAGCCGTCGGCTTTCAGGTGGTTGAGCATGGTCCTAAGGTTATGGAGACGGTCAAGGAATTGCTATCTTCCGAGGGAATAACATCGCTTGGATTTGAACAGGACCATGTTACATACGGCGTATTTTCGACCTATTCGGAACAGCTAGCGCCAATTAGCCTGGTGCCGGTTTCAGGTCTTGTAGAGGATCTGCGCATATTCAAGGATGCGGAAGAATTGAGCATTATGCAGCGGGCTGCCGATTTGGCTGATCAGACGTTCAGCCATGTGCTGACGATTCTGGCTGCCGGAAAAACGGAGCGAGAAATCGATCTGGAGATGGAAATGTTCATGCGCAAGCATGGCGCAACCGCGTCTTCCTTTGATACCATTGTCGCTTCCGGCGAGCGTTCGGCTCTTCCGCACGGCGTTGCCAGCGAGCGAGTGATTCAAGGGAACGAATTCGTTACGTTTGATTTCGGTGCGCTGCTTGACGGATACTGCTCCGATCTCACCAGAACCGTTGCGCTCGGAAGTCCTGATCCTAAGCTGAAGGAGATCTATGATATCGTGCTGGAAGCGCAGCTACATGCACTGGATCATATTAAACCTGGCATGACAGGACGCGAGGCAGACGCCTTAACCCGTGATATTATTACCCGTTATGGATACGGGGAATACTTTGGTCACAGCACCGGGCATGGATTGGGTATGGAGGTTCACGAATCTCCAAGACTGTCCAAGCTGAGTGATGATGTGCTGCAGCCGGGCATGGTGGTAACGGTGGAGCCGGGCATATACTTGCCTGGGCTTGGCGGTGTCCGTATTGAAGATGATATCGTGATTACGGAATCGGGTATTCATATACTAACAAGCTCGTCCAAAGACTACACTGTGCTTTAGGAGACTGTTCAAAAAGCTAGCTTTTTGAACTTGTACTTTAGGAAAATTGTGTACTATATTAATTAGACCGCATCCTTAGGAGGGAATCTTAGTGATTTCAGTAAACGATTTTAAGACAGGTTTGACCGTAGAAGTAGATGGCGATATATTCACCGTTTTGGATTTTCAGCACGTTAAACCTGGTAAAGGCGCAGCTTTCGTTCGTTCCAAATTGAAAAACCTTCGCAACGGCAACACCGTCGAGAAAACGTTCCGTGCAGGCGAAACGATTGGCCGCGCCATCATCGACAACCGTGGGGTTCAGTATCTCTATGCCAGCGGTCAAGAGCATGTCTTCATGGACAACGAAACTTACGATCAATTCAGCTTGACGAGTGAGCAGCTGGAGTGGGAGCTTAACTTCCTGAGAGAGAACATGAACGTTAACATCATCAGCTACCAAGGCGAGATCCTCGGGATCAACCTGCCTAACAGCGTGGAGCTGAAGGTCGTTGAAACCGAGCCGGGAATCAAAGGCAACACGGCTACGGGCGCAACGAAGAATGCGAAAGTGGAAACCGGCCTGAATGTACAAGTACCGCTGTTCATTAACGAAGACGATGTGCTTCTGATCGATACACGCGAAGGTAAATACATCTCCCGTGCATAGTAGGCTTTAAAACGGGACCCTTCAACGATTGACGGGTGCCAATATCTTCTAAACAACGAGGACTCCTGTACGTAAGTACGGGAGTCTTTTTGCGATGGGCAAAAGCCGGTGCCATAAACCTGAGTCCTTTTTGCCTTGAAAAGCCTTGACGGGATGACTCACTTTCGTATTATACTGTTTTAAAGTGAGAAACCACCTGAATGCTGTTACATACTGATATTAGTGGGGAGTGAAAGAAGCATTGTCACTGTACGTCATGAAATTCGGAGGCAGCTCTGTAGGGGATACAGAACGTATGAAGCGTGTTGCCAGAAGAATTGTAGAGAAACAAGATGAAGGTCATCAATGTGTAGTCGTGGTGTCTGCTATGGGGGATACAACAGACGATTTGATTGACCAGGCAAAGCTGTTGAACGAGAATCCACCGGCACGGGAAATGGATATGCTGATGACCACGGGAGAGCAGATATCCATATCGCTGCTATCCATGGCTATTCACGGTCTCGGACGCAAGGCAAAGTCTCTTACCGGCTGGCAGGCGGGGTTCCGTACGGAAGCGGTGCATGGCAAAGCCCGTATCACGGATATTATGCCTGAACGCGTGTTTAAAGCGCTTGCTGAAGGGAATGTCGTCATTGTAGCGGGATTCCAGGGAATGTCGGAAGACGGAGAGATTACAACGCTTGGACGCGGGGGATCAGATACCACGGCGGTTGCTCTTGCGGCTGCCATTCAAGCGGATGTATGTGAAATATATACGGATGTGGACGGGATTTACTCCACGGATCCGCGGGTTGTCAAATGTGCGCGGAAGTTGAAGGAGATTTCCTATGACGAGATGCTGGAGCTAGCCAATCTTGGTGCAGCTGTTCTTCACCCGCGCGCGGTTGAGTATGCGAAGCATAATCAAGTGAAGCTTGTCGTCAGATCCAGCTTTAATCATAACGAGGGTACGGTTGTTAAGGAGGAAGCAAGCATGGAACAAGGTGTGGTTGTCAGCGGAATTGCATTTGACAAGAATGTGGCAAGAATCAGTATTCTGGGCGTTTCCGATACGCCGGGCGTTTTGGCTCAAGTGTTCGGTGAGCTTGCGAAAGAAGCGATTGATGTTGATATTATCGTACAGAGCGGTGTCCAGAACGGCGAAGCAGACTTTTCCTTTACCGTTTCCTTGGCCGATCGGGAGCGTGCGTTGTCGGTTATCGAACAAATCCGCGGCAAGATTCCGTATCGTGACGTTACCTCGGAAGATCATCTGGTGAAAGTATCGATTGTTGGTGCCGGAATGGTCAGCCATCCGGGTGTGGCGGCGCAAATGTTTGATGTCATCTCCCGGCAAGGGGTCAGCATCAAGATGGTCAGCACGTCCGAGATCAAAGTATCCTGTGTCATTGAAGGAACCAATCTGGAAGGTGTCGTACAAGCGCTTCATACCGCGTACGGACTGGATACGGATCAGCAGGCTTCCGTTGGCGGACCGCAGGTGCGTCGATAACCTGTTTTTAATGGAATAATTTATGCAATCATATCGATATTAAATAGAGTTAATCCCGGTCCATATCGACCGGGATTTTTTGCGTTGTCCGAAAGATTCAAAGTTCGCTTCTATGAAATTGAAAAAATAGAGATAAAACGAGAGTGGCTCGCATATTTTTAAACATCACACTTGTGAACAAGGAAGAAGGAGGATATAGAGCATGCTGGACAAGTTTGTCGCTAGTATGGCCACGCTTCGTTTTTTCTCCGGCAGTCTCGAGATTGTGGCGGCCATCATCATGCTGCGCCTGAACCAGGTCGATAAAGCGCTGGCTGTGAATTCCGCTCTGGCTTTTATGGGCCCGCTGATCTTGATTCTGACAACAACGATCGGACTCGTGGGAATGGCGGATAAATTGTCGTGGGGGAAGATCGGCTGGATTTTGTGCGGCGTTTCCTGTCTCTTATACGGCGTTTTAAAAAAATGATAGATTCGCTGCATATTTTTCAGGTACAAGCATACACATGGGATATGAAGTTCTCTTATTAGAAGATGATCAAAAAGGACAACCTGGGGGAAATTGATATGACATTGAACTGGTTAGACCTGTTTCCCGAGACCGTAAAACGGATGCTGCTGAACCTGTCGAAAGAGCTTCTCGATCATGTGGAGGAGGTACGTATCCGGGAGGAACGTCCGCTGGAGATTAATTCGGCGGGCAAGCATCATTTTCTGGACCGGCGCGGCGGGCTCACTTTGCGGCCTGATGAAGCGTATAAGCCGACGCGTGAAGATACCCATAGGTTGCTGGATCTAATCAGTAACCATTCCCTCTACACCATGGAAGAGGAATTGCGAAAAGGGTTTATCACGATACCTGGGGG
The DNA here is from genome assembly GCF_015326965.1 of Paenibacillus sp. JZ16. NCBI lineage: Bacteria > Bacillati > Bacillota > Bacilli > Caryophanales > Paenibacillaceae > Paenibacillus > Paenibacillus sp. JZ16. The sequence goes on from NZ_CP017659.1 coordinate 6,892,212, forward strand.
TCATCGGGTCGGGCTCACCGGCCGGACGGTGCTCAGCGGTGGTAAGGTTGAACACATTCGGGATATTAGCGGATTTAATGTCCGGATTGCCAAGGAAGTTCAGGGTGCGGCGGATGACATCATCCCGCATTTACTCGACCGGAAACGGAAAAGGGTAATGCACTCGCTGATTTTATCCCCGCCCCAGCAAGGCAAGACCACGCTGCTTCGGGATCTGGCGAGGCAGATCAGTTACGGCAAATGGGGGAAATCGGCCGTGCATTGGCCGGGAATGAAGGTAGGCATCATTGACGAACGTTCTGAAATCGCCGGTTGTCTGCGCGGAGTCCCTGGATTCGACGTAGGTCCGCGTACGGATGTGCTCGATGGCTGTCCGAAAGCTGAAGGGATGATGATGATGATCCGTTCGATGTCCCCGGATGTGTTGATTGTGGACGAGATCGGTCGGCCGGAGGATGCGGAAGCCGTCATTGAAGCCTTGCATGCGGGAATCAGCGTCATAGCAACGGCACATGGCTCGTCCATACAAGATATGCGGGGGCGACCAGCACTCGCCGGTCTTCTGGAGAACCGGATGTTTGAAATGTATGCCGTTCTTAACAGAACGGGCGACCACAGATCATTCAAGCTGTTTGACGGAGGTCAGCGAACGCTTCAGACGGCTGCAGCCGGTCCGCCGGGCGGTGATGCCTATGCTTAAACTGGTCGGGGCTGTGCTCGTGCTGGGAGCTGGAACTTTAGCCGGATTTTATCAGGCCCAGCAATTCGCGGCAAGACCCAGGCAGCTGCGAGAACTCATTCTCGCGCTTCAACGGCTGGAAACGGAGATCAGCTACGGCTTGACGCCATTACCCGATGCGCTGGAGCGAATTGGCGATTCCCTTCGTGAACCGCTCAGATCATTATTTGCCGCAGCCGCGCTTTACATGAGGCCCGACTACGGGTTATCCGCACAGGAAAGCATCCGCAAGGCACTGGGCGAATACTGGAAACGAACATCGATGAAAAGTGCCGAGCGTGAGGTGTTGGAGCAGCTAAGCGGCGTTCTTGGCACCAGTGACAGGCAGGACCAGATCAAACATATCGCTCTGGCCGTGGGACAGCTCAAGCATGAAGAAGCAGCGGCAAGGGATGACCAGGTCAAATATGAAAAAATGAGCAAAAGTCTGGGACTGCTCATTGGAGCATTGATCGTCATTTTGATCTTTTAGCGAGGTGCCAAGGGAAATGAACATTGAAGTGAACGCCATCTTCCAGATCGCCGGCATTGGGATCATCATTGCCATGATCCATACGGTCCTGAAACAGATGGGGAAAGAGGATATGGCACATTGGGTGACCCTTATCGGGTTTGTGGTTGTGCTGTTTATGGTCGTCAGACTGCTTGACGATTTGCTCAAGGAAATCAAAAGTATTTTTCTATTCCAGTAGGTGGACCTTTATGGAAATTATCCAGGTGGTAGGACTGGGCATCATCGCTACCGTGCTGATCTTGGTTGTCAAGGAACAGAAGCCGCTCTTTGCCTTTCTTCTCGCAGTGGCGACCTCGCTCCTCATCTTCCTGTTCCTGATCGGGAAGATCGGAAATGTCTTATCCATGCTGGAAGATTTGGCGGAGAACTCCGGTGTCCAGATCATCTATTTAAAGACCGTTCTGAAAATTATCGGAATTGCCTATATCGCGGAGATGGGGGCCCAGATCGTACGAGATGCCGGACAGGAATCGATCGCATCCAAAATAGAACTGGCGGGAAAAGTGCTCATATTGGTGCTCGCTGTACCGATTATCGGGATCATCATCGAGACGGTCCTGAAGCTCCTCCCGGCTTGAAAAAGGTGGGGGGACATGGTTACAGGAGTAATACCTCGAAAAGGCTTGGCCGTGTTTCGTCTACTGATCCTGATGTTGTTTATGAGCGGATTGTTCTGCGGAACGGTAAGTGCGGCTGACGCGGCCAATCCAGCCGATGAGTGGGTTGAGCAGCAGACGCAGCAGCTGCCGACAGACCAGGTCGAGAAATACTGGGACCGGCTCATGAAGGATTACGGCGGTTTCTTCCCTGATGGAAAGACGCCGTCCCTGATGGATATGCTGCTTCCGGGCGGCGACGGTCTTAGCTTCAAAGGGGTTATGTCCGGCATCGGAAAATATTTGTGGCACGAGGTACTCTATAACGGCAAGCTGCTGGCAACCATCGTGATGCTGAGCATCATGAGCCTGATCCTTGAGAATCTGCAGACGGCCTTTGAAAAAAGCACCGTGAGTCGGGTTGCCTATACGATCTGTTACATGGTTGTCCTTGTCATTGCCGTTAACAGCTTCAGCATCGCGATAGGATATGCCCGGGACGCCATTACCCAAATGATCGATTTCATGATGGCGATGCTTCCCCTGCTTTTTGCACTGATGGCTTCGATGGGGAATGTGGTGACCGTCACGGTGGCTCATCCGCTAGTCATCTTCATGGTACATACGGTAGGTACGCTGATCAGCACGGTTGTGTTCCCGCTTCTGTTCTTCTCGGCTCTGCTGCACCTGGTTAGTTCGCTTTCCGAAAAGTACAAGCTAACCCAGCTTGGCAACCTGCTGCGAGGAATTTCGATGGGTGTTCTGGGCGTGCTGCTTACCGTGTTCCTGGGTGTCATCTCCGTCCAGGGACTGACCAGCTCGGTAACGGATGGGGTGACGATCCGGGCAGCCAAATATGTAACCGGCAATTTCGTCCCGGTAGTCGGCAAGATGTTCGCAGACGCAACGGATACCGTGATCTCGGCCTCATTACTCGTCAAGAATTCCATCGGGCTGGCAGGGGTCATCATTATTTTGTTCCTATGCGCATTCCCTGCGATCAAGATCTTGACGCTTGCCTTGATATATAACATCGCGGCGGCCGTCATGCAGCCGCTAGGAGACACCCCGATCGGCACCTGCCTGCAGACGATCGGGAAGACGATGCTGTATGTTTTTACAGCCTTGGCCGCAGTCAGTATGATGTTCTTCCTGGCCATAACGATTCTGCTCACGGCAGGCAACATTACCGTCATGATGAGGTGAGGCAGAACATAGAAGGCGGCCAATGCTTAGGAGGAATGGCGAATGGACTGGCTTGGAGGTTGGTTGAAAAGCGTCATCATGGTGGTTCTCTTTGCAGCCTTCGTTGATTTGATACTGCCCGGCAAGGCGCTTGAACGGTACGCCAGATTAGTCTTGAGCCTGTTGATTCTGCTTACGCTGCTTAGCCCGATTATCGCATTGATAACGGATCCCCCGAGAATCAACTGGCGATGGAGCTGGAGCGGCAGGAGAAAGGGCTGCCGGAAGAGGTTCAGCTGGAGCATATTCTGGCACAGGCCGAGAAGCTGAAGGAAACGCAGCAGAGCCAAAGCCTTCAGTGGGCAGGCAATGAATTAGCCCGGGTGATGAAAGAAGAGATTGCGGCAGAAACGGGGGAAGCGGTCCAGGAGGTCAAGGTGGTGCTGGCTGCAGTTGCTGGGCAGGACAAGGGATATGCAGGCGCTGCGATACGCTCCGTTGACGTAAGGCTGGTTGGAGGTGAATCGGAGAATGCAGAGGTAGACAAAAGGGAGGGTAAGGAGCCCATCAGCATAGAACCCGTGGATTCCGTTCAGGTGAATGTTGAATCCATGCAATCGGAACGGGATGAGAAGGCAGCGGTGAAAGAGAATGCAGAAGCAGTGAGCAAGGCCGAAGAAGCAAGAGCAGACCCGGTTCGGGATTACATTAGCCGCCGGTGGGATTTAGAGCCGGATCTGATCACGATATACATGCCAGGGCAGGAGCAGGATAAAAAGCTGTAGCGGAGGTGAGGATGATGGGAAATTGGTTGAAGCGGTTGGAGCAATGGCTTGGCGGAGGAGCTGGCGGAGCAAGAAAAATGCAAACCTTCAGATGGTTGATCATTCTAGGTCTGATCGGCGTCGCGATTATGCTGTTCAACTCCTTCGTCAATGTGAAGAAGCTGGATCATGAGAATATCGGCCGCGAGCCGCCGCCGGAGTCTGCAGCGGTCTCAACGCCCCAAAGCGGGACTTCAACCAGCGGCGGCGGTGAGTTCGAAAGTATCGAGCAGGATTTTGAAAGTCGCACCAAAACCATGCTGGAACAGATTGTTGGGGTTGGGGCCGTCGATGTCATGGTGACTGTGGAATCTACAGAAGAGCTGGTCGTCCAGCGAGATATGAAAGATACCCAGGAGCTGACGGAGGAAACCGATGCTAACGGAGGTAAGCGCCATGTAACAAGTTATCAGCGAGACGGCCAGATTGTCACCTATGAATCATCCGGGGAAGAAACCCCAATCGTCACCAAGAAGATCAAGCCTCAAGTCCGGGGTGTGCTCGTCGTAGCCAAGGGAGCCGAGAATGATGTTGTAAAGAGCTTGATCGTGGATGCGATCCAGCGAGGCCTCAATGTCCCGTCTTATCGTATATCCGTTGTCCCGCGTAAACAGGAATAACCGCAGCCAATCGAATGATCCGATCATTCGTGCCAAGGTTTTCATTTAAAGGAGGAAACGTTCAGATGAATAACAAAAGACAAACCATATGGTTAGTATCCATGCTTAGTTTGATGGTCATCCTGTCAGCTTATTATTTATTCACCGACGATTCGGGAACGAAAGCGCCGCCGGTTGCCGAGAGCACGCAAGTGGACGGTCAGAAGCCGGGCGCTGGACAAGAAGCAAACGGAACCGCAGGCGCTGGCGACGAGCTGGTTGTGAACGAAGTGCTTGAAGAAGGCACTGACGGTGACTCCGGTGCCAATGAGCAAGGCACTGATACGAGCGATACAGGTGCGGCCGGCACGGAAGATCCTGCAGAAGCAACACAAGGTGAGCAAGGGGATCAAGGAAAAGCCAGCGGTGAAGCTGGAAAAACGGAAGAGCCGGAAGTGAAGGAATCCCAAGAGGGGGCCGAGAACTCCAAAGACGCTAGCAGCACAGGCAAAGAGGGAGCCGAGGAGTCCAAAGACACAAGCAGCACCAGCAACGGAAAGAAAACGGATGAAGAAGTGCTGGAGCAAGTGGCGGCCAATGCAACATCCGCAGCAGCTCAGTTGGAGTCCTATAAATTGGACCGCTCTCAAAAAAATATGAAATTATACGATGAGTTAATGACAAAGATCGACAATCATGAGAACAAGCCGGAGCAAACAGCTCAAGCAACCGAGCAGCTGAAAGCGGCCGAAGCAAAAGAGGAAGTGATTCTCAGCATCGAAGAAGCGCTGCAGCAGCAATACGGCAACGCCGTTGTGAAGGAAGAGAGCGAGAAGTATAATGTGGTCGTTCTGAGTGAAAAACTCGATGCCAAAGGTGCAGCCGGCATCGTGAGTCTTGTGATGAAGGAATTGAAGGTTTCGCCGGATAAAGTAACCGTTCAATATGTTGCGCCATAAGCTTGTCTGCAGATTTCAACATAAATCACGGATATACGATAAACCGAAAGAGTCTAAGGATTGCCTTGGGCTCTTTCTATTTCGCTCGATTGTGATATAATACTCTAAGCTATTGACTGACTGTCCTAAGCAAGGGCTTCCAAGAAAGTGAAGGAGTGAACGTCGATAATGTTTAAATTAAACGAAATCAAGGAACTTATTAAGCTGGTGGATCAAACTTCCGTGCATGAACTGGAAATTGAGAGCGAAGGTACACGCTTATCCATTAAGAAACCCAATGCAGCCGAGGTTGTTAACAACTATCAGGCAGCGCCGCAAGCGTATATACCGGCACAGCAAATGATGGCACCACAGATCGTACAGCCGAATACGGCAAATCAAGCACCTGCAGCGGCACCACAGCAGGATTCAGTGGAAGATAGCAACAGCTCATTACATAAAATCGTATCACCGATGGTAGGAACCTTCTATCGTTCCCCATCGCCTGAGGCCGGGCCGTTTGTCAGTCCCGGGGACAAGGTGACTGAGAAATCGACGGTCTGCATCATTGAGGCCATGAAACTGATGAATGAACTGGAAGCAGAGATCAAAGGCGAAATCGTAGAGGTTCTCGCTCAGAACGGTCAACTTGTAGAATTCGGGCAGCCTCTGTTTCTGGTGAAGCCGGAGTAATATGGAGGGACTCGCCAAGAACGAGAGTCGCAAGAGTCCGAAGGAGGTTACTGCATGACATTTCAAAAAGTGCTTATCGCGAACCGGGGAGAGATTGCCGTCCGTATCATCCGGGCTTGCCGGGAACTTGGCATCGCAACGGTTGCCGTATATTCAGAGCCGGACCGGGAATCCCTGCATGTTCGCTTGGCGGATGAGGCCTACTGCATCGGCCCTACGTTATCGAAAGACAGCTATTTGAATTTTACCAATATCATGAGCGTGGCCACACTGACCGAGTGTGACGCCATACATCCCGGTTACGGCTTTTTGGCCGAGAACGCGGATTTCGCGGAGATTTGTGAATCCTGCAACATTACCTTTATCGGTCCTTCCGCTGACGCGATCAACCGTATGGGAGACAAGGCTGTTGCGAAGCAGACGATGAAGGATGCAGGTGTTCCGGTTATTCCGGGATCCGACGGATTGGTCGAGGATCTGAATGAAGCCGTTATGCTTGCACGCGATATCGGATATCCCGTCATTATCAAGGCTACTGCAGGTGGCGGAGGTAAGGGTATTCGGATCGCCGAGGATGAAGAAACGCTGGTTAAACAGATTACAAACGCACAGCAGGAAGCTCAGAAGGCCTTCGGCAATGCAGGCGTATATCTGGAAAAATATCTGACCGGCATGAAACATGTAGAGATTCAAATTATCGCCGACAAACATGGCAACGCCGTGCATCTCGGGGAGCGTGACTGTTCTGTGCAGCGCCGGAGACAAAAGCTTGTTGAGGAAGCTCCTTGTCCGGTGCTAAGTGAAGAGGTACGCAGCCGGATGGGCGAAGCCGCCGTTCGTGCCGCGAAGGCCGTTAATTATTCCGGTGCAGGAACGCTTGAATTTTTGCTCGGCCAGGACGGTCAGTTCTACTTCATGGAGATGAACACGCGGATTCAGGTAGAGCATCCGGTGACCGAGATGGTGACCGGGGTTGATCTGATTCAGGAAATGATCTCCGTTGCCGAGGGCAACACGCTCTCTTTCACTCAAGAAGAAGTCGTTATTAACGGCTGGTCCATTGAGTGTCGGATTAATGCCGAGAATCCGGACAAGGGCTTTATGCCTGCCCCTGGAACCATTCAGTTCTATTTGCCGCCAGGAGGTCCTGGCGTGCGGGTAGACAGTGCGGCATATCCCGGTTATACCATTTCGCCTTATTATGATTCGATGATTGCCAAGCTGATTGTATGGGCGCCGACCCGCGATGAAGCCATCGCCAAGATGAAGCGCGCTTTGGCCGAATTCGAGATTGAAGGGATCTACTCAACCATCCCGTTCCATCAGAAACTGATGAACCATCCTACCTTCTTGAAGGGTGACTTTGATATTAAATTTTTGGAAGAAAATGAGATTTGAAACCTTTGGCCAAGTTTGTCATAAACTTGGCCAAATGGTATAGTATGAGTAATAAGAGCGCATGCCTTATGCAGTTCAGGTGCATCCGCTAACTTATTCCGAAAGGTGTGTTGAGACAATGGCGGAAACTTTGCCTACAGAATTTGAACGTACAGATATCGGTGAGATTCAGATTGCACCGGAGGTTATTGAAGTCATCGCTGGACTTGCTACGGTAGAGGTGCGTGGGGTTGCAGGGATGAGCGGAGGCTTTGCAGGCGGCATTGCCGAACTGCTCGGACGCAAGAATTTATCCAAGGGTGTCAAAGTGGAAGTTGGACAACGGGAGGCTGCTGTTGACGTATCCGTTATCGTGGAGTATGGCCATCGTCTTCCTGAAGTAGCCGGAGAAATCCAGCGCAACGTGAAACGTTCGATCGAGAATATGACAGGGCTTACGGTAATTGAAGTCAATGTACATATTCATGATGTCCATTTCATGAAAGCCGTGGAGAAGACGGAAGAATTGGATCTTGCTCAACGCGTGAAATAGAATAGTTTCAGGCTAGCCCTGGGCAGCGATGTCGAGGGTTTCATCTAATTTTAAGGAGGCTGTGCTGAATCGTGGCCAAAATAATGGACAGACTTTTGCTGTTTATCTACAGCTTAAGTATCGGTGTTATATCCGTAGTTGCCATCCTCCTGTTGAGTGGCGCTGTTCCGTATGAATTAACGAGTGTTCAGGAACAACGCCTTTTCTGGGCTGGAATTATCGTAGCTGCGGTTTTGTTTTTACTGAGCATCCGTTTCTTCTTCATCTCCGTAAGGCGTGATCGCTCGAACCTGAATTCCATTGATCAGCGCACGGAATTTGGCGACATCCAAATCTCTGTGGAGACGATCGAGAATCTCTGCCTGAAGGCGGCTTCGCGCGTCCGGGGAGTCAAGGATTTGAAATCCCGGATCAAGGTATCCCAATCGGGTCTTGATATTGCGATTCGTGCCGTGGTTGATGGTGAGGAATCCATTCCTACACTGACAACGGAAGTGCAGAAGCAGGTGCATGACTTTGTTGAAGATACAACAGGAATACCCGTGTCATCCGTATCCGTATATATTGCTAACGTGGTTCAGGCACCAAGCTTCAAGAGCCGCGTGGAATAGAGGTGAGCTTCCCCAATGCCTTGGAAAGAAATATGGGAGAGTCACAGAGGAAGAATTGCCGGGGTGACCGGCGGGCTTGTGTGCGGACTGATTTACTTATTATCCGGTTTTTGGGATATGCTGTTCTTTGCATTAGTGGTATTTATCGGCTATATATTTGGCAAGCGCAAGGATCTGAAGGAAGGTTCCATGTTCCACTTTCAGGAATGGGGACGATGGCTTTCCGAGCGCTGGCGGCCGTTTAAATGAACCCTGTGATATGCTTTCTCCGGAAAAAATGCTGAGGACAGGTGTCGTGCGCCTTTTTTGCGGAGAGAGATATTCACAGGTTTTTTTTTGGCGTTTTAATTGTTGTCAAGTCTTGACGGCAAATGGATCATACTAATTAGAAAAATGGATTCAGCAGGGTCCACAGGAGGAACAAAATGAAAAGACGTGTAGCAAGAGAGATTGTCGTTCAAAGCCTGTACCAGATGGAGATGAACGAAGTCGACAGTGTGGAAGCCGTGTCGATGCTGCTCTCGGAAGCGGCCGAAGAAAATGAGACCGAGCGGGTCATCGGCGACGAAGTTCAAATGAAGGAGTATGTGCTGCAATTGGTCAATGGAACATGGGAATCCAAGGATTCGATTGATGCACTGCTCGCTCATTATTTGAAAGGCTGGCAGGTAAGTCGTCTTTCCCGTGTGGATCGTCAAATCCTGCGTCTGGCTGTATATGAACTGACATCCCGTGAAGATGTGCCTGGCAAGGTAGCTGTGAATGAAGCGATTGAGTTGTCCAAGCATTTCGGAACCGAGGAATCAGGGAAGTTCGTCAACGGTGTACTGGGCCGGATGATTCAGGAGCTGGATCAAGTCAAGGTGAAGCTGCGTCAGTCTTAATCTGTACGCTTAAGCTAAGCTTGAATCGGCATCATTCAATCATAATGGAGGAGAGATTAGGATGACAGCAGCAACGATAATTAGCGGAAAACAGATTTCTGAAGAAATTCGCAAGGGGATTGCGTTAGAAGTAGAACAATTGTCCAAGCAGAATGTACGTCCTGGTTTGGCTGTTGTACTTGTAGGTGATGATCCGGCTTCGCATGTTTACGTTCGCAACAAGGAGAAGGCATGTCAGGATCTGGGCTTTTATTCCGAGGTGCACCGTCTTTCCGCGGAATCCAGCCAGGAAGAAGTGCTGGCGCTCGTGGACAAGCTTAACGCACAGGAATCCATTCACGGAATTTTGGTCCAGCTCCCATTGCCAAAGCACATCCATGAGAAGGCCGTCATTGATGCGATCGCAGTGGAAAAGGACGTGGACGGTTTCCATCCAGTTAATGTGGGTAACCTCGTAATAGGCGATGACAGTCTGCTGCCATGCACGCCTGCCGGCGTGATTGAAATGATCAAGCGGACAGGCATCGAGATTGCAGGCAAGCATGCGGTTGTAATCGGGAGATCCAACATCGTTGGCAAACCGGTATCACTTCTCCTCCAGCGCGAGAACGCCACCGTTACGATGTGTCACTCTCGCACGGGGAATATGGCTGAAATCGCTCGCCAAGCGGATATCCTGGTCGTTGCAATTGGCAGAGCGAATATGATTGATGCCAGTTATGTGAAGCCGGGTGCTGTTGTAATTGATGTCGGCATGAACCGTTTGGAGAACGGGAAGCTTGCCGGGGACGTGGACTTTGAGAGCGTGAAGGAAGTGTCCGGTCCGATTACTCCGGTTCCTGGAGGCGTGGGCCCTATGACCATCACGATGCTCATGCAGAATACCTTGATAGCCGCCAAAAGGCTCAATGGGTTGAGCTGATATGAAGTCGGCAGATCCAGGACGAGTATTATCCGTTAAGGATTTAAACCGTTATATCCGCATGAAAATGGAAGGCGATTCGAGGCTCTCCGACGTATGGATCCGCGGTGAAATTTCGAATTTCACCCATCACTCCAGCGGACATATGTACTTTACCTTAAAGGATGAAGGCAGCCGGATTCGTGCGATCATGTTTGCGACTCATAACCAGAGGCTCCCTTTTATACCGAAGGAAGGCTCGCGCGTCATTGCCCGGGGCAATGTGTCGGTATATGAACGAGATGGTCAATATCAATTCTATGCGGTTCAAATGCAGCCCGACGGGATCGGCAGTTTGTACCTTGCTTATGAACAGCTGAAGTCGAAGCTGGAGGAAGAGGGCTTGTTTGCAGCCGAGCGCAAGCGGCCTCTGCCGCGTTATCCCAAGACAATTGGTGTTATTACCTCGCCGACGGGTGCCGCGGTTCGGGATATTATGATTACGATCCGGAGACGGTACCCACAGGCGAGAGCCATTCTTTATCCGGTGCTGGTTCAAGGCAAAGGGGCTGCTCCTTCGATCGTGAAGGGTATTCGGACGATGAATGACATGGCTGAGGCGGATGTGCTCATCGTTGGGCGCGGCGGCGGATCACTGGAAGAGCTGTGGGCGTTTAATGAGGAGATCGTTGCAAGAGCTATTTATCAATCCGATATTCCCGTCATTTCGGCCGTTGGACACGAAACGGATTTTACGATCGCCGATTTTGTTGCAGATGTACGAGCCGCAACGCCGACGGCCGCCGCTGAACTTGCGGTACCGAGCAGCGCGGAACTGAGAGGGCAGCTTGTTCAAAGACAGCGTCAGCTGAACCAGGGACTTCAGCAGCGTCTTCAGCGGAGTCGTGAACGTTTATTTTCGCTCCAGCGTTCCCCGGTTCTGGTTCATCCCCGCCGGTATATGCTTCAACATGCCGAACGTTTGGACATGCTGTCCCAGCGGCTGCAGGGGAACCTCAAATCCCGGCTATCCCTGGTCCGCCAGCGACAAAAATCACTGCATCAGGGATTAATCCGGTATAATCCGCGAACCCAAGCGGAGTTTGCCGCGAGAAGAAAAGATCAGGCCAACCGGCAGTTAATGAATGCGATGCAGTCGATCATGAAATCCAAGGTATCTCAGCTGCAAACCGAAATGAGGCATCTCGATGCGCTCAGTCCGCTGAAAATTATGTCCAGAGGATATAGCCTCGTGTACGACGAGGCAGAACAAAAGCTTGTCAAATCCATCGAAGATGTTCAGTTAGGCGATTTGGTTAACGTGAGGGTCAGCGACGGACAGCTGCAGTGTCAAGTGTGGGGAATGAAGGAGGATGAAGAGAATGGCGAATGAAACATTGGAGATCAGCTTTGAAGAAGCGATGGCGCAGCTCGAGACGATTGTAGAGCAGTTGGAAGATGGAGATGTGCCGCTGGAAAAAGCAATCGATTTATTTCAACAGGGCATGAAGCTGTCGCAGATGTGCAGCAAAAAGCTGGAGCAGGTTGAGCAAAAAATCGAAATGATCGTGGAAGAGGGCGGAGAACTGAAGCGTAAGCCTTTTGGCGGGACGCTGGATGAGACAGGTGAACTGGGTGAATAACAGACTTCCGATTCATCAATATATGAATGAGATTTGGGACAGACTGGATAGCGAGTTAACAAATCTTTTTCCGCCAGGTTGGAAAGTTCCTGAAACCCTTCGCCAGTCCATGTCGTATTCTTTAATGGCAGGCGGCAAGCGAATGCGTCCGCTGCTTGTCATTGCGGCATGCGAGGCCGGAGGCGGCAACCGTTATGCTGCTCTTCCAGTCGCTTGCGCCGTTGAGATGGTCCATACATATTCCCTTATCCACGACGATCTTCCAGCGATGGATGATGACGATTATCGCCGCGGCAAGCCAACGAATCATAAGGTTTTTGGCGAAGCGAGCGCTATTTTGGCCGGCGATGCCTTGCTGACGCATGCCTTTTACAGCGTAATCCAGGCTGCCAGAAAGCATGGTGTTCCAGCTGAGCGCGTGCTGTCGATTGTGGAGGATCTTGCGGAGTATGCAGGTCCGCGGGGGATGGTAGGCGGTCAGGTTGCCGATATGGAGGGTGAACAAGGGATAACGACGCTAGAGCAGCTTGAGTATATTCACCTGCATAAGACGAGTGATCTGATTATGTTCTCGCTTATGGCCGGCGGGCATATTGCCGGGTGCTCGGAATCCCAGATTGAATCCTTGCGAACCTTCGGGCATCATATCGGCCTTGCTTTTCAGATTCAAGATGATATCCTGGATCTGGTCGGGGATGAGTCCAAGCTTGGGAAGCCGGTACAAAGCGATGTGAAACAGGAAAAAGTAACGTATCCGTACTTCATCGGTTTGGACGCATCAAGGCGTGAAGTTGAGCGCCTGACAGCAGAAGCCAAGCGGGTCATTTCCGAAGGGAATTTCAATGATCCCTCCAGATTGCTGGAGATCGCCGATTTCCTGATGGCTCGGGATCACTAAGCACGCTTTACATGCAAACGGTTTTTTTGTGATATAATGTCTGTTAATGGCTGATTTCATATCAGCTGAAGAACGTAAACTTAATCAAGGAAAGCGGGGAGATTCTTCGTGCTTCTTCCAAATATCAAGCATCCCGAACAACTTAAACATCTATCGGTGGACGAACTCGAGGATTTAGCAGGACAAATCCGTCATTTTCTAATCGAAAAGCTGTCCGTTACCGGTGGCCATCTTGCACCGAATCTGGGAGTGGTTGAACTCACGCTGGCCTTGCACTATTGCTTTGACAGCCCTCGTGACAAGATCATATTTGACGTGGGCCATCAAGCCTATGTACACAAGATATTGACCGGACGAATGGATAAATTTGATACGCTCCGTAAATACAAAGGCTTGTGCGGCTTCGTAAAGCGTTCCGAAAGCGAGCATGATGTCTGGGAAGCCGGGCACAGCAGCACCTCGCTGTCTGCCGCAATGGGTATGGCGATGGCGCGTGATTTGAAAGGTGAGAACAACCGGGTGATCGCCTTGATCGGTGACGGTGCCCTTACCGGCGGCATGGCGTTTGAAGCGCTCAACCATATTGGCCATGAGCAGAAAAAGCTGATGGTCATCCTGAATGACAATGAAATGTCGATTGCACCGAATGTGGGTGCCATGCATAACTACTTAAGCAAGATCCGATCTGATCGTTATTATCTTCGTGCTAAGGACGAAGTGGAAATGCTCCTGAAGAAAATTCCTGCTATCGGCGGCAAACTGGCCAAGACGGCAGAGAAGATGAAGGACAGCCTTAAATATATGATGGTTCCCGGCGTTTTATTCGAGGAACTCGGATTTACCTATCTGGGCCCTGTAGACGGACATGATCTGAACAAACTGATCGATACGTTAAAGCAGGCCGACAATGTGGATGGACCCGTTCTGATTCATGCCGTAACAACCAAAGGCAAGGGATACCGACCGGCTGAATCCGATTCTCATAAATGGCATGGGATCACGCCTTATAAGATTGAATCCGGCCAAGTCCTTAAAGCGGTAGGAAATCCGATGTACACGGAAGTATTCGGACAGACGCTGGTTGAGCTGGGGGAACAGGACGAGCGAATCGTGGCCGTTACGCCGGCGATGCCGGGCGGCTCCGGCTTGATCCCGTTCAGCAAGAAATTCCCTGATCGTATGATCGATGTGGGGATTGCCGAGCAGCACGCCGCGACCTTGTGCGCAGCATTGGCAATGGAAGGCATGAAGCCTGTATTTGCGGTGTATTCCACGTTTATGCAGCGTGCGTACGACCAAATCGTGCATGATATTTGCCGCCATAACGCCAACGTGATGTTTGCGATTGACCGTGCCGGCTTTGTCGGTGCAGATGGCGAAACCCATCAAGGGGTATACGATGTAGCCTTCATGCGTCATATCCCGAATATCGTCATTATGATGCCAAAAGACGAGAACGAGCTTCGTCATATGATGAAAACAGCGCTCGATTATAATGAGGGACCTATCGCTTACCGATACCCCCGGAACAATGTGCGCGGCGTTCCAATGGACACCGAACTGGTGCCGATTCCTATCGGGACTTGGGAAGTCGTTCGTCCTGGCGAAGGATACGCGATTCTGGCATCCGGTCCTATGGTTCAGTTGGCCGAGGAAGCTGCGGAGCAGCTCAAGCGGGAAGGCATTACGGTGGAAGTCGTAAATGCCCGATTCCTTAAACCGCTTGATGGAGGCATGCTGCGGAATCTGGCAGAGACGGGGACATCCATGCTGGTTCTGGAGGAAGTTTCGCAAGCAGGTAGTATGGGCAGCGCGGTTCTGGAGTTCTTTGCGGAGCAGGGAATCCATGATGCGGTCGTATCTTTAATGGGGATCGAAGACCGGTTTATCGAGCATGGCAGCATACCGCAGCAGCGCGAAGAAGTAGGGCTGACATTGGAATCGGTTTGTCAGGAGATCCGGAGCTTGAAGAATGCCCGGACAGCCGGGCTCGGCAAGAGAAGTTTTATGTCTTAGTAAACCATCGGGAGTATAATATGGATTCATCTCAGAAAGAACGAATTGATGTCCTGCTCGTGGAGCAGGGATATTATGAGAGTCGCGAAAAAGCCAAGGCCGCGATTATGGCGGGTCTGGTCTATGCCGGAACCGAGCGGATCGAGAAAGCCGGCATGAAAATTCCGAGGACGTCCGAATTGAAAGTCAAAGGCTCGGTTCATCCCTATGTCAGCCGTGGAGGATTAAAGCTTGAGAAAGCGATTCGTTCATTCGACATCGATATGAAGGGGCGCGCGATGCTGGATATCGGCTCTTCGACTGGAGGCTTCACGGATTGCGCGCTCCAGCACGGGGCAAGTTATGTGTATGCGATCGACGTCGGTTATAACCAGTTGGATTGGTCGCTGCGTAACGATGAACGCGTGTGTGTCATGGAGCGAACCAATTTCCGCTATATGACACCGGATGACCTGAATGGCCCTCAGCCTGATTTTGCCAGCATTGACGTCTCGTTTATATCCCTTCGCATCATTTTACCGCCTTTGAAGATGCTCCTGGGTAAACCAGGAGATGTAGCTGCTCTGATCAAGCCTCAATTTGAGGCAGGGCGGGAGAAGGTGGGTAAGTCCGGCGTGGTTCGTGATCCGAAGGTTCACAGGGAAGTCTTGACGCAAGTGCTGACTTTTGCGGATGAAATTGGGTTCAAATTAAAAAACCTGACATTCTCTCCGATTACGGGTGGAGAAGGCAATATAGAATTCCTGGCCCACTGGCGATTAGAGCCGGAGGTTTCTGAAAGCTCGGAAGAACCGACTCAAGCAGATGGACAAGAACCTGTCCATTTGAGTCAATGGATTGATACCGTCGTAACGCAAGCGGCTCATACATTCACAGGAAACTCATCGAAATGATGGGTTTCTTTTGCTGAAAAAGAGGAATTTATGTTCTCATACGCGAATACAAAATTCGAGGTGAGAGGATGAATGAGCGTTATGATTGGTTATTAATGATATTGCTTGGTGTCGTCATAGCCTTGCTTATCGGTTATAGGCTGAATCGTTGGCTAATGTCGCCATCACCGGATCGACTGCCGGGCATCCCGATAAATGAACACATTCCAGAACACCCAGCGATTGGGATGCTCGAACAAGAAGGATATGACGTCGTTGGGGGTAAAGTAAAAATAAACTTGTCATTTGAAACGGGGCATAGACCCATCTTGAGTCGGTTGTTTATCGATTACATTGCATCCGATGACAGTGGTGATCTGTACATGGTGAAGCTGGCACGGGAACGGATGCCGGTCGACTGGACGGGCTCGGGCATTCGCGATCGGTTGATGCCGTTTTTGCTGCTGTATCCCGAATGTGCCGGGCTGCTCTACATTAATGTGAACGAGAAGTCGATTCACCGTTTAAGCATGGATTGGTCGGACGAAGAATGGATTGGTCAGGATGATTACAACAGTTAATACTCAGGAGGCTCTTTATGAAGGGACAACGCCATATTAAAATCAGGGATATTATTACCCACCAGGATATTGAGACACAGGATGAGCTTGTGGACGCATTGCGTGCGGAAGGTTTTCAGGTCACTCAAGCTACGATTTCACGTGATATCAAAGAACTGCTGCTCATTAAGGTGCCTACAGATGATGGGCGATATAAATACTCCATGCCGACAGATCAGCGTTATAACCCTGTACAGAAGCTCAAAAGAGCGCTTGTCGATAATTTTGTTTACATTGACCGTACCGGTAATCTTGTCGTCATGAAATGCTTGCCTGGAACAGCTAATTCCGTTGCCGTGCTGCTCGATAATATGGAGTGGACCCAGATCATGGGGACCATTTGCGGCGATGACACGATATTGCTGATTTGCCGAACGGAAGATGACGGAGAACATGTGGTTACCCAAATCAAAAATTTCATTTCGTAATAAATATTTGTGACTCATTGGCAGTTTTAAGCAGTAGCGGAGGTGGGAAACATGTTAAACACGCTATCCATTCGGAATCTTGCGGTTGTAGAAAGCGTGGATGTGCATTTTTATCCGGGATTTCACGTACTGACGGGGGAAACCGGAGCAGGTAAGTCCATCATTATCGATGCGCTGGGATTAATTGCCGGCGGCCGCGGCTCGGCTGAGCTGATTCGCTACGGGTGCGACAAAGCGGAGATTGAGGCTCTGTTTGAGCTGCCTGCGCAGCATCCCGTATGGGAAACACTGAAGAAGCTGGGTGTTGAAGCGGATCCGGAAGAGCATTTATTGATTCGGAGAGAACTGACATCTCAAGGGAAAAGCACGTCGCGTATTAACGGACAGCTGCTGAATTTAAGCATGCTGCGTGAAGTTGGAGAAAAGCTCATCAATATTCATGGCCAGCATGAGCATCAAAGCTTGCTGCGTTCAGAGCAGCATATGAGTCTTCTGGACACATACGGAGATAAGGTCATCGGGCCTGCCAAACGGAAATATCAAGAATTGTACGGCGAATTCAGCAAAGTGGAGCGGGAGCTCAGGGACCTGCAGGAGACCAGCCAGAAGGCGTATCAAATGCTGGATATGTATCGGTTTCAGCTCGAGGAGATCGCGGCTGCGGAGCTAAAATCCGGTGAGGATGAGGAATTGTCCGAAGAAAGAACCAAGCTGTCCCACAGCGAGAAGATGATGGATTCCGTTGCCGGAGCATACGACCTATTGTACGGATCTTCGGGTCTGGAATCCGTCAGCCGTGCCCTATCCAGATTGGAGGATGTGTCCGGCTACGATGAGAAGGGGTTAAAGCCGCTTGTTGAGCAGCTGCAATCCGCGTATTATCAGCTGGAGGATGCGGTTTTCCAGCTGAGGGATTATCGCGACAGCATTGAATTCAATCCGGAACGGCTGAATGAAATTGAACTTCGTTTAGATATGATCTCCGGATTGCGACGAAAATATGGGGATAATGTTGAGCAAATTCTGGAATACTACGTGAGAATTCAGCAGGAAACCGATATGCTGGAGAATAAGGACGAGTTTATACAAGCGATGGAACAGCGCCGTGACGAGTTGTTAAGCGTGCTGCTGGTTAGCGCGAAAGAGCTTAGTATTGCCCGCAAGCAATGTGCGCAAGATTTAGCACGGCAGGTGGAGGGAGAACTAAAGGATCTTCAAATGGAACGCACCTCGCTTGAGGTTCGCATGGAACTGCAGCTGGATCCTAACGGTTACGAATATGAAGGACATAAAGTAAGGTTGACCAGACAAGGTATGGATACGGCCGAATTCCTCATATCCGCCAATCCGGGTGAACCTCTGCGTCCGCTTGCCAAAATTGCTTCGGGTGGAGAAATGTCCAGAATTATGCTGGCGATGAAGAGTATATTTGCCCGTCATGATCAAATACCGGTCTTAATCTTTGATGAAGTCGACACAGGTGTCAGTGGAAGGGCTGCCCAATCGATTGCGGAGAAGCTGTTTTTGCTGGCTAAAACCTGTCAGGTGTTCTCCATAACGCATTTACCGCAGGTCGCTTGCATGGCGGATCATCAGTATTTAATCGAGAAGAAGCTGGAAGCCTCCAGAACGATGACGCAAGTAGAAAACCTGACTGAAGAGGGGCGTGTAAAAGAGCTTGCACGAATGCTTGGCGGAGTCGAGATCACTCAAAAGACACTTCATCATGCCCAAGAAATGCTCAATCTGGCGGCAGCGCAAAAGGCTTCCAGAACGGCTCTGGGTCAATGATTGACAGTTATAAATCCTTAAGGGCAGGGTAACTTAAAGGTACGCAATTGGCGACCACCTTTTCGTCAAGCGAAAGAAGAAAAAGGGAGCGTGACAGCCATTGAAGCCCAACCTCAGGAGAAAACTGCTCGGTTTCGTTCTTGCTTTCCTTCTTTGTTTCATTGGAACCGCTGATCCAGTCCAGTCTTTTGCTTCATTGCCTAATGAGCTGAGATTGATTTCCGGTCAGCAGTCCCGCCTTGATGTAGCCATGCCAGTTCAAGCCCTCGCTTCAGTTGATCGCCCGGATGTCCTGCAGCTTAACGGCTCCCGCGAGTCAAAACTTCAAGTATCGCTAAAGCATCCACTGCAGCTGAACCCCCAGCAAAGCGGAAATGCGGAAGTAACCCTGAAATTATTTGGTAAAATTCCTCTGAAGACAGTTCATGTGAAGGTGATCCCGGAGCTCAAGGTCATTCCTGGAGGCCAAACCATCGGTGTCAAAGTGAAATCCTCCGGTATACTGGTCGTTGGACATCATCTGGTACGCGTTCAAAACGGTGCTAAAGTGTCTCCTGGAGAAGCAGCTGGCTTGAAGGTTGGCGATCTGCTGACCACGATGGATGGAATGCCGCTTAATGATGTGACTAAGGTTGCTGATATCGTCGAGAAGGCTGGTAAAGCTAATAAGCCACTGGATATCTCCTTTAAGCGGGGCGGCAAAGTAATGGCAACAAAACTGAGTCCAGCATATGATCAAGAAGATCAAAGCTGGCGTCTTGGTCTGTATATCCGTGATTCTGCAGCAGGGGTAGGAACCTTAACTTTCTATGCGCCTCATCAGAAAGTTTATGGAGCTTTAGGCCATGTTATCACCGATATGAATACTCAAACACCCATTGATGTCGGAAGCGGACAGATTGTTCAGTCCAACGTTACATCCATTAGTCGAAGTGAAGAAGGCGAGCCGGGGGAAAAACGGGCCACCTTCACAAAAGACGGCAAGATTTTGGGCAATGTCGAGCGCAATACCCATTTTGGCATCTTCGGTAAAATGAATAATCTTCCTGAACACGGTCTGTATCAGGAGCCCATTCCCGTAGCCTTATCCCATGAGGTCAAGGAAGGACCGGCAGAGATTTTAACTGTCGTTGAAGGGCAGGATGTTGAACGCTTTACAGTGGAGATTGTTCATGTGTCCAAGCAGGATGCTCCTGCAACGAAAGGGCTTGTGCTTCGTATCACCGACCCGAGATTGCTTAAGAAGACAGGCGGGATCGTACAAGGCATGAGCGGTAGTCCGATCGTTCAGGATGGCAAGCTGATTGGAGCGGTAACGCACGTTTTTGTTAATGATCCTAAATCGGGGTATGGATGCTTTATTGAATGGATGCTTCAGGACTCTGGCATACTACAATCTACAGAATCAACTCCTCAAAATCTTAAGGCAGGTTAATGCCTTGAGATTTTTTGTCGTAAAATAACGAATTAGAGATTAATTTGAAACAAAATATTTAATTATAAATCAACTTCAAAAAAAATAAAGAAAAATAATTTTCGACAGAAGGAATTTAAATAAGCATGTCGAAAACTTTATACACAAGAAAATGTTCTAAAATAACAACTGATCTGATAAAGGAGGAGCACGAATTGCAAAAGATCGAGGTATTATTGGCAGACGACAACCGTGAGTTTACAAACCTGCTTGGTGAATACATTTCGGATCAACAAGATATGGTGGTTTCCGGAATCGCTTATAACGGCGAAGAAGTACTGAGCATGATTGAGGAATCGGGAAAAGTACCGGATGTGCTGATCCTTGATATTATTATGCCTCATTTGGACGGCCTTGGCGTACTTGAGCGATTACGCGATATGAATTTGTCTCCGCAGCCGAAAGTCATTATGCTTACGGCATTTGGTCAGGAAAATATTACGCAGCGAGCCGTACAATTGGGAGCTTCCTATTATATTTTGAAGCCGTTTGATATGGAGGTGCTCGCCAGCCGTATTCGTCAACTCGTTGGCTCGTCCAGCAGCATTTCGTCAGGCGCTTCATTTACAAGTATGAAATCCAATGTGGTTCCCATGGGCAAAGGCAAAAATCTGGACGCGAATATCACTTCGATTATCCATGAGATTGGTGTCCCTGCTCATATCAAGGGTTACCAATATTTGCGTGAAGCCATTACGATGGTATACAACAATATCGAAATTCTTGGTGCGATCACCAAAACGTTGTATCCGGCAATCGCAGAGAAATTCAAAACAACGCCTTCCCGCGTGGAACGTGCGATCCGTCATGCAATCGAAGTGGCCTGGACACGCGGTAACATCGACAGCATCTCGCATCTGTTCGGCTACACCATCAACATCAGCAAATCCAAGCCAACCAACAGCGAGTTTATCGCGATGGTCGCTGACAAGCTGAGAATTGAGCATAAGGTATCTTGAAAGGGTAAGGACTGAGGAAGGGATTTAGGGTAATGAAAGAGGTTATCCTGAATGTCTACTTGCGCGGAACATTGAAATCACTCCTTTATTGGTTGCGATGTCGTAATCTGTGAAGGAGTGATTTTATGTTTGCCATGGACTTTGAGCAAAACAAACCAGCCGCTAATCCGGCTGGTTTGTTTTTATTTAGGTAACTTAACAGGTGAACAATCTTCGGTGTTATCTACCTTCGATTGGCCTCACAGATAATACATTTTGAACTGGATATCCTGCTCGTGGTTTCCGAACTTCTTGCCGAATAATGTGGCACCTCCCACGTGCTTTGCATCTTCCTTCACTTCAATTCGAAAGGTCCAGCGATCACAGGTTGCATCCAAATCATCTATGGAGACGGCAGAGAGCGGGTCGCCATCGATATAAGTACCATGGCTTGTAATTCGTATCGTTTTTAGCAGACCGTATTGGTTGATGTTGTGCGGCCACCATGCAGGCGTATACTTCCCCCTCGTATCCGCGAAATCCCCCGGGCTTGTCCACGTCCCAAGTTCGATCCCGTTTAAGGAGAACGTGATGTCGGAAGGCCAAACATCATTGGAAAAAGGAAATTCCGAGGAAATCTCCAAGCTGATTTCGAACTGCTGCAGCTTTTCATCCTTTTGAAGGAAGTTCGCGATGTTGTATTGGATAAAGCCCTCCGTAAACCACAGGATTTCTGCATCCACACGCTTGGGATCCATGAAGTATTTGGGTTCGTCAACCCGCCCGATAAATTCCTTCTCGGTAGCAAGGCCGCAGGTAGGTTTCAGGTCATAGTCCGTGTAATGCCCGATCGGCACGGATGCCTCATATGAAGCAAAGGAATGAAAAATCTTTTTCGGGAAGTTGATTTCGATATGATCCACCTTCAGGATCGATATTTTTTGCTGTCCCGATTTTCCCGGTACTTTTTCTGTCCGGATAATGCCTGCATCTTCGAGCTTTTTAATATGTTTTGTCACAATCGGACTGCTGATTTGAAGTTCTTGGGCCAAATCTTTGATATTCATTTTGTTTTTGGAGAGCAGCTGAATAATCTTGATTCGAACTTCGCTGGCCAAAGCCTCGTAAACCACAAGCGATGACTTGTCTATTTCCAATTGCATATGACCACTTCTTTCAACAAGTTTTTCATAAACCAGGTTCATTAACTTATATGCATCATAACACATGCTTTATTAACCTGTATATAAATCTAAGCATTTAATACAACAAATTTTCAATTATATGATTAATGTAAATGTTAATTAAACTAAAAATAAGTAACAAAGATTTATATATATGTTATTGACACCGTTTTCAAAACGAGTGTATACTGAACCAAAGTTAATCGTTTTCATGATCCATGTCGGTAAATGATTAACCAAATGATTAGTAATAGGAGGAGAGTTTGTTGAAGAAAAAAATGGGGGTTTCACTAATACTTGTATTGTTAGCGGTAGCGGTACTAGGGGGATGTGGCAACGGGGACAAGAACACCATTACCTTCTGGACGCCTTTGACAGGTGATGACGGGGCTTACATGGATCAGCTAGTGAAAGATTACAACGCCACCAATCCTGAATATAAAGTGAAGCACGTGATTACTTCGGATATGTATACAAAAATTTCTACCGTCCTGAATTCAGGCAAAGGCGTTCCTGATCTGTCCATTATTCACGCAGACCGCGTTCCTAGCTTCGTTAAGCAAGGTGTGTTGGAGCCGATGACGGCAGTCATGCAAGCTCAGCCAGAATTGAAAGCGGATAATTACTTGCCGCAGGCCTGGGCAACTGGAAACGTCGAGGGCACCCAATATACAGTACCCCTTGATATTCACAGCAATGCGATGTATTACAATAAAAATTTGCTCAAAAAATACAATGTTGAAAGCTTCCTTGATGATGATGTCGTGACCATTGATGAAATTTTGTCGCTGCAAGGCAAGCTGGATGAAGGCGATTACGTGATCAATGACGCTCTGTTGGGCTGGGTTGTGCTGGCGCAAATCCAGAACCTGGGCGGCGACATTCAACAAGACGGCAAGCCGGCCGTAAATACAGAAGCCATGAAGCAAGCATTTACGGAGATTAAGAAAATATCGGATGCAGGCTTGATGACCCCTTTTGGTGAGGACGGCTATCTGATGTTCCAATCTGGAAACGTTTTATTTTCCACAGACGGCACATGGAGCTCGACGGCACACGCAACCGTCGATGGATTGGACTTTGGCGTTACGAACATTTATTCGACGAGTGCTGATAAGTATACGAACCGGGCCTCTTCGCACTTATTCTCCATGCTGAAGAACGATAAGAGAACGGATGAAAAAGAGCAGGCCATCGGCCAGTTCCTGGAATTCATTCGCCAAAACTCGATTGAGTGGGCAAAAGCGGGACAGATTGTAGCGAGTAAACAGGTCATTGAGAGCCCGGAGTACGGTAATTATATTCAGTCATTCTTTACCGCCAACGAAAAAGAAATCGAATCCTTGTACATTTACACCTACGAGTACTATCCATACGTAGCGGAGGCTGTGGATACATATGCAGCGGATATCGTACGAGGCAATGTCGATATCGACGAGACCCTGGCGACGATGCAGAAATTTGTAGAGGATAAAATCGCGGAAGGCAACAGTGCTGCAAAGTAAATAACAGCAGAGCAGATTGAAAAAAAGAAAAGTGTCCTTCCTTAGAAGACACTTTTCTTTTCCAAAGGAGAAATGAAAGGGTATGAATAAGAAGTCGTTGACGCCTTATTTCTTTGTAGGTCCCCATCTGATACTTTTTATCGTATTTATTCTATTGCCGACCCTATACGGGATCTATGCTTCCTTTACGCAATGGAATCTGATTAATGACCCTGTATGGGTTGGCTTGGCCAACTATAAAACGATTCTGTTTGACACGGAGTCTACCTTCTATACCCAATTTATGAATGGATTAAAAAATACGCTCATCTTTGTTGTGCTAAGCGTCCCTATATTAATCATCATTCCGTTAATGATTGCCGTATCGCTGGAACACAAAAAAGTGAAAATGAAAAATGTGATTCAGTCCATCCTCTATATTCCCGGACTCATCTCGATTTCCGCAGCGGCACTGATCTGGTCTTTAATCTTCAATAAGCAGCTCGGGATTACGAATAATATTTTCGGCTCAGAAACGGTCTGGGCAGCCAACCAGCCCTATGCCTGGCTGATTATCATTGTCATTACGGTGTGGGGCGGAGTCGGTGGCAACATGATTATCTACCGGGCTTCCATAAGCGGAGTGTCGAAGGATTTGTATGAATCGGCCGAGATAGATGGAGCGGGGCCTGTCCGCAGATTTTCAAGCATTACACTGCCTTCCATTCGTTTTCCGCTGATCTATACCTTTGTTATGACGACAGCCGGAGCCTTTAACGTATTCGGTCAGCCATTAATGATGACGGACGGAGGACCCAGACAGAGCACGACGGTATTGATGATGTATATCCGGCAGCTGGCCTTCGGTCACGGGGAATCGATTGCGGGTATGGCATCCGCGATGGCGGTTTTGCTCGGACTGGTCATTCTCGTCATTTCAGCCCTTCAGTATTATGTGATGAACCGAAACGCGTCCTAGCGGCATGATCAGCTTGCAAACGACGGAAACGATAAAAGGTAGGTGTACTGTGCAATGTCGAACCCGGTACTACATGAAGTAAACGCGGATTCCAAGCTTGGTCGCTCTGGTCCGAAGAAGGCTTCATCCAACATAAGCGTGTCAAAATATATAGCTTACGCATTTCTGATCATCCTGTGTGTAATATGGGCAATTCCGGTCATATTTGGCATTACCACATCTTTTCGGTCCCAGGCTGAGGTGGTTTCCAGCGGTTTCAGACTGCTGCCCGATAGCTGGATTTTTGATAATTATGTCACGATTCTGCAAAACACGTCGACCGCGCCCATTCTGCGCTGGTTGATGAACTCCGTGTTTATTGCAACGATGCATACGCTGCTCGTGATCGTTGTCATTTCCATTACAGGTTATGGATACTCGCGCATGAACTTTAAGGGAAGAGATACCTTGTTCTTTACCTTGCTTGGAATATCCTTCTTTCCTGGGGTAGTGAATCTGATCCCGTCTTATAAAATCATTGATGCGCTGGGATGGGTTAATACATCTTGGGCAATGATCATTCCCGGTTTGGCCGGGATGGGGAACATTTTTTTGGTCAGACAATTCATGATGGGCGTTCCCAAGGATTTGGATGAATCGGCACGCGTGGATGGAGCGGGAGATTTTAGAATCTATTACTCTATTATTTTGCCGCTCATGAAACCTGTACTGATTGTATGCGGCCTGTTTTCATTTACGGGTTCCTGGAATGATTTCCTCTGGCCCGTCATCGTGTATACCGATGTGGAGAAGATGCCGGTCACAGCAGGTTTGCTGTTGTTACAGGACATTTACGGCAATTACCGCATGATCGGACAATTGATGGGTTCTGCGATCCTGGCCATCATTCCGACGCTGCTGTTGTTCCTGTTTGCCCAGAAATACTTTGTGCAGTCGATTAACTTAAACGCAGGCATCAAAGGATAGCAAGAAGATTGGATTCAAAGAAACATTTAAAAATAGAAAGCTAGCGGAAGTCAAACTATAAGGTATAGGAGTCGTCACCATGTCTGAATTATATATAAAAAATCCCCTGATTGAACAAAGGGCTGATCCCTGGATCTATAAACATACCGATGGTTATTATTACTTTACCGGTTCCGTGCCGGAGTATGACCGTATTGAGCTTAGACGCTCGCAAACGATACATGGGCTTGCGGATGCTGAAGGAATTACGATCTGGCGCAAGCATGAGTCAGGCCTGATGAGTGCCAACATATGGGCACCCGAGATCCATTATATGGATGGCAAATGGTATGTGTACTTCGCCGCTGCCCATACTTCAGAAACGAGGGACGGATTGTTTGATCATCGCATGTTCGTACTGGAGAACGCTTCGGCGAACCCGCTCGAAGGGGAATGGGTGGAGAAGGGGCAAGTGATCACGAAGTGGGAATCTTTTGCCTTGGACGCAACAACCTTTGAGCATAGAGGCAAACGATATTATGTATGGGCTCAGAAAGATCCGGGCATTCCAGGCAATTCCAATCTGTACATTTCATTGATGGAAAATCCATGGACCCTTACAGGGGAACAGGTATGCATCTCGGTTCCTGAGTACGACTGGGAGAAGATCGGGTATCTTGTGAACGAAGGGGCCGCCGTTCTGAAGCGAAACGGGCGAATATTCATGACCTATTCCGCGAGCGCCACGGACCACAATTATGCGATGGGGCTGCTGACAGCCGATGAGGACAGTGATCTGCTGAATCCGAGCTCCTGGGTCAAGTCGCCAGTACCCGTGTTTACGACATCGGAAGCCAATGGCCAATATGGACCAGGGCATAACAGCTTCACGATTTCCGAGGATGGCTCGCAGGACATTCTGGTGTACCATGCAAGAAGTTACAAGGAGATTGTGGGCGATCCTCTATATGATCCGAATCGGCATACGCGCGTACAGGTCATCCGGTGGAACGAGGACGGGACGCCGAATTTCGGGGTGCCGAGAGCGGATGATGAACCGGTCTCCAAGCTATGATGCAATTTGTAATTGGGGTTATAGAACGAATCGATTTACAAACATCAGACCGACTGAGCTTAACAGCTTGGTCGGTTTTTTACATTACAGGAGATAAGCAGCATAATATAAAATAGGAAAAAAGAAGGAGTCTTCGATATGGATGGAGAAAAGAGGACTGATCGTTTTATGAAATGGTTAAGGATGTATAAAGTACGGTACTATTAACGATATTCTTATTTCCCGGTAAGGAGGAATTATAAATGGCAAAGATATTAGTATTGGGCGGTACCCGCTTTTTCGGTAAAAGGCTGGTTAACCGGCTGCTGGCTAAAGGCGATGCCGTTACGATTTTAACGCGCGGACATCACCAGGATTCATTCGGGGGTGCCGTTGCGCGGCTTACCGTGGATCGAAAGGATCCGGAAGGTTTAAAACAGGCAGTGGGAAGCCAGGACTTTGATATCGTGTATGATAATATATGTTATACTCCGGAAGAAGCGGGACAAGCTGCAGACATCTTTGCCGGACGGATTGGACAATACGTGCTGACCTCTACGTTATCGGTCTATGATTTTGCGGATCATCCGGTGAGGGAAGAGGACTTTGATCCTTACAGATACCCTGTCATGATGAACGAAAGCAGGGACTACAGCTATAAGGAAGGCAAGCGCCAGGCGGAGGCGGTATTATTCGGCTGCCACAACCTGAACGTTACCGCTGTCCGGCTGCCGATTGTGCTGGGACCGGATGATTATACGCGAAGACTGCATTTTCATATTGAGCATGCAGCCAGCGGAGAAGCTATTGGTTTGCCTGATCCTGACGCGCAAATCTCGTTTGTGCATGCCGAGGAAGCGGCTGCGTTCCTGGAATGGGCAGGTCAAGTTCAATTGGAGGGCCCAGTCAATGCTTGCTCCAGCGGAACGATTTCGGTCCGGGAATTGATGAGCCAGATCCAGCAGGAAGTTGGAAGGTCGGCACCGCTGCAGTCTTCCGCAGCACCTGACCACATGTCCCCGTTCGGAATTCCGGGAGATTGGACGATGGATCATGCCAGAGCGGCAGCTGCCGGCTTTAAATTTTGGGATTTGCACGATTGGATGCCGAAATTGATTGCTGAATTGTCCGCCGATTTGAAGGTTCGCTAGCGAAAGCGGCAGGATCATTATCATTTAGAAGAAAGATAGAGGGAAGTGCCCTGAAAGGAAGATCAGCATGAGCGACAAGATGGCAGCATGGAAAGAGCGTATTCGAGAGGTAGAAGCCATGGAAGGCTTATCTCCGGAAGCCCTGACGTTAATCCATGCGATGTATGACGAATTGGAAGTTTTAACGAAGCAAAATTTCAATCTGCGGAAAACCGCGCTGAAAGCGACGTCCAGAGAAACGAGAATGTCGAGTAAACTGAAGGATGCATTGATGGAATAAACGGCGGAGTTCAGAACATATGATAAACACCGGGGAGGGCTCCCCGGTGTTTTTTTGATAGGATTAGCTTTTGGATGGCGTTCCTGATTTCGGCGCTTGGCGCTTCTTTTTGAATCTTGGTCCAACGTAATTTCGCTTGCGGTCCCGGAACAGAATCCAGCCGCCCAAGAATCCGATACCAATGACAAACAGAGCCAGCCCGCCTAGAAAAGATAGCCAACCGAAAGCGGGGTTTGCCACACTGTCATCCCCATGAACGGAAATATATAGAAAAACCGCATCTTTCATCATTAAGAAACCCTTCATTGCCATAAAACCCGGGATAACCAAAATCAAGATGGCAATAAAGCGGGAAATTAACATTTTCATAGAAGATTCCTTCCTGCGACTGATGTAATGAACTACCGTTTATCATACCTTTTTCATAGGGCAATGTCTATTTCCATTATGGATGCTGATTTTGTAATCCGAAAAAAAGAGAGTACAATGAAAGTGTAAAACTGGACTTATTATGGAGGTGCCGTTTGTGGCTATAACATGTGATGTAGCAATTCTTGGCGGGGGAACCGGTGGATATGTTGCGGCCATCCGCGCAGCCCAGCTTGGTAAAAATGTGGTCATCATCGAGCAGGACAAACTGGGGGGGACCTGCTTGCACCGCGGCTGTATTCCGAGCAAATCTTTGCTTCGGAGTGCCGAGCTGTATGCAGAAATGAAGGATAGCGAGAGCTATGGCATCGAGACGGACGGGGTCCGGCTAGCGTTTGACAAAGTACAGAAGCGTAAAGACGGTATCGTCGCTCAGCTGCACCAGGGCGTTCAATATTTGATGCGCAAAAATAAAATTACCGTCGTGCAGGGCAAAGGGAGAGTTATCGGCCCGTCCATTTTCTCTCCGCGCAGCGGGGCAGTGGCGGTTGAGCTTCCGGACGGCGAGATGGAAACCGTGGTTCCCACTCATCTGATCATCGCAACCGGTTCGCGTCCGCGTCACTTACCGGGGCTAGAGCCTGACGGCATACATATACTGACAAGCGACCATGCGCTTCAACTGGATGAGCTCCCTGCATCCATCATCATCGTAGGAGGCGGCGTAATCGGCGTGGAATGGGCCTCGATGCTGAATGATTTTGGCGTTCAGGTCACGATTGTTGAAGCTTCGTCCCATCTGCTGCCAGCCGAAGACGAGGAAGTTGGACGGGAGCTGACAAAGATGCTCACCGCCAGAGGCGTAGAGGTTATCACCAACATTTCCATTCAAACCGATAGCTGTGAGATCCGGAATCAAAGCGTGTCCATCACGATTGAGCAAAAGGACGATACCAGAACATTGTCAGCGGACAAGCTGCTCCTCTCTGTCGGGAGAATCGGTAACACTGAAAATATCGGGCTTGAAAATACCGACGTTCGGGTTGCGAACGGCGTCATCGTGGTGAATGCCAATATGCAAACAACAGAACCCCATATTTACGCAATCGGCGATTGCATCGGGGGTCTTCAGCTTGCCCATGCAGCAAGCCACGAAGGGATAGCCGCGGTGAACCATCTGGCAGGCGAGAAGACGGAAGCCTACAGAAGCGAATGGATCCCTCGCTGCATCTATACCCGTCATGAGGTAGCCAGTGTCGGACTAACGGAGAAGCAGGCCAAAGAACGCGGACATGAGATCAGGATCGGAAAATTCCCGTTCTCGGCGATAGGCAAATCTTTGATCCACGGAACGAAGGAGGGTTTCGTGAAGGTTATTGCCGATCAGAAGACGCAGGATATTCTGGGCGTGCATATGATGGGTCCGCATGTTACGGAGCTGATCGGCGAAGCGGCACTGGCGCAAGTACTGGATGCGACTCCATGGGAAGTGGGAGCGGCGGTGCATGCCCATCCATCCTTATCCGAAATCATCGGTGAAGCGATGCTTGCGGTGGATGGACGAGCCATTGGATTATAAGGATAAGTACATCCTTTTGTGGAATCCCTCATTTCTTTTTGCCGAGAAAGGGATTATAATAACATTAAGCCAAGTCTTAGTACCAGGTTTTAATACTTGATCAAATACGCCTTTAAACTTAGGTTACAAGGCGCGAAGGATCAAGCCTGAAGTCATGGCTCACATAAAGGAGGGATCTCCATGAAAGAACATGAAACGGTTATGGCAAACAACAATAGGCATGAGCAGCTTGGACTGAGCGACGGACAAGTGCTAGACATGTACAAATATATGGTGCTGGCGCGAAAATTCGATGAGCGCAACCTGCTGCTGCAGCGTGCGGGCAAAATTAATTTTCACGTATCCGGGATCGGGCAGGAGACGTGTCAGGTTGCTGCTGCGTTTGCCCTCGACCGGGAGAAAGATTACTTTTTACCCTATTACCGCGACTATGGATTTGTATTGGCAGTGGGCATGACGCCTCGCGAACTGATGCTGTCGGCTTTTGCCAAGGCAGAGGATCCGAACAGCGGCGGACGGCAGATGCCTGGACACTTTGGCAGTAAACGCCTGCGAATTGTGACGGGCTCCAGCCCTGTAACCACACAGCTTCCGCATGCAGTGGGTATCGCACTGGCGGCGAAGATGCAGAAGAAGGATTTTGTATCGTTTGTTACGTTTGGCGAGGGCTCAAGCAATCAGGGGGATTTTCACGAGGGCTGCAACTTTGCGGGCGTTCACAAACTTCCTGTCATTATCATGTGCGAGAATAACCAATACGCCATTTCGGTGCCGCTTCATAAACAGATTAGCGGGAAGGTAAGCGACCGCGCGCTCGGTTATGGATTCCCTGGCATTCGAGTGGACGGCAACGATGCGCTCGAGGTCTATGCAGCCGTAAAGGAAGCGCGTGAGCGTGCGATTCGCGGAGAAGGTCCAACACTGATCGAATCCATGATGTACCGTTTGTCTCCGCACTCCACATCGGATAACGATTTGGCGTACCGGACAAAAGAAGAGGTCGAAGAGAACTGGAAGAAAGACGGCGTCGCCCGCTTTAAGAACTATTTGGTCGACTGCGGGCTCTGGGACGAAGCACGCGATCAGGATCTGATTGCGCAATTAAACCTGGAGATCAAAGAAGCGACGGAATCTGCAGACTTGGCTCCATTTCCGAAGCCTGAAGATACGCTTCTTCACGTATATGCCGATGATGAAGGGGGCGTGTAAAAGATGGCGGTAATGGAATATATCGATGCAATTCGCCTGGCCATGAAGGAAGAGATGGAGCGTGACGAGTCCGTATTCGTGTTAGGCGAGGACGTAGGCGTCAAAGGCGGCGTGTTTACAACAACCAAGGGTTTGTTGGATCAGTTCGGCGAAATGAGGGTGCTTGATACCCCGCTCGCGGAGTCCGCGATTGCCGGTGTCGCTATCGGAGCGGCCATGTATGGCATGAAGCCGATTGCCGAGATGCAATATTCGGACTTCATGTTCCCGGCAACCAATCAGATTATTAGTGAAGCAGCGAAAATCCGCTATCGTTCCAATAACGATTGGAGCTGTCCCGTCGTGATTCGTGCGCCGATCGGCGGCGGAATATTCGGGGGATTGTATCATTCCCAGTGCCCGGAATCGGTTTTCTTCGGAACGCCGGGATTGAAAATCGTTGCGCCGTACTCGGCCTATGATGCGAAGGGGCTGCTGAAAGCTGCGATACGCGACCCGGATCCGGTACTGTTCTTTGAGAACAAAAAATGCTACAAGCTGATTACTGGCGATGTACCGGAAGATGATTACGTTGTACCGATCGGCAAAGCGAAATTGCTGCGCGAAGGGTCGGATATTACGGTGATCAGCTACAGTCTGCCGCTGCACTTTGCCATGCAGGCTGCCGAAGAGCTTGAGCAGGAAGAAGGCATCAGCGCGCATGTTCTGGATTTGCGTACGATACAGCCGCTTGACCGGGAAGCGATTATTGAAGCGGCCCGTGCAACGGGTAAAGTGCTGATCGTTCATGAAGATAATAAGACCGGCGGCGTCGGCGGGGAAGTAGCCGCGATTATTGCGGAGCACTGCCTCTATGATCTGGATGCCCCGATCATGCGCTTGTGCGGTCCGGATGTACCAGCTATGCCAATCAGTCCGCCGATGGAGAAATTCTTCATGCTTAACAAGGACAAAGTCAAAGAATCCATGCGTCAATTGGCGCTTTATTAAGAACAGGGAGTGTGAGCATGTCACAAAATCAGAAATTGACCGATGTTACAATGCCTCAGCTGGCGGAATCCCTTGTTTCGGCGACCATTGCCAAGTGGCTGAAGAAGCCGGGGGATGCCATCGAGCAGTACGAACCGATCTGTGAAGTCATTACCGACAAAGTCAATGCCGAGATTCCATCCACCTTGGACGGCGTCATGGGAGAGATTCTTGCCCAGGAGGGCCAGACCGTCAATGTTGGCGAGATCATTTGCCGGATCTCTGTCGCTTCCGGTCAAGGGGCAGATCCTTCTCCCCAGCCGGCTGCAAGTGCTCCCGTGAGTCAGCATCAGGGAAGCGGCAGCGAAGAAGGTTCGATGCGTTTCCGGTATTCCCCAGCTGTGCAAACACTGGCAGCCGAGCATCAGATTGATCTTTCGCGAGTACAGGGATCAGGCATGGGCGGCAGAATCACTCGTAAAGACGTACTGGCTTATATTGAAAAGGGAGGAGCAGCCCAAGGCCAAGGCGCTCCTGCCGGAGCAGCACCAGCCCAGAGCGCCCAGGCACCGAAAGAAACGATACAGCCTAGCGGGACTTCGCCGTTTCAAGGGCTGCAGCATCAGACGCCTGCGGAACCGTCGCCTCCACTTGGCACAGCTATTCCGGATGTGCGTCATTCCGGGCTGCATTTGACGGAATCGCCGAAAATTCCAACCATCGAAGTGGAAGGAATGGAAGGCGGCAGATCGGAATACTTTATCGATGTTACGCCGATGCGTAATGCGATCGCCAGAAATATGCGTCAAAGCGTGACGGAGATTCCGCACGCGTGGACGATGATTGAGGTCGACGTGACCAATATCGTATTGCTGCGTAATCAGCTGAAGGACGAGTTCAAGCGTAAGGAAGGGGTTAATCTGACCTACCTGGCCTTTTTGCTGAAAGCCGTTGTGAACGCAATTAAAGATTATCCGATCATGAATTCGTTCTGGGCCGTGGATAAAATCGTGGTGAAGCGCGATATCAATCTGTCCCTGGCCGTCGGAACAGAGGATTCCGTGCTGACGCCGGTCATCCACCGTGCCGACCAGAAGAATATTGCCGGCTTGGCTAGAGAGATCGAAGAGCTTGCACGCAAGACCCGTGAAGGCAAGCTGAAGCTAGACGACATGCAGGGCGGTACCTTTACGGTGAACAATACGGGATCCTTCGGTTCGATTCTGTCTTATCCGATCATCAACTATCCGCAGGCTGCGATTCTAACGTTTGAATCCATTGTTAAAAAGCCTGTGGTCATCAATGATATGATCGCTGTTCGTTCAATGGCGAACCTGTGTCTTTCCCTCGATCATCGGATTTTGGATGGGGTTATCTGCGGAAGATTCCTGCAGCGGGTTAAGGATAACCTGGAAGGGTACACCCTGGATACGAAGCTTTATTAATGTCTCTTCTATGCATCTGCGGACTGATTCTTCGGAAGAAGGTTCGCAGACGCCACTCATACCAAAGTCATTTACAGGAGCATTCATTGGTTAGTGGGAACCCTATGAAAGAAGGCGTTAGCACATGAATAAACCGTTAGATGTATCGTATACGCCGGTTGTAGATTATGGCATGGCTTGGGAGCTTCAAAAACAACATGTTTCCGCCATCGATCAGGGGGAGCAGCATGAATGCTTGATGCTCCTTCAACATCCTCCGACCTATACCATGGGGTCGCAGCGTCATCCGGAGCACTTGCTCTTAAGCAAAGAGGAATTGGAGAAGCAGGGCATCGGCTTGTTTGAAATAGATCGTGGCGGTGACATTACATATCATGGTCCTGGACAGCTTGTCGGGTATCCGCTGTTACTGCTGGACGGCGGCAAGAATTTGAATCTGCACGGATTTCTGCGCGATGTGGAACAGGTCATCATCGATTACTTGGCATCATACAACATCGAAGCCGGCCGCAAACCCGAGTACACCGGGGTATGGGTAGGGGATCTGAAAATTTGCGCCATCGGCGTTAAATTCAATAAAGCCCGCCAGCATCGCGGATTTGTGACAAGCCATGGTTTTGCGTTTAATATTAAATCCGGGATCGCAGACGCGGGATTCGCTGGAATCATTCCATGCGGTATACAGGAATATGGTGTAACTTCATTGGAAGACTGTACGGGGCGGGGTTTTGAAGTTGAGGAAGTAGCCCGGGAGATCGTGCCATTCTTCACCCGGGTATTTCCATATGAGGCTCGTTGGTTGTAACAGCAGGCGCTCGTAAATGCAGGGTGTCAGCGAAGGAATAATGGCTCAAGGATAACCAGCAGTGTTGATCCGATCATCGCAATCAGCATGAGGTAGATAACAATTCGAAACCACTTTTTACGTTGCATTGTGTAACTCCTTTGAAATAGGTTTAATGATGAACATACATGCAGCAGCATCATTCATTGTGATATAGATATAAAGACATTGTATCGTATCTGCGAAAGAGAGGGAAGTCCAGTGATCTCAGAAGAGCGTATCATCCAAGAGTTTATGGAATTGGTTCGTGTCGATAGTGAAACCAAGCATGAAGAAGAGATCTCCAAGGTTCTCAAACATAAATTTTCCGTTCTTGGCTTTGACGTCATCGAAGATGATGCCAAAGAGAAGACAGGGCACGGAGCAGGAAATCTGATTATTACCTGGAAAGCGGACGAGGCGGCCTCGCAAGCGCCTAAACTGCTATTCACCTGCCATATGGACACCGTAACGCCCGGTAAAGGCATTAATCCGACCTTGGGTGATGATGGCTGGATTCGAAGTGATGGAACGACTATCCTCGGTGCTGATGACAAAGCGGGCATCGCCGCACTGCTGGAAGGTATTCGGGTTATCCGGGAAAATAACATTCCCCACGGACAAGTCCAGTTTGTCATTACGGTAGGTGAGGAATCGGGTTTGGTGGGAGCTCGTGCGCTTGACCCTGATGTTTTGGATGCCGATCTCGGCTTTGCCCTGGATTCCAACGGTGAATTAGGCTCCATTGCAGTTGCCGCACCGACCCAAGCAAAAATCAAAATGATTATCAAGGGCAAGTCGGCTCACGCCGGAGTGAACCCGGAGGATGGCATCAGTGCCATTCAAGTCGCTTCAAAAGCGATAGCCAAAATGAAGCTGGGACGCATCGACAAAGAAACCACGGCAAATATTGGCAAGTTCCAGGGTGGAGGCGCAACCAACATCGTCTGTGACCATGTTCAGATTGATGCTGAAGCACGCAGTATCGTTCAAGAGAAAGTGGATAAGCAAGTAAATGATATGCGTGAGGCGCTCGAAACTACCGTGCGGGAGTACAATGCCAATTGTGAGTTCATTAGCGAGATAGTCTACCCGGCTTTCAGTTTTAATGAACATGATGAGGTCGTTCAGCTTGCGCAGCGTGCCATCGGCGGTTTGGGCTTGCCCACCCGCACGTTCCGCTCCGGAGGCGGTAGTGACGCCAACATTTTTAACGGTCTTGGAATTCCAACCGTCAATTTGGCGATTGGATATCAAGATATTCATACGACGCAGGAGCGGATTCAAGCTGCAGATTTGGTCAAGGCGGCGCAGATCGTTGTGGGGATCATCCAGGAAACAGCTAAGGCTTAGTCGACAAACAGGCAGAAGAAAAAGAATAAAGCCCGCGGCGGACATTTGACGTCCCTGCGGGCTTTTAGATTTGTCTGTTAATTCAAGGTTGCCATGGGTGATTGGTTCTCCCGTCTTTTTTGGGCAGGCGACCAAGTGGTATGCCAGTTCGTGTTCTCGACCACATGCAATGCGGCATTGATGTTGTCTATGTATGGTTCAATCTCTTTTCTCGCCACTTCCGAGGAATACTGTTCCTCAAGACGGGCAGAGAGGGAGATCAAGGCTGACTGCAAATAACAAGCAGCTTCGCCGAATCGTATCTCTGTACGCCCGGGATAAGCCACTCTAAGCTGCTCGAACAGGGATGCAGCCTCATCATATTTTCCTTGATCATATAAATGCTCTGCCGCTATAAAACATACTTTCATACAGTTGCTGTCCTGCTCTTGTAGCGGCAGCGCTTCCAATTGGTTTAATTTTGAAATTGCGAGTCCTCTGTAGCCTTCATCATAAAGAAAACAGATCAGAGCATAATAAGCATGCTCGCCGCTATGGGTAAGCAGATGTTCGGCTAGGGATATCATATTAAGCGTAACGGCAGCACGTGCTAATTCTAAAGTATCCGACATGGCGATAAATCGGTCAGGGATTGAATGGTTTATGTTCCACTCGCAGAGCTGCCTGATTCTGGCCAGCTGAGCTCCTTCAGACGTTCTTGGACGTGGCAGTTCGCGCAGGTGGTGAGTCGAGTCGCGAAGGTAACTGTCGATGAGCTGCATGGCTTCAGATACTTGACCCGTCATGATCAGGCAAGCTACATACTGGATACAGGTATCTGGATATAAACTCCCCTGTTTAGCAAAACAATGGGCAGCTTCCGGATAAGCTCCGATGTAGAATAGTGATCTGCCAACCATGATGTTGGAAGCCGGAAAGCTCCTTGTTTCGTCCAGGAGTCGTTCCCAAATCGTGTGGTCTGAAATCCCCTGCATGTGCAGGAGTGCAGCCCACTGGTTCAGAGCCTCTTGGACGTAGGTACCGGAATGCTGTACGACGGTTCTGAAAGCTTCCTCCGATTTGCCGAAGGAACGCATCCGCATGCTCAATAACCCGTATTCGAGCCAGCTTAGATCAACTTCCTTCCAGCCCGAGCTCGTCATGTCGGTCGGGGCGGATTGCGCAGCTTCCTTGAAGCTCTTTAACGCCTTCTCAAGATACCCGCGTCTTTTGTACCACTTACCGCGCTCATATTCAGTTGAAGGTGGATTAGTGATTGGTTCGGTTTCAATAATAGGTATATGTCGCATGTCGAAGCCTCCCAATGTTATAACACCCATATAGGTGTAAAGGTCATGGTCCGTATTCGAAAAAAATAGAAAAAAGTCGAAAATCAGGTCGTAAGACCTAATTTCACCCCTTGTTTTCGTAAATATTTTTAGAAGACTTAGAAATTATATCCATGATTTTCGTTTCCGAGCCCCATTGCTGTTGCCATTGTTTCAGCATGATCCGTATCTGCCAAGCCTGTCCTACCATATGTACGGAATGATCCCCTTTGTAGCTTTTCATGGGCAGGTTCCTTCTTTCTTGTAAATTTTGATATAATACACCTTATGCAATAGCATGGTCAGTCATGCCGTTTTTAAACAAAGGAGGTCATTTTGTGAGCGATATCGGCAGTAAGAACCGAGAAGCCTCGGATAAATTGCTGGAAGAAACCACCCTATCTACCCAATCGATTTTTGAAGGGAAGATTATTTCATTGCAGGTCGATACGGTGAAGCTGCCAAATGGGGAGACTGCGAAACGTGAAGTTGTCAGACACCCCGGCGCAGTAGCGGTGCTTGCCTTAAAAGGCGACAAAATGTTGGCCGTCAATCAATTTCGTCAGCCGCTTGGGCGCTGTGAGGTTGAAATCCCTGCAGGCAAGCTGGAGCGGGGGGAAGATCCGCTGGAAGCGGCGAAGCGCGAACTACAGGAAGAAACGGGTTATTCATGCGGTTCCATTCGTAAACTGCATTCCTTTTATACCTCCCCGGGATTTGCAGATGAGATCATTCACTTATATCTGGCAGAGGATCTGGTCAGCGGCGACATGAACCCGGATGAGGATGAATTTATAGAGATGATGGAAATCTCGCTGGAAGAGGCGTATTCACTCATACAAGAAGAAAGAATCAGCGATGCGAAGACCATTCTCGCCGTTTATGCTTGGAATATGTATAGCCTGACAGGAAAAATCTGATATGCTGCAGCCTGAAAAGAACATGTCAACCGGGGAGGAGCTTCAGTCCTATTACTGCGACATGCACATTCACATAGGGCGCACAAGCAGCGGACAAGCTGTGAAAATTAGCGCAAGTAACAATTTGACCTTTGAGAATATAGCCGTGGAGGCCTCGGAGCGCAAAGGCATCCAAATGATCGGTATCATCGATTGCCATTCTCCTTCGGTACAGCAGGATATTCTCCAATGTTTGGACAGCGGCGTCATGCAGGAGATAGATGGAGGCGGCATCGCGTATCAGGATACGGTGATCCTGCTTGGAAGCGAGATTGAAATTCGCGAAAGCGGCCGTGGGGCAGCCCATGTGCTGGCCTATTTCCCTGACCTGAACACCATTCAGGAGTTTTCTGTCTGGATGGCAAAATACATGAAGAATGTGCAGCTTAGTTCGCAGCGCATCTATGTCAGCCCTCGTGAGCTGCAGCAGGAGATTTTGGATCGCGGCGGGCTGCTGATACCTGCACACGTCTTTACGCCTCATAAAGGGCTGTACGGCAGCATGGCGGATCGTATGAGCGAGGTGCTGGACCTGAACGGGATTGCGGGAATAGAGCTTGGACTCAGTGCTGATTCCTCGATGGCGGGGCGGATAAGCGAACTGGACGCCTACTCCTTTCTGACAAATTCGGATGCGCATTCGCTTGGAAAAATCGGCAGGGAATACAACCGGATTGATATGGCGAAGCCTTCATTTACCGAATTTCGCCAGGCGCTTGGAACAAGTAACGGTCGAAGAATCAGCGCGAACTACGGGCTTAATCCCAGACTCGGAAAATACCATCGTACTTACTGCGGCGGCTGTGACAGCATTCTGGAGGAGGGCAGCGATATTCATGAATTGGTGCGCTGTCCTTACTGCGGGAGTACCAAGCTGGTGCAGGGCGTGTTTGATCGGATTCTGAACATCGCTGACCGCAAAGAGCCCATGGTACCGCAAAGCCGGCCGGCATATCACTATCAGGTTCCGCTAGAGTTCATCCCGGGCCTTGGCAAATCGTCGATGTCGAAGCTGCTGGGGGCTTTCGGCACCGAAATGCACATCCTTCACCAGGCTACGGAAGCAGAGCTTGCCGCTGTTGCTGGAGAAGGGCTCGCTGCCAGCATTGTGATGGCTAGAAACGGGACATTGTCCTTATCGGATGGCGGGGGAGGCTCTTACGGGAAGGTTCTCCGCTAAATCGATCAACTCTTTCAATCGCTAGGTCATACAAGAAGGGTGATGGTCATAGAGTAGAGTAGAGACACAGAAAGGAGACTCTATTCTATGCAATCATTCCGCCAAGCCTTTAAGGATCAGACCATGCTCTATGTGTTCGTGGGCGTCTTGTTTTTAGTTGGCGTCCTGTTTGGAGCGTTGATGGTCAATGCACTTTCATTGGAGCAGCAGCAGGAGATGGCCCGATATTTAAACCACTTTTTTGTAAACGTGCAGGACGGTGGAGAAACCATGAGTCAGTCTTCTTACTGGAGCATCGCAGCCCTTCATCTGAAATGGATCGGTTTGATATGGATTCTGGGATTGTCCGTTATCGGGCTTCCGGGAATATTGATATTGGACTTCTTAAAAGGAGTGCTTATTGGGTTTACGGTCGGTTACTTGGTCGGACAGTATTCTTGGAAAGGACTGCTGTTCGCCTTGGTATCGATTGCGCCGCAAAATTTGTTCATCATCCCCGTGCTCATGATGTGCAGCGTAGCGGCGATAACCTTCTCCCTATACATCATCAGGGACCGGTTTATTATGAATCGCGGCGGGAGCATGGTAAAGCCCTTTGCTTCGTATGCGATGCTGACCTTTTTCATGGTCCTGTTAACGCTCGGAGTCGCTTCTTTTGAAACCTGGGTAACCCCGGTCATGATGCGCTGGGTCACGCCAATGTTGCTATAATCCGCGAATTTTTCCATAAAGCAAAACCGTTTGACTTTGTTTGTCAAATCCCCCTATAATGAAGGAAGTGAACAATAACGTGCAGTGATTTCCAAGGGGGAGGGAAACGATGGAAGCGCGGATCGACAAAATTAAGCAGCAGCTACAATCCCAAGGATACAAATTAACGCCCCAACGGGAAGCCACGGTAAGCGTATTGTTGGAAAATGAAGACGACCACCTTAGCGCAGAGGATGTATTTATGCTCGTGAAAGAGAAGGCTCCGGAGATCGGTCTGGCAACCGTGTACCGTACCCTAGAGCTGCTCAGTGAGCTTCATGTTGTCGAGAAGATAAATTTTGGCGATGGTGTCGCCCGTTATGACTTGCGGACGGATACTTCGAAGCATCACCATCATCATTTGATATGTACTCAATGTGGAAGCATGGATGAGATACGCGAGGATTGGCTCGGTCCATTGGAAGAGCGGTTAGAGCGAGAGTTTAACTTTACCGTTCATGACCATCGGCTTGATTTCCATGGCATATGCTACCGTTGCAAAGAGAAGGGCAAGAATGACCAGGACAAATCATAATTTTATATCATTCAACAAACCGCAGTGATGACCATCACGGCAAGCCCTCTACGGCGGTAAGCCGGGAGGGTTTTTTAGATGGTAACCAAAATATATATGGAACATGCACGAGTTCGTATCGTTCACGCAAGAACAATCTATCATTCTACATCATCCATGTACGTCGATAAGACGTTTTTTTTATTCTATCCCAATAACCGCCAAGTCCAATGACTAAAGAACATCAGAGGAAAGCGTCATAATCCAGCAGCTTGTATCATAGGATATACGTGAAGTATACCTGTAATACCCACTTTCACTTGGTGATCAAGCAAAGATGAAAGAGAGGCGCTGCCAGTGATTATATCGATCCGAAAAATAGGCTCAATGATCCGATTTATTACGATGTTTGCCGTTCTGACGATGTTTTTTTACTTTGTGCTGGGTTGGGTGGGAGATTGGCTGACCCCAGTGGATCCTTACCGTGCGCCTTCCGGTCAAGCGGTTAAGGCTTTTCAGCCTGAAAGCACCATGGACTCCCGATTTTCGCCGGCGGAACGTCTGCGATTGTACTACTGGTATGGGGAGTGATCGTGCTTGTAACGGGCACACGGGAATAGGAGCAAAAAGATCATGAAACAATATCTGGACGAATATGTAACCTATCTGGAAGACGTGAAGGGATTGTCCCGAAGTACGATTGAATCGTACCGGGCCGACTTACTAGGATTCATTGCTTTTGCAGAGGAAAGAGACGTTATCCATCCGCAGGAAGTTACACGTACCATGCTTGGATTATACATGGGAAGACTGAGGCAGCAGGGCAAGGCGGCATCAAGCCAGCTTCGCTGCACGGCTTCCTTGCGTTCCTTTTTTCAATATTTGGTGCGTCAAGCCGTTATAGGACAAGATCCGACCCAGCTGCTGGATAATCCGAAGCCGGAACGGAAGCCGCCCAAGTCGCTAACCATTGAGCAGGTGGACAAGCTGCTGTCGGCCCCGGATTCCGGCACCCCTCAGGGGGCCCGGGACAAAGCAATGCTGGAGCTGCTATATGCTTCAGGTATTAAGGTGTCGGAATTGGTGAATTTGAATACGCATGACATAAAT
The DNA here is from genome assembly GCF_015326965.1 of Paenibacillus sp. JZ16. NCBI lineage: Bacteria > Bacillati > Bacillota > Bacilli > Caryophanales > Paenibacillaceae > Paenibacillus > Paenibacillus sp. JZ16. The sequence continues at coordinate 6,933,950 of NZ_CP017659.1, forward strand.
ATGGAGATGCGATTTCTTCGCTGTGCCGTTTCCGGAGGGAAGGAGCGAATTCTTCCAATTACCCAGATCGCAGCCGAGAGCGTGGCTATTTATATGCAAGACATGCGGGACAAGCTGATTCGTGATGCGGATGAGGATGCATTATTCCTGAATTCACTCGGTACGCGCTTGACACGGCAGGGATTTTGGAAAATCATTAAAAAGTATGGCAAATTGGCCGATATCGATGAGGAGATCACGCCGCATACCCTTCGCCATTCGTTTGCCATTCATTTGCTGCAGAACGGCGCCGACTTGCGTTCGGTTCAGGAGATGCTGGGTCACTCGGCATTATCCACCACCGGCATGTATCAATCCACCAAGAAAAGCATGAAGGAAGTATATGATCATTTTCACCCGAGATCTTAGCGAGACCTGCTCGACTAAGATCTACAACTTATTCTCAGTTAGGAGAGGTATGAACATGAGTTCAATTCATCAGGAAAGCATTAAGGAAGCAGCGGCATACATACGCGGGCAGAAGGGTGTCGAGCCCCAGGTCGGCCTGATTTTGGGTTCAGGACTCGGCGTGCTGGCAGAATTAATTGAGAACCCGGTCTCCATCCCGTACACGGACATTCCTCATTTTCCCGTGTCCACAGTAGAAGGCCATGAAGGAGAACTGCTGCTGGGTACGATTCACGATCGACCTGTCGTTCTGATGAAGGGCCGTTTCCATATGTATGAAGGCTATGGTCCGGAAGTGACGGCTTTCCCAGTGCGCGTCATGAAAGAGCTGGGTGTGAAAAGTCTGCTGGTTACCAATGCGGCGGGCGGCATCAACACGTCCTTCGAGCCGGGTGACCTCATGCTGATCTCCGATCATCTGAACATGACAGGCACCAACCCGCTGATCGGGCCGAATGATCCGGAGCTTGGCGTTCGGTTCCCGGACATGTCCCAGGCTTACAGCCGTCAGCTTCGCCAATTGGCAAAAGAAGTCGCGGTGGGTCAGGGCATTGCGCTGAGAGAAGGGGTCTATGCAGGTTTGCTCGGACCAACCTATGAAACGCCTGCCGAGATCGTCATGCTGCGTACGCTCGGTGCGGATGCGGTAGGCATGTCCACGGTGTCTGAGGTCATTGTGGCCAGACATGCCGGTCTTGAAGTGCTGGGCATCTCCTGCATCAGCAACATGGCAGCCGGAATATTGGATCAGCCGCTATCCCATGACGAGGTTATGGAGACCGCCGAGAAGGTCCGGGAGAAATTCCTTGCGCTTGTCATGGCCATTATTCCAAAAATGTAATAACCCATTTTAGCAAGGGGCTGGGCTCCGGCGGATTTATATCTGCCGAGCCCAGCTTTTTTGCTATAAGTTTTCAGCGAAGCTGAACCATTCTGTATTCGCATTTATACGTGTTTGGGGTCCCCGCAAAGGATTTGGAATAAGCATCGAAGCATAGGCTCCACTTTGTGGGGTTATTCTGTGTTCCTTTAAGATCAAGGTGATAATATTTCCGTAAAATACTGGAATAATTTGTTTTCATCCTGACGACAATGAATAGCAGACCCGTTATTTTTCGGGATGCCATTACGAATGTCAGGAGGGGATGGAAGTGAAAAAAGCGTTAATCGCTGGATTGCTGGTTCTATTTGTAGGGTTGTCCAGTGCGGCTGTACCAAGTTATGCAGAAGAAAAAAGCAAACCCGGCGAAGGATCATCTCAAGAGGAACTGGCACCAGGTGCTCGTTCTGCTATATTGCTGGATGCGGATACCGGAACCATTATTTACGAGAAAAACAGCCATGATAAGCTGCCTCCGGCGAGCATCACCAAGATCATGACGATGCTGCTTACGATGGAGGCCATCGATGAAGGACAATTGCAGTGGACGGATAAAGTGCGTACCAGCGAATATGCGGCCTCCATGGGCGGGTCGCAGATCTTTCTTGAGCCCGGCGAAGAGATGACGGTGGATGAGATGCTCAAAGGCATAGCCATGGCATCAGGCAATGATGCCTCCGTCGCGGTGGCGGAGAAAATTGCCGGCTCAGAGGAAGCGTTTGTGAAGCTGATGAACGAGAAAGCGGCCGAGCTGGGAATGAAGGATACACATTTTGTGAACTGCAACGGACTTCCTGCAGAGAATCACTATACTTCGGCCCACGACATTGCGGTCATGAGCCGGGAGCTGCTGAAATATGACCAGATCACCAAATATACGGGAGCATATCAGGATTATTTACGTAAAGATTCAGAAAAACCGTTCTGGCTGGTCAACACAAACAAGCTGGTTCGATTCTACACGGGTGCTGACGGATTGAAAACCGGATACACGTCAGAGGCCAAATTCTGTTTATCGGCAACGGCCAAACGGGACGGACTGCGCGCTGTAGCCGTTGTCATGGGAGCTCCGGATACAAAGACTCGGAATAATGAAGTATCTCGCATGTTTGACTATGCCTTCTCCCAGTATTCGATGCATTCCATCTATAAGCCGGGTGAAGTGTTAGGTATCGTGAAGGTCCAGAAGGGGACCGTGCCAGAGATCTCGATTCAAGCGGATAAAGATTACAGCGTGCTGGTTAAGAAGGGCGTAAAAAGTCCGGATATCCGTCATGAAATTCAGATGGACCCGAATTTAAAGGCGCCGGTAGCCGCCGGACAAGTCGTCGGCAAGCTAACGGTGTATCAAGGCGATCGGGTAGTGAAGGAGTTCGAGCTGACATCTCCTGTCGAGGTGAAGAAGGCCGGATTCTGGAAGCTGTTCAAACGGACAACCGGCAAGTTGTTTCATGTAGATTAATAGGAGTTTTCTTCTAGTTTTGTCGGGATGCAGGAATGTCTTTTTCAAATGTAGAAATCTTTGTTCATGTCAGGGAGGAGAGTGAGCAAACATGAATCTGCATGTTGATATGGAGCATCACAGGCATGTACTGATTGTCCGTCTGTCCGGGGAACTGGATCATCATACGGCCGATCATGTCCGGATGCAGCTGGATGAAGCTATTCAGAGACGTCAAACAGAGCACTTGGTGCTGAGCTTAAAGGACTTGGACTTTATGGACAGCTCGGGACTTGGGGTCATCCTGGGACGCTATAAATTCATCAAGCAAAAAGGCGGAAAGATGGCGGTATGCGATGTCAAGCCACAGGTTTACCGCTTGCTTGAAATGTCGGGGCTGTTCAAGATCATGCCGATATATGAGAACGAGAGCACGGCACTCTCGGGTTTGGAGGTAGTGTCATGAGTGAAGGAAAAGCACAGCATAATTTTATGACTCTGCAGTTTGCCGCAAAGTCGGAAAACGAATCCTTTGCCCGTGTCGCCGTGGCTGCGTTCATCTCCCAGATGGATCCCAACATGGATGAGCTCAGTGACCTGAAAACGGTAGTCTCCGAAGCGGTCACAAACAGCATTATCCACGGTTACGATAGTGATCCGGATGGGGTTGTCAAGATTGAAGCCTCCATAGACGGGGATATGATCACGCTGTGCATTGAAGATTCCGGCCATGGGATCGAAGACTTGGAGATGGCCAAGCAGCCGCTTTATACATCAAAGCCAGAGCTGGAGCGATCCGGCATGGGATTCACCATCATGGAAAATTTCATGGACGAATTTGAAGTGGTCAGCGAACCAGGCAGCGGTACGTCGATCAAAATGAAAAAGAGGATCGAATCTAAGAAAGCTTTATATAATTAGGGGTTGGACAAATGGATGCCGATGTGAAGAAAACTTCGCAGACTTATTTGGACGACGCGGAGGTCAAACGACTCATTGCACTTAGCCAAAGCGGGGATAATGTCGCCCGGGACACGCTCGTCAACTGTAATATTCGTCTTGTCTGGTCTGTCGTTCAGCGGTTTATGAACCGGGGGTATGAGCCTGATGATCTGTTTCAGATCGGCTGTATCGGTCTCCTCAAATCCGTGGACAAGTTCGATCTCAGTTATGACGTAAAGTTCTCGACCTATGCCGTACCGATGATCATCGGAGAAATTCAGCGCTTCTTAAGGGACGACGGGACCCTGAAGGTCAGCCGTTCGCTTAAGGAAATGGCCAACAAAGTCAGGAAGAAGCGGGACGAGCTGTCCAAGCAGCTCGATCGGCTTCCAACGGTGAAAGAGGTTGCCGAAGAGCTTGGGGTAACCCCCGAGGAAGTGGTGTTTGCCCAAGAGGCGAACAAACCGCCAACCTCGATTCATGAGACCGTATTTGAAAATGACGGGGATCCCATAACGCTAATGGATCAGATAGCTGATGAATCGCAGGAACGATGGTTCGACAAGCTGGCCTTGAATGAAGCGATAGGCGGCTTGACCGAACGGGAGCGGCTCATTGTATATCTGCGGTATTACCGGGATCAGACGCAGTCGGAAGTTGCCAGCCGGCTGGGCATATCCCAAGTACAGGTATCGCGACTTGAGAAAAAAATATTGCAGAGCATACGGAACGAGATCGCGCAGTAGCGGCTCGCAGCCGTTATTCTAAAGAAATGCTCAAACTGACGCCGCCCTTAGGGGACGGCGTCTTTTCATTTTTCAACAACCTCCTTGTTGATGTGCCGGATAAAGAAAGTATGGTAAATCCGAGTAGAAAGGAGAGACATTTCCCATACTAACGGTAATTTAGCAGTAAAGGAGTGTTTCGGATGAAGGTTAATCCCACTCCGACGGTGTTTCTGCAGCTAAGGAGCCGCATACGGTTACCAAGAAACCAGACCGTCAAACTAGGTGATGTCGCCTTCATTGTCTGCGAGCCCGAATGGGAGAAGCGGCTTAGAGCCCTGCCGCTTACGCAGCCGAAGGATATCGATGGCAACCGCCTTGTCATGGATCTGATACAAATCATCCCGAAGATTCAAGCCTTGATTCCTGGCGCCCATATTGAACCGATGGGAAACCATCATACCCTGGTGGAGCTTATTGGTCCGGAGAGCAAGCGGTCCAAATTGTGGTTCCCGCTCATTTGGCTGCTCTTGTTTTTCGGTTCGGCGCTGACCATTATGAATTTCCATGCCGACGTCAACATGCTCGAGGTACAGATCCGAATCGTCGAGATGGTGACGGGGAAAAGAGACGAGCATCCCTATTTGTTCCAGATTGCATACTCGCTCGGGCTCGGATTCGGAATGACGGTGTTCTTCAATCACTTATTCAAGAAAAAATGGAATGAAGAACCGACCCCGCTCGAGGTGGAAATGTACCTCTATCAGGAAAATCTGGATCAGTTCGTGGTCGCCGAAGAATATCGGAAAATGAACGCCGGAGCGGATACGACAGGTAAGGAACCATGATGATGTCCATTCTGCAAGGGATATTCACCTGTGTTCTTGGCGTAGCTGGGGGCATCGCCGTCGGCGGCGGAGTCATTGCGCTCATCATCGTGTTGGACATCATTCCGAGATTGTCCCAGCTGACGGCAACGTACAACCGGGTCCATTGGTATGAAGGGGCTTTAATTGCCGGATCTTTTATCGGCACGGTGGCCGATTTCTGGCGATGGTCCGTTCCTTTGGGACCGGTTGTGAGTACCGTGATCGGATTGATGTGCGGGATATTCATCGGCATGCTGGCAGCCGCATTGACCGAAGTATTGAATGTATTGCCGATTCTGGCCAAGCGGCTCCGGTTGACGGGCTATTTGTTCGGTCTTCTTATGGCCATGGTCGCAGGCAAGGTAGCGGGCTCTCTGTTCGACTGGTTTGTTTACAGCAAGTGATAGTTGAGGCTAGGAGGTAGGTTATGGACGAGAAAACAACATATAACGGCGAACGGGAGACCGATATTCCGATCATTCCACCATCGGAGATCAAAGCATTGGAGGAACAGGAGCTGGCTGAGAAGAGGGAGGCCGAGACCTCCAACAGCACCGAGGAATCCGTCATCTACTGGCAGCATACAGACCATGTCCCCGCAAAGCTGAGTGATCTGAAAAAAGTGCTTAAGGAAGTTATCGGTCTTGGGGTTTCTTTTGATGTGGTATTCCGTGAAATGAACTTTGCCGGCAGAAACGCGGGACTTCTCTTCTTAAACGGCTTCACGAATGATGCCGTGGTGACGGATATACTGACAAGGCTGACGTATCTGACACCGGAGGATGTGAGCAATCAGGCACTTACCGAGATGATGACCCGCTATATTCCCCATGTCCAAGTGGAGCGGGATACAAGGCTCAGCAAAGTGATTAACGAAGTGCTCTCGGGTATATGTGCGCTGTTCATTGAGGATGCGCATTCCGCTATCTTGTTGGATACCCGGAAATATCCTGTGCGCGGGCTCGAGGAGCCTGCGGTGGAACGTGTCGTTCGCGGCGCAAGGGATGGTTTTACGGAGACACTCGTTACCAACGTGAACCTGGTGCGAAGACGGGTTCGTGATCCGGGACTTCACGTTGAGGTCATGAAGGTCGGAAGGCGGACGAGAACGGATGTGTGCCTGGTTTTCATAGATGACATCGTGGACCGTACGCAGGTTGAGGCGATTCGCGATAAAATCAAGGAAGTGGATTTAGAGGGGCTTCCACTTGGAGATAAACAGCTCGAAGAAGCAATCGTGAACAAAGGCTGGCACCCATTTCCGCTGGTCCGATATTCGGAACGGCCGGATGTTGTATCCTCCCATCTGCTCGAAGGCCGAGTAGTTGTCATGGTAGATACTTCACCGAGCGTGATGATTATGCCAACCACGTTTTTGGATCTGTGTCAGCATGCCGAGGAGAATCGCCAAACCCCATTTATGGGGACATATCTCCGCTGGATACGTTTTATAGGCATTTTTGCATCCATGTTCCTGCTCCCGCTGTGGATGCTGCTTGTTGTCCATCCTGAACTGAAGCCGCCGGGACTCGATATCATCGGTCCGCAGGAGAATGCTAAAATTCCGATTATCCTGCAGTTTCTGATCGTTGAATTCGGCGTGGATTTGCTCCGCTTGGCTGCCGTTCATACGCCGACACCGCTTGCGTCGGCGATGGGGCTGATCGCCGCGATCTTGATCGGCGACATCGCCGTTAAGACCGGATTGTTTGTCAACGAGGTCGTCTTGTATATGGCGGTTGCATCCATCGGGATGTATGCAACTCCGAGTTATGAGCTGGGACTTGCCAACCGGATGGTCAGGCTGCTCCTTCTGCTTGCAACAGCCCTGTTTGGGGTGAAGGGTTTTGTCATCGGGACGACGCTTCTGATTCTGCTCCTGACGACACACCGTTCCTACAATTCCTCTTATTTGTGGCCATTTATACCATTTAGTGCAAAAGCGATGGGCGAAATTTTGTTCCGCAAACCGCTGCTTCTATCTAGAAGACGCCCGGCCCACAATAAAACACGCGACAACACCAAAATGGGCCCTGAAATGAATCCGAGAGGCGAGCAATAACAATAACACAAATGTTGTGTTGAAAAATCCATTTTGATTACCTTCCGTTGTCTGCTATACTGTGAACAATTATTCGATTACCCTATTTTGAATCAATGGATCGGAGGAATTGTAAGCATGTTTTTACACGGTACAAGCAAGATTAACGATCAGGGGCATTTGGAAATCGGCGGGTGTGACACATCCGATTTGAAAGCTCAATATGGAACACCATTATATATTGTAGACGAGCAGTCGGTTCGCAATCGTTGTCGGGAATACATCGAGGCCTTCAAGGCGTCCGGCTTGAAGTTCCAAGTCGCGTATGCAAGTAAGGCGTTTTGCGTGATGGCCATGTGCCAATTGGCCGACCAGGAAGGTATGTCGCTTGACGTCGTATCAGACGGAGAGCTGTACACCGCACTTGAGGCCGGATTCCCGGCAGACCGGATTCATTTCCACGGAAATAATAAAACCCCGGAAGAAATTGAGATGGCGCTGGATGCGGAAATTGGCTGTTTCGTTGTCGATAACGTAGTTGAACTGCATATGCTGCAAGCGATTGCTGCCGAGAAGAATCGGAAGGTCAACATTCTGCTACGCGTGACACCGGGTGTTGAGGCTCATACGCATGAGTATATCTCAACAGGCCAAACGGATTCGAAATTTGGCTTTGATATCGGCAACGGCTCTGCTTATGAAGCGGTGAAGCTTGCCGAGGCTCAAGCGAACATTCATCTGATGGGTATTCATTCCCATATCGGCTCCCAGATTTTTGAGGTGGAAGGCTTTCAGATGGCTGTTCAGCGCGTAGCTGAATTCGCGGCTTCCGTTAAAGAAGGTTTGGGGGTTGTGTTCAAGGTTGTAAACCTTGGGGGTGGTTTCGGTATCCGTTACGTGGATGGCGATACGCCGCTTCAAGTATCCCAGTATGTAAAAGCGATCACGGATGCCGTGAAGACCCATTTTGCGGGCCTTGGCTCCGAACTTCCTGAAATTTGGGTGGAACCGGGCCGGAGCATTGTTGGTGATGCAGGCACCACCCTGTATACGGTGGGCACAAGCAAGGATATTCCCGGAGTGCGTAAATACGTTGCCGTAGACGGCGGAATGACGGACAACCCGCGCCCGGCGCTGTACGAGTCGAAATATGAAGCGCTGCTGGCGAACCGGGCGAATGAGAAACCGGAAGAAACGGTATCCATTGCCGGCAAGTGCTGTGAGAGCGGAGACATGCTCATCTGGGACTTGGAGCTTCCGAAGGTAGCAACAGGCGATTTGCTGGCCGTATCCTGCACAGGCGCATACAACTATTCCATGGCTAGCAATTACAACCGCATCCGCAAACCTGCAGTCGTGTTCGTGAAGGACGGACAGAGCAAGCTGGTCGTACGCCGTGAGTCGCTTGCGGACATCATCAGTCATGATGTGGTGCCGGCAAGTGTAACCAAAGAAACCGTAACCAATTAAACTGAAGTTTGTTTTACGGCTCTAAAACCCAAGAGGGCCCGCCACTGCCTCCGGCTGCGGTCAGGGCTCTTTGGTTTGCCTTGGACTTGATATAGGATGTGTAAACGGGGGACAAGATCGTTTTTGCTTCGAAGCTCAATTCATAGTAAACTATAGAATGCATTGTAAAAAAATCGATTAAAGCGTTCTAATAACGGAAGGAGATAACACATATGGCTAAAAAAGCGAAGATCACATTAGAGAACGGCAAAGAGGTAGTGCTTGATCTGTTCGAGAATGATGCACCGAATACGGTAGCTAATTTTGAGAAATTGGCGAACTCCGGTTTTTATAACGGTCTTGTATTTCACCGCGTAATTCCTGGGTTCGTTGCTCAAGGCGGCTGCCCACAGGGAACGGGAACCGGCGGTCCTGGCTATACCATCAACTGCGAGATCAACCCTAACAAGCATGAGCGTGGAAGCTTGGCCATGGCGCATGCCGGCCGCAACACGGGCGGAAGCCAGTTCTATGTATGCTACGAGCCGCAGCCGCATTTGGACGGACAACATACGGTGTTCGGTAAAGTTGTAGAGGGCATGGAGTATGTGGATGCATTCAAAGGCCGCGACAAAATGGAAAAAGTAGAAGTATACGAAGCGTAACCATTAGCTTCCGGTCAGGACAGGCTCACTCATAAGGGTGAGCCTGTTTTTAATATTCCGGGGAGGGGTTAGGCAGGGTCAGGGAATAATTGGCGGAGCTCCTCCGGAACAGGCCGGCTTTTTCGAGTATGTACATCCATCGCCACACTGGTAACGGCGGCATCCGCGCACAGCTCTCCCTGTTCGTTGTATATCGTCTGAATCAGCACATAACTCGTACGACCCATAATCTGCGGTTCGGTCACGATCGTCAGCCGTTCGCCCTGGCCGCACTCCTTGCGGTAATTAATATTGATATTGACGGTAACGGTCTGGACACCGAGCCGTTTCAATAGGTCATATTGAAGATTTCCTGCTTCGTACCATTCCTCACGGCCCCACTCCAGATATTCCAGGTATTTGGCGTTGTTTACATGTCCGTTGACGTCGATCTCCGTAGGACGGACGACAATGTCCAGCGATGTTTTCATCGTTGCGTGCTCCTTTTCAACTGTATCTAGTTCCTGTGTTTATCCTATTTAACTGTTCTCCCTTGGGGGAGGATTCTCCTTCTACATTCAATACACATATTGTCATTAAGTTATAAACTTTAAAAAAGTTAGTTGTTTTTCTTGCAATTTTCAAAAGGTGGTGATAAGATTCTTGATAAGATCAAACAATTTCATATGTTTAATCCTTCGGGGCAGGGTGAAATTCCCTACCGGCGGTGATGAACGCAGTGATTGAGCTTTAGAAAGCAGATGGCTGCGTCTTAGTCCGTGACCCGGATATGCGTGTGTTGTAACACACCGTATGCGGTGGACCTGGTGAAAATCCGGGACCGACAGTATAGTCTGGATGGGAGAAGGAGTGAAAGACACATAAGCAACATGTGCTATTTGTGTCTGTGCACACAACGCGATATGCGTTATGTGCAGGTTTTCACATGCGATTCAAACCTGTGCTTGCGATGATTTGATGTCGTCGGTAACGGATTTGAATCGTTTGTTATAGGCAAAACCTGCGATCATAACGGTTATTTAGTGTGTCGATTATAACTTCCATCAAGCCCTGTTAAGGATTCCCCGAATCTTTGGCAGGGCTTTTTTGTGTGAACGTTGAGAAAGGGGCATGTTTAGCATGGATATCGTCAACGATGAATTCTATATGTCACTTGCGCTGGACCTGGCTGAACGTGCTCAGGGCCAAACCGGGATTAATCCGGTTGTGGGCTGTGTCGTCGTTAAGGATGGCGCGCTTGCAGGGGTGGGAACACATCTGGAGCGCGGAACACCGCACGCTGAAGTTCATGCTCTGAATATGGCTGGCAGCAAAGCAGCGGGCAGTACGGTGTACGTGACACTGGAGCCCTGCAGTCACTACGGTACGACGCCGCCATGCAGCGAGAGGCTGATTGCCGAAGGTGTTCAGCGAGTGGTTGTTGCTTGCGAGGACCCCAATCCTCTTGTTGCGGGCAATGGGATCCAAATGCTGCGCGCAGCGGGAATCAGGGTTGAGATCGGTGTCCTTAAGGAACGTGCTCTTCGCTTGAACGAAACCTTCATTAAATTCATTACGACGGGTCAGCCTTTCGTAACGTTAAAGACAGCCAGCACGCTGGACGGCAAGATCGCTTCGAAAACCGGTGATAGCAAGTGGATATCCAATGAGGAATCAAGAGAGCTTGTGCATACGCTGCGTCATCGTCACCAGGGCATCATGGTAGGCGTGTCTACCGTAATCGCGGATAATCCAAGCCTGACGACAAGACTTGGCGTGGAAGGCTTGCATCCGGTTAGGATCATTGTGGATTCCAGCTTACGAATCCCGCTCGACAGCCATGTCGTGACAGACGGTTTGGCGCCGACATGGGTCTTGACGACGGAGCAGGCGGATGAGAAGAACCGGTCCGTGCTGGAAGAGCAAGGAATTCAGGTTATCCCCTGCGGGCCAGGACCGCGTGTGGATCTGAAGGCTGCACTGGTGAAACTGGGGCAAAAGGGGATTGCCTCCATTTTGCTGGAGGGCGGGGGCACGCTGAATGGCTCAATGCTGGAACAGAAGCTGGTGGATCGGCTCATCCAGTTCATCGCCCCTAAGATTATTGGTGGATACGATTCCCCGGGAAATTACATGTTCAGCGGGTATGAGCAGATGAATCAAGCGATTCAGCTGACAGGACTTGAGACCGAAAGACTTGGCGACAATATTTACGTCACCGGGATTCCGGTCTGGAAATAAGGAGAAAGAAAGGAGGGAAGCCTGTGTTTACTGGATTGGTTGAGGAGATCGGCGAGATGAGGCGGATCGGACGGAAGGGCGAAGCCATGCTGCTGAGCATTTCCGCGAGCCGGATTATGGATGATTTAAAGCTGGGGGACAGCGTATCCGTTAATGGCGTTTGCTTGACAGCTACAACCATTGACAAAGGTATATTTACGGTAGACGTGATGCCGGAAACCTATAGAAATACCAATCTTAAGGAACTGCAGCCAGGCGGAAAGGTGAATCTGGAACGGGCGATGGCGGCCGGAGGCAGATTCGGAGGCCATATCGTTCAGGGGCATGTGGATGGCGTAGGTGTCATTCGCAGCGTGCAGGCAGATCAGAATGCCGTGGTATACGAGATTGCGCCCGCGAATGGGGACATATTCAAATATATCATTCCGAAAGGCTCCGTCACCCTGGATGGAATCAGCTTGACCGTTGTCAAAACGACAGATTCCTCCTTTACGGTATCCATCATCCCCCATACGCTGGCGGAGACGGTGCTGGCTTATAAAAAAGCGGGCGATACGATTAATATCGAATGCGACATTTTAGGGAAATATGTAGATCACCTGCTGCATTACGGCTCAGAAGGGGCCGGCAGCAAAGGCGGAACAAAACCGGGGATCAGCAGGGATTATCTTGCGGAACACGGATTTGCCTAAGCCTAGTGATTCACATAGAGTCTCCATGAGGAAGAAGGAGGAGTAGCGATGGATGAGCGCTTTTCATTTCATACAATCGAAGAGGCGTTAACCGATTTGAAGGAAGGCAAGGTCGTCATTGTTGTCGATGATGAAGACCGTGAGAATGAGGGTGATTTTATCGCATTAGCAGATAAGGCAACCCCGGAGGTCATTAATTTTATGATCACCGAAGGCCGTGGGCTCGTATGTTTGCCCATGACGCAGGCCAGAGCCCAGGAGCTCGACCTCAAACCGATGGTTACCCAAAATACGGACTTTCATGGAACGGCCTTTACGGTTTCCATTGATCATAAGGACACTACGACAGGCATATCGGCCTATGAGCGGTCCATCACCGTCAAAGGCATTTTGGATTCGAATGCATCTGCGTCCGATTTCCGAAGACCAGGTCATATGTTCCCGTTGATCGCAAAAGATGGAGGCGTCCTGCGCCGGGCAGGACATACGGAGGCCGCTGTCGATCTTGCCAGATTGAGCGGCTCCTATCCGGCCGGCGTCATCTGCGAGGTAATCAAGGAAGACGGCACAATGGCACGGCTGCCGGACCTTGTGGAGATTGCCAAGAAGCATGAGCTGAAGCTGATTAGCATCAAGGATCTGATTCATTACCGCAATGAAAAAGAAAAGCTTGTCCAGCGAGAGGTAGCTGTGCGGATGCCGACCGACTTCGGCGTGTTTCAGGCCGTAGCCTACACCAACGACGTGGACAATAAAGAGCATGTTGCCTTGGTAAAAGGGGAGATCGACGGGAATGAGCCTGTCCTCGTGCGCGTGCATTCCGAGTGTCTGACAGGAGATGTGTTTCACTCCCATCGCTGCGATTGCGGTCCCCAGTTCGAGGCGGCACTCCGCCAAATCGATGAAGCAGGCAGAGGCGTTCTTCTCTACATGCGCCAGGAGGGGCGGGGCATCGGCTTAATCAACAAATTGAAAGCCTACAAACTGCAGGAAGAGGGACTCGACACCGTGGACGCGAACCTGAAGCTCGGTTTTGCGGCGGATCTGCGCGATTACGGCATCGGAGCCCAGATCCTGAAGGATCTGGGGATCAGAAAAATCCGCTTGCTGACAAACAATCCGCGCAAAATCAAAGGCCTCGAGGGTTACGGTCTTGAGGTTGTGGAGCGCGTTCCGATCCAAATGCCGGAGAACGAGGATAACACGGGCTACCTGCATACCAAGCAAGCCAAGCTCGGTCATATGCTGAAATTCAGCGATATCGAGCAGAACGAGAGTGCCAACTAATCACCATATAACAAAAGGTCTTATTTGAGAAGACGGATTTGCCTGAGCATAATAAGCAGAGGAGCAAATCAGTTCTGGAGAAGCGGTAGCGGTCGCCTTTAAATCCTGATTTCCACCTTGAAAAAATAGATCATGAAATCAGGATTTAACAGCGATCGGAAGAACGATTTGATCCGGCAGCGACTTCTTGCGAAGCAATGCCTATGATCACCTTAAGACCTTATATAAACTCCAAACCGAAAGGAAGTCATTCATCATGACAACAATATTTGAAGGTAAATTAGTATCCGAGGGTCTAAAGTACGGGATCGTCGTAGGTCGATTCAACGAATTCATCACCAGCAAGCTGCTGAGCGGCGCACTGGACGCACTGAAGCGTCATGGCGCACAGGAGAACGAAGTCGACGTGGCGTGGGTGCCGGGTGCGTTTGAAATCCCGCTGATTGCCCAAAAAATGGCAGAGAGCGGCAAATACGATGCAATCATCACCTTGGGAACCGTCATTCGCGGGTCCACCACGCACTATGATTATGTATGCAACGAAGTGGCCAAGGGGGTATCCGCAATTAACCTGAAGACCGGTGTACCAACGATTTTCGGTGTCGTGACGACGGAGAATATCGAACAAGCCGTGGAGCGTGCGGGAACGAAGGCCGGCAATAAAGGCTGGGATTCGGCCATGGCAGCCATCGAAATGGCGAACTTGACGAAAAGCCTAAAATAGTGCTTATTTAATGTAGTGCTCTTTTTTTGGAGCACTGCATTTTATTTTTTTGGCGGGAGGATTCACCGTGACCGTATTATACAAGCTGGAAACGTTTGAAGGACCGCTCGATCTGCTGCTGCATTTGATTGATAAAGCGGAAATCGACATCCAGGATATTCCCGTCAGCGAGATTACCGAACAATACATGGCCTATTTGCACAACATGCAGGAGCTGGAGCTGGAAATTACGAGCGAATTTCTGGTCATGGCTGCAACGCTGCTGTCTATAAAGAGCAAACTATTGCTTCCGAAGCCTCCGGTTATCGAAATGGACGAGTTCGATTTTTATGAAGAGGATGACATGGATCCCAGAGCAGAGCTCATTGCGAAGCTGATCGAATACCGTAAGTACAAAGGCATCGCTCGCCACCTGCATGAGAAGGAATGGGAACGCAGTCTGATGTATTCCAAGGAAGCGGAAGACCTGACGCCTTACATGCCGGAAGTGGAAGAGAATCCGGTTCAGGGATTACATATTTCGGATTTGATCGCTGCTTTTCAAAAAGCGTTAAGCAAAGCAGTCAAACGTACATCGTATGCCCGCATTCAGCGGGATGAAATATCGGTTAAGGACCGGATTCGTCAGGTCATGGATGCTTTGGAGGAGGTTGGGCCTGGAGGCAGAATCCTGTTCTCCAAGCTGCTACACGAAGAGATGGTACGGCATGAAATCGTGGTAACCTTCCTGGCCATTTTGGAGCTGATGAAAATGAAGCAAATTTTGTGCTACCAAGAGAAGTTGTTTGAAGATATCGTCATGGAGTGGAGAGGGGAAGGACGCATTGATGGATTATCCGAAGCTGAAATCGATTATTGAGGGGCTTCTGTTCCTGTCGGGAGAAGAGGGCTTGTCGGTTAGGCAAATTGCTGAGATCACCGAGCAGTCGGATGGCCTGGTTGGCGAAGCGCTTGAGGACATGAAGGAGGAATGGGAGCGCCATGAGCGCGGGATTCAGATCGTACAGATTGCGGGGAGTTACAAAGTCGCGACGCTGGCCGAGCATGCTCCGTATTTTGAGCGCCTGGCGTATTCTCCCTCCCGCTCCTCCTTGTCGCAAGCCGCACTCGAAACACTTTCCATCGTGGCCTACCGTCAACCGATTACGCGCGTAGAGATTGAAGACATCCGCGGCGTCAAGTCCGAACGGGCCATCCATACGCTGGTAAGCAAAGGATTGATCGAGGAAGTCGGACGCGCCGAGGCGATTGGCAGACCGATTCTGTATGGAACGACCAAGTCTTTCCTGGAATATTTCGGGCTTGCCAACATCAAGGATTTGCCGGAGCCGTCGCAATTCGAGGATAACGATAATTTAGAAGAGGAGACTCAGCTGTTGTTCGATAAGCTTGACGGTCGTCAGCTTACGTTTGATGATGTAGAGGAAACCTAGCCAGTATACAATATTATAGGTTGTAGCAAAAAGTTGATCCCGGGCATGGTAAAATCCATCGTCCGGGATTTTTTATGCGGCTAGCGAAAATTTGAATTCAAGGACTTGGAACAATTTCGCATCATTTGGAGGCGCTTTTGCCATACTAAGCCAAGCGGATTACATTTGACTAAGTTCGTGCTGGGGGTTACTTCGTGAGGATATGGATCTTTCTGGCGGCTGGTCTGGTCGTTCTCCTCATCGTATTGCTGATCGTTGTGCTGAGCTCCAAGGTAACGATTAAGCTGGATGTGGTTCTGAAAAAAGATGAATATAAAGTATTGGCAGAAATCAAAATGATCTTCGGATTAATTAAGCGCAAGTATGCAGTCCCCTTTCACCTGGCGAACGGTGGGATCGAGTTTAAGAAGGAAACCGTTGGTGGAGACGGAGAACAGGGAACTGCACCCGATTCAATAGAGGAGAAGGCTTCGAGCAGAACGATCAGATTTAAGGACTACGGGCGGGCCATGCTTTCAACAAAAGGTTTCAAAAAGTGGTTGAGACAGACGATGTCGGCCGTTCATCTCATGGATGTGCGCTGGTCAACCCGGATTGCCCTGGAGCATGCAGCCGACACGGCGGTAGCGACTGGTCTGCTGCACGGCATCAAGCATACGTTACTTGGATGGATGTCGTATCGCCTGGTCATGAAAGAGCTTCCCCGAATTGATGTGGTGCCGCTCTTTAACGGTCCGCCGCAAATTTCCACAGAGCTTAACTGCATAGCGAAAATCTCTTGCGGAAAAGCTATGTATGCTGGACTGGTACTTATAGTTCGCGTGTTAAAGGTGAAAGGAGGAATTAGATCATGGCAGAACACCCTATTCAAGGCTTGATGCAAACGGCTATGGAAAACATCAAGGGAATGGTGGACGTTAATACGATTGTGGGCGATCCGGTGAATACGCCGGACGGCAGCGTTATCTTGCCAATCAGTAAAGTGGCGTTTGGTTTCGCGGCCGGCGGTAGCGACTACAACGTTGAGGCGGGAGGCACACACGCATCCACCACCACTAACGGGACGCACAACGATCATAGTGCCCTTCCTTTTGGCGGCGGCAGCGGCGGTGGCGTGTCCATTCGGCCGATTGCTTTCCTGGTCGTGGGTAAAGAAGGCGTGCACATCGTGCCGCTGGACAATCAAACCCATCTGTTTGAACGGATTATTGATGCAACCCCGTATTTACTCGATCAAATCCAGTCGATGTTTCAATCAGGAAGCAATGCCGCGAACAGCACCACGCCTCCGCCTGCGTACTGATTGGAGCAAGCAAATCCCTTTCGTTCATAACGGAAGGGATTTTTGCTGTAAAGAGAAGCGGTTATATGAGCATTCAGCGAAGCTGAACTCTTGGATAATTATGAAATGGACATACCTTTAGCGCGGACGACATATACTTGTACAAGATTTCTGAACACCGGAGGATAAAATGATGAAAATGAAATGGACGAACTGCAAGTCTTTGTTATCCATGTTGATTGCCATAAGCTGCTTGCTGGTAACGGTTGTTCCCGTGCATGCAGATCATGAGAATGGCCCCGCCAACCATGCGCAGGCAGCTGCACTGATTGATGTCACTTCCGGTAGAATGCTCTACAGCAAAAACGGGGACGAGCGTTTAAGAATCGCAAGCCTGACCAAGATCATGACAGCCATTGTGGCGATTGAACACGGCAAGCTGGACGATCGCGTCAAGGTCTCCAAGAATGCTTTTGCCAAAGAGGGCTCCTCTCTCTTCCTGAAGCTAGGTGAGGAGATGACGCTTGAGAATCTGCTGTACGGCTTAATGCTGCGATCAGGCAACGACGCCGCGACGGCCATCGCCGAGCATGTCGGGGGTACGGAAGAAGGCTTTGTGCTGCTGATGAACGAGAAGGCGGCCGGACTCGGTTTGACGAACTCGCATTTTATGAATCCTCATGGTTTGGATCATGATGATCATTATTCTTCCGCTAATGACGTTGCCAAACTGACGGCTTATGCCCTCAAGAATCCTGTCTTTAGCGAGATTGTCAAAACGCCGACCAAGAAAGCACCCAATCCGAATGAAGCGTGGGACTACAAATGGGATAACAAAAACAAGATGCTTCGTTTCTACGAGGGGGCGGACGGCGTCAAAACCGGTTACACCAAAAAAGCATTCCGCTGCCTGGTAAGCTCCGCTACCCGAAACGGTCAGCAGATTGCGGCGGTTACGCTGAATGACGGCAACGATTGGAATGATCATTCCAAGATGCTGGATTACGGATTCAACCATTTTCCACTGAAAAAGGTTACGGAGAAAGGGCAGAAGATCCAGGGCTATCCACTGGTCACGGGGAGTTCCTTTACGTATGCGTTTGCGCATGATGAGGAAGCGCGCCTGGTGAAGAGGCTGGTCCTGCATAAAACGAGCACGCCCGACCTGTCTTTCGGGCTTCGGGGTCATATTGAACTGCTGCTCGATAATGTCAGCATCGGCAAAGTTCCGGTCTATGCGGAAGGAAGCAAGCTACCTGAAGTCCCTGAGGTTTTGCAGAAGTCCAGAAGCACATCCGGACCCATCGGTTCGTTGTCGCTGTGGCAGTCTGCAGGAGAAGTGCTAAGGCATCTGTTTAGGGCCAAATCATAACTAGCCTTCGCTAAAGAGATCGTGTATTCTCACGCGAGCGAGGCAGCAAACGGGGGCGAAGAGATGATCAATTTGATTTGGATGGGGATGATACTGATCGGCTTTATCTTTGCGGCAGTTAACGGGAACATCGAAAGTGTTACAAAAGCCGCATTTGACGGAGCCCAGACGGGAGTAACCGTCTCCTTCGGTCTCATCAGCATACTGGTATTCTGGCTAGGCATGATGCGCCTGGCAGAGGACGCGGGCCTGCTGAAGAAGGTTGCCAAGCTGCTGGGCCCGGTTGTCCGCTTCCTGTTCCCGGATGTACCGAAGAATCATCCCGCTATGGGGTATATATTGTCCAACATGAGCGCCAATTTGTTCGGTCTGGGGAATGCGGCGACTCCGATGGGGATTAAGGCGATGCAGGAGCTTCAGAAGTTAAACCCGGATAAGGAAACAGCGTCTCCGGCGATGTGTACCCTGCTGGCATTAAATACGGCCAGCATTACGCTCATACCGACAACGCTAATCGCGATCAGGCTGAATTATGAGTCCGCTAATCCTTCGGAAATCGTTGGGACCACGCTTTTGGCCACAGCGATTGCGACGGCGGCCGCCATTATGGCTGACCGATGGTATCGAAGAAGGACGATACGCCGCCAGAAGCCGCCGGGAATCGGTACAAGCCTGAACCCGGATGTGAAGGGGTGATGATTCTTGCTGTCATGGATTAATCTCGTTTCCGCCTGGTCTATTCCCATTATTATCGCATTCATTCCACTTTATGCTTATACCCGCAAAGTGCCCGTATATGAATCGTTTGTGGATGGAGCCAAGGACGGCTTCTCCACGGCGATTGGGATCATCCCGCACTTGGTGGGCATGATGGTCGCCATTAGCGTGTTCCGGTCTTCCGGCGCGCTGGAGTTTTTTGTGGGCTGGACGGGCCCCTTTCTGCAATCGCTGGGCGTGCCGAGCGAGATTTTGCCTTTGGGAATTCTCAGGCCGCTGACGGGTACAGGCTCTCTCGCTTACACAACGGAACTGATCCGGGCATACGGTCCGGATTCCATGATTGGCCGAATTGCTTCGACCATACAGGGAAGCACGGACACGACTTTGTACGTACTGACCGTCTACTTTGGCGCCGTCGGAATCCGCAATGGCCGGTATGCGCTGAAGGTGGGGCTGTTCTCTGATGTGGTCGGTTTTATTGCCGCGATCGCCGTCTGCCTGCTGGTGTTCGGTTAATTGAGATCATTCGGACGGTCTGAGTAAGACGGAGCGTTTTTTCTATGTAACGGGACGTGTGCCCATACCCTCGATTCCCTCGCGTCATATACTGCTGCAATTACAAATTGTAGTAGGGGTGATGAAATGGAAATCGAGGGTTTTGTTATTCATCATACCGTATGCGAGCGGGAACCGCGGAACTGGGATTTTAAAATTCATCCGGACGGCTCGGTTTCTTCTTCATCCGTGCTGGTTCACCCGGGCCAGATTCATATCTGTCTGGAGGGCGACTTTAATATCGGCTACGAGTCCATGTCGCTGGACCAGAAAACACAGCTGTTTACCGCCAGCAAAATCATTTTGGAGCTATCCAGACTCCATGATATTTCCCCGTTATACTTGTTTCCTCACTCCGACTCCTGCCCTGGAGCACATTTTCCATGGAACGCGCTTGTGATTTATCCTGTCGATGGTTATCATTAGGAATGAGGTGACCTAACGAACATGGAGAGATTACAGAAAATTATGGCACAGGCCGGAGTCGCTTCCCGCCGCAAGTGCGAGGAATTGATTCTTGAAGGCAAGGTGCAGGTAAACGGAGAGACCGTTACCGAACTCGGCACGAAGGCCGATCCAGCTCAGGATATCATTACGGTTTCAGGCAAACCGATTAAGAATGAGAAAAAGGTATACATTATGCTGAACAAGCCGAAGGGAGTTATTACAAGCGCTTCTGATCCCGAAGGCCGAAAAATTGTATCGGATTATCTCAAGGGCATCAAAGAGCGGGTATATCCGATTGGACGTTTGGACTACGATACGGAAGGACTCCTGCTGCTGACCAATGACGGCGAGTTTGCCAATCTGCTCAGCCACCCTAAATATCATGTGCCCAAAACATACTTGGCTACCGTGAAAGGGGTGCCCCATGGCACCGAGCTGGACAAGCTTCGCCAAGGGATCATGCTGGAGGACGGAATGACGTCTCCTGCCGAAGTGGAATATAAGGATGTGGACCCGGATAATAAACAATCCGTCATATCGATTACCATCCATGAAGGCCGCAACCGTCAAGTGAGAAGAATGTTCGAAGCGATTTCCCATCCGGTAACGCGTTTGAAGCGGATATCTTATGGGGATCTGCTGCTGCAAAATTTAAAACGAGGTTTGTACCGCCATTTGACAGCGGATGAAATCAACCAGCTTTTGCAGATGGCGAAAGCCGCTAAGCCGGGCGGGAAACCGAAGAGAAAACGTTAAACCCGACACATAATATTCAAAATGGCGAGCGGCGTTTATGACAAATTTCGTTATAATTGTTCATAGGATGTTCACACCCGTAGTAAACGATATGATGAATGTCATAGAAAGGAAGCTGCTGCTTTATGGGCAAATCAAAGAAAAGCGTACAGATTGTGATTCTGCTTGCCATAATCCTGGTCGGAGTTTACGCCGTTGCAACCGTGGTATTCGGTTCTGATGAGGTTCCCAAAGTGGGTCAAGAGGCAGCGGACTTTGAACTTCTAGGCATGGATGGCAGCGTACATACCATGAGCGAATACGAAGGCAAGGCCAGGGTGATTAATTTCTGGGGCACCTACTGTCCGCCATGCGTGCGGGAAATGCCGGCTCTTCAAGCCCAGTGGGAGAAATGGAGCAGTCAAGGCGTTGAGATCATCGGAATTAATGTGGGCGAGAACAAAATGACCGTTGAGAATTTTGTTGCTCAAACCGGCGTGAAGTTCCCTATACTGATGGATCCTAAACGGGATGCTGTTGCCAGCTTCGGGGTTGGGCCGATGCCGACCACCTTTTTTGTTACGGCCTCTGGCAAAATTGATCATATTCGTATAGGCGAACTGGATTTGAACACCCTTGACAAACAAATTGAACAGTTGGTGAATGCGAAATGAGTCAAGGTTCCAAGCCTTTGATCCAGAATACGAAGTGTGATTGCGGACACCAGAATCCAACGGGGACGGTCCTCTGCGAGGCATGCGGCAAGCCACTGACCGAGGAAGCAGAGGCCCAGCCGATTCTGGAAATGCGGTATGACGGCGTTGCTCGTCGATCACAGAAAGAAAATCCCGGTATTATCGATCGGGTATGGAATTTCTTTTCTTCGGTAAAAGTAGCAATATATCTGATATTGCTTACCCTGATTGGTTCCTCGTTAGGGACCATCTTTCCGCAGGAAAGCACATTCCTTAATATTGACCCCTCGGTCTATTACAAAGAGGAGTACGGGCAGCTGGGGCATATTTATTACTTGCTCGGGCTGTCCCATACATACACGTCATGGTGGTTCGTGCTGCTGCTTGTCATGATCGGCGCATCGCTTGTCATTTGCAGTCTGGACCGGGTCCTTCCACTATACAAAGCGCTCAGCAGACAGCGGATTCCGAAGCATATGTCCTTCCTTACCCGCCAAAAGGTGATATACCAAGGACAAGTCGAAGAGGACGGTGCCGACTGGGTTGAACGGGTGAAACCGATCATTAAGAAGAAGGGCTACCGCGTGCGAACGGATGGCGGAACCCTACTGGCGGAGAAGCAGCGGTTCAGCCGCTGGGGCCCCTATGTTCTTCATATCGGCCTGATTATTTTCCTGCTTGCCGTTCTTGGACGGAATCTTCCTGGTCTGCATATGGACGAGCACATGGCCTTCCCTCAAGATGAGCCTGTGCACATCAAGAATACCAGTTATTATTTATTGAACGATGGCTTTAAGGTGGAGTTCTATACCGAGGACGATATGCCGGAGGAATTTAAAGGCAAGAATAAAGTACTGCCGAAGGAGTTCCAAACGCAGGCGATTCTGTATATGTGCGAGGCCAATTGTGACGATCTCGGCAAAAAGCCCGAGCTCGTGGAAGTGACGCGTCATAACATCGAGGTAAATCATCCACTCAATTACAAAGGGTTAAAAGCTTATCAATTCGATTATGATCTGACCCCGATTCTCCGTTCGGTTTCGCCGGTGCTGGTTGACAGTAAGAGCGGGAAGGAATACGGAAAAATCACATTGTCGATCGACGATCCTCAAAGAGAGTATCAGGCGGGAGAATATACGTTAACGCTTACACAATCCTTTACCGATTTTGGACTTGGCGATAACGGCAAACCGGTAAATCTGTCACCTAACCCGAATGCGCCTGCATTCTTATTTCTGATTAAGGGACCTGAGCTGCCGAAGGAAGGCATTCAATATTTCTACTTCCCGAAGCAGATCGATAAGGAACGCTTTAACCAGGAAGCGATCAATGCACAGCTGGCGGGTGGGGAAGCGCTCGTACAACTGGATGTTCTCAGCATGGACGATGTGGACTTTTCGGAATCTACGACTTATCTGAATATTCGTGTGGATAAAGCCATGCCGTTCATTTGGATTGGTTGTTTTATCGGTATGGTCGGCCTGGTCATGGGCTTTTATTTCACCCATCGCCGGATCTGGCTGCGTATTGATAACGGAACGCTGACACTTGGCGCACATACGAACAAGAACTGGTTTGGGCTGCGCAAGGAGGTCTCCGCGATCCTCAAGCAAATGAATATCGAAGTCGATGAAAAGTCATTGGAGAATAACAGGGGGACTAAGGATGAATCTAATTGATTTTAGCGGCAACGCATTTATCGTTGCCTTTACCTTGTATTGTGCGGCATTTATCATGTATGCACTTGCCGTTATGGGACGACGGTTCCGCAAGCGGGACCCGGAAGCCCATTTGGCTAAATGGGGGAAAATCGCATTTGTTACGGCATCGATCGGTTTGATCGGACATCTGCTGTACTTCTTTACGAGATGGGCGGGCTCTGGTCATGTGCCTGTCAGCAACATGTATGAGTTTATGACCTTCTTGTCGATGGCAATCATGATTGCCTTCCTCGTACTTTATTTTATCTACAAAAAATCGCTGCTCGGATTGTTTGCCCTGCCGCTGGCGATTCTGATCATGGCATATGCAGCCGTGTTTCCGCAGGAGGTGCAGCCGCTGATTCCATCGCTTCAGTCTTATTGGCTGGGGATTCACGTAACCTTGGCTGCGCTGGGCGATGCATTTTTTGCGGTCGGTTTTATTGCCGGCTTGATGCACCTGCTCCGTACCGTTAACTTTAGCGGGACAGATAAGGGCGCACGCAGAGAACAGCGCTGGCTTGAACTCTGCATGTTTGCCATCGTGATACTGATCGGATTTATTTTGTCGGTGTACAGCTTCCGTGCAAGCGGATATCAGGCTGAGTTTAACCAGACTTTGGTTGACCCGAAGACAGAAAATAGTACAATAGTAAAAGTGGAATATAACATGCCACCGCTTGTTGCACCTTATAAAAGCGAGACGGAGAGCATGCAGTCCTTCTTGGGCATGAAATCTCCACTCATGGAAGCTCCGTCCTGGATGCACGGCGTGAATGCGGGGCGTAAGCTGAATACGGTAATATGGTCGCTGATCACGGGGGTGATCCTGTACGGGTTGCTCCGCCTGATTCTGCGTAAGCCGCTAGCAAAATTCATTCAGCCTGCACTGAATAGATTGGATCCGGACGATCTGGATGAAATCAGCTATCGCGCCATTGCGATCGGATTCCCGGTATTTACGCTGGGTGGTCTCATATTCGCCATGATCTGGGCTGAAATTGCATGGGGCCGGTTCTGGGGCTGGGATCCGAAGGAAGTGTGGGCGCTTATTACATGGTTGTTCTACAGCGTGTACCTTCATTTACGGCTATCGCGCGGTTGGCAGGGGAAACACTCGTCCTGGCTGTCCGTTATCGGCTTTATCGTGGTCATGTTTACGCTGGTCGGCGTCAACTTGATTATCGCGGGTCTGCATTCCTATGCGGGAACCGATTAATTGTCAATAGAATAGCAGTGAATGATCAATCAGAAGGGCCCTTTCTTAATCAAGAGGGCCACTTCTGATTTTCCCTATAAAAATGAAGGAGTTGGCCGCCAATGTCAGAGCACGGAAATCGTATTCTTGTTGTTGATGATGAAGAACGGATTCGCCGCTTGTTAAAAATGTATTTGGAGAAGGAAGGGTATGAAATCGAAGAGGCGGAGGATGGAGAAACTGCTCTTCGCAAAGCAAGCTCGGAAGATTACGGGCTCGTTATTCTGGACGTCATGCTGCCCGGCATGGACGGCGTCGAAGTGTGCACCCGTCTCCGCCAGGTGAAGTCTACGCCTATTCTCATGCTGACTGCCAAGGGTGAGGAGATAAATCGCGTACAGGGATTTGAAGTGGGAGCCGACGATTATGTTGTGAAGCCGTTTAGTCCGCGCGAGGTGATCTATCGCGTGAAGGCGATTTTGCGCCGCTCATCCGCTACGGCCTATTTGAGCAAGGAACCAAACCCAAGCAATAGCATTGTTTTCCCTCATTTGATTATTGAACATGATGCTCACCGCGTGACGGCCGGCGGGCATGAAATCAGTTTGACGCCGAAGGAGTATGAGCTTCTGCACTACCTGGCCTCGTCCCCGGACAAAGTATTCTCCCGGGAAGAACTGCTTAAGGACGTATGGAATTATGAATTTTTCGGCGATCTTCGCACAGTCGATACTCACGTGAAGCGGCTGCGGGAGAAGTTAAATAAGGTATCCGCGGAATCCGCAGCGATGATTACGACCGTATGGGGAGTAGGCTACAAGCTGGAGGTCCCGAAGTAACGTGAGTTTTTGGAGATCACTCGTCGGCAAGCTTTGGATTACGATAACCTGTTTAGTCGCGTGCGTGCTGCTGACGCTCGGATTATTTTTGCTCCCCTATATCGATACCACGTTTGCGAATTCGGATGCCATCAAACGTTTATTTACTTATGTGGCCATTATCGGTTTTTCGATGACCACCTTTTTCGGGTTGTTTCTGTTAACGAAGATTACCCAGCCCATGCAGCAGCTCATTGAGGCAGCCAATGACATCCGTAAAGGGAAATATGGCACTCGGCTAAATCTTGTGACCAGTGACGAGATTGGCGAGCTGGCCAATACGTTCAACCATATGGCAGCAGAGCTGGAAACGAATATCCGCAACTTGAACCATGAGAAGGAGCATCTGTCCAGTGTGCTGAGAAGCATGAGTGACGCGGTGATTACATTTGATAACCACGGTCAGGTCATTCTGGTGAACCCTCCAGGGCAGGAAATCATGAAAACCTGGAAAGGGCTGGAGTGGGATGATGAGCTGCAGGGCGGAGGCTGGGCGGCCGATGTCATGCCGAAACCGCTCAGTGAGCTCTATTATGCCACCGTGAACGAAGGGAAGGACCAAAGCGCTGACCTGCATGTGAAGCAGGGAATTTGGTCGGCACATATGGCCCCCTTATATTCGGATGAAGTGATCCGCGGCGCCGTTGTTGTATTAAGGGATATTACCGAGCAGGTCACGCTGGAGAAGATGCGTACGGATTTCATTGCCAACGTGTCGCACGAAATCCGGACGCCGCTGTCCATGATGCAGGGCTACAGTGAAGCGCTGCTTGACGGGATGGCGGCTTCACCGGAGGAGAGCAGGGAGCTGATACAGGTGATTCATGAGGAATCCCTGCGGATGGGCCGGCTGGTGAAGGATCTGCTTGATTTAACCCGTATGGAAGCAGGGCATGCAGAGTTGTCCCTGCGCGAGATGGATGCAGGTGAACTGTGTGAAAGGGTATACCGGAAGTTCACCGTTCGTGCCAAGGAGCGCGAGATTGATCTTCAGCTCAACAAACTTCACTCGAATCTTCTGCTCGAAGCGGCGGATGAAGATAAGCTTGAGCAGGTGTTGACCAATCTGCTGGATAATGCTTTTCGTCATACGCCTTCAGGCAAGCAGATCCGAATCATTGCCGATCGGATTACCGTATCGAATACAGAGGCGCTCCAGGTGAAGATTAGCGACCAAGGCGTCGGTATTCCGCCTGAAGATCTGCCTTTTGTTTTTGAGCGATTCTACAAGGCCGACAAAGCGCGTGTGCGGGGGGAGACGGTGGGAACCGGCATAGGCCTCGCCATCGTGAAAAATATCGTGACAGCGCATCATGGCACGATTAACGCAACAAGTGAAGTAGGCGAAGGAACGGTGTTTACGATGATCATTCCTACAAAATCGGCAGAATCTTAGGGAATGTCTCCGCAAAAGACAAAACACGCTCGCAAGGAGCGTGTTTTTTTGTTGAAATAAAGGGGTTAATCTTGTTCTACGTGGAACAATGATTAACCCCTTATTGTCTTATTCTGGCCTGAATTTAGCCCAGCGCGATTTGCTGCGCGGTGTTCAGTTCCGACAGCCCGGCAAGCTTGACCAGAACGTCTTTAGGAACGTCTTTATCCACCGTCAGAAGCATGATGGCTTCACCGCCGATGACTTTACGTCCAACCTGCATGGAGGCGATATTGACATCGTTCTCGCCGAGCAGGGTTCCGACACGACCGATAATGCCCGGTTTGTCGTTATGGGAGATCAGAATCAGATGACCTTCCGGAGAGATATCGACCGGGAATTTATCCAGACGGACAATCCGTTCGCCGTAACCGAGCAGGAGTGTACCTGCGACAATTCGCTCCAAACCGTTTTGCGTTTTAAGCGTAACGGTAACGAGGTTGGTGAAGTCTTTGGTTTTTGGTGTCTGGGAGACAACGACGTGAAGATCACGGCTTTTTGCCAAATGCATGGAGTTTACGATATTCACTTCGTTTCCGAGATGACGTTCCAGCACACCCTTCACGATGTACCGGGTCAAGGCCTGCGTATCGACTTCAGCCAGCTCGCCTGCATAGTCAACGTGAATCTCCTTCACCGCGTGTGCGGTGATCTGAGCCGCTACACTGCCCAATTTCTCGCCGAGCGAGAAGTAAGGCTGCAGTTTGTTCATTACGCTGGCCGCTACAAGCGGGAAGTTGACCGCATTCTTAAACGGCTCGTTGCGCAGGATATGAAGCACTTGTTCCGACACGTCAATCGCAACGTTCTCCTGAGCCTCAACGGTAGATGCACCCAAATGCGGGGTTACGATAACCTTTGGATGGTTCAGGAATGGATGATCGCTTTCAGGCGGCTCATGTTCGAATACGTCAAATGCGGCTCCGGCAACAATGCCTTCATCGATCGCTTCCACAAGGGCGCGTTCGTCAATGATGCCGCCGCGGGCGCAGTTCACGATCCGCATGCCGCGTTTCATCATTTCGAATTGCGGTCTTGCGATCATATGGCGGGTTTCCGGCGTAAGCGGAGTATGGACCGTAATGAAGTCGGCGCTGCGGATAATGTTATCCACCGAGGAGAGTGTCACGCCCAGTTTGTCCGCACGCTCTTCCGTCAGGAACGGATCGAAAGCAAGAATGTTCATGCCGAATGCCTTGGCGCGTTTAGCCACCTCGCTGCCGATTCGGCCCATTCCCATGACACCCAGCGTTTTGTTACGAAGCTCAACGCCGAGGAAGGATTTGCGGTCCCAGGATCCGTTCACCGTTTTGGCATAGGCCTGAGGGATGTGACGGGCGAGGGCAATCATCATGGCAAACGTATGCTCCGCTGTTGTAATCGTGTTACCGTCTGGCGCATTGATAACAACGATCCCGCGCTTCGTAGCAGCCTCAAGATCAATGTTGTCAACGCCAACGCCAGCACGGCCGACAACCTTGAGATTAGTTCCCGCATTCATAATGCGTTCTGTCACACGTGTCTGACTCCGTACGAGGAGTCCGTCGTATTCACCGATAATGGCAGTGAGCTCATCCTCGTTGAGCCCGGTTTTTTTGTCTACCTGCACATCGGCGGCATCCATTAACTGCTGGATCCCCAAATCACTGATCGGATCCGATACCAATACTTTAAACATGGTTTCTCTTCCTCCTTAAAATCCTCTATAAAATGCGGTACTGCAATATTGAATAAGGATTACGCGGGGCGTATTCCGTTATACACCAAAGATTCCAAGTAAAGCTGCAAGAGGTCTATACAGGTTTGACGCGGTGTCGTGGCAAAGAGACAGGAACATAAAAAAACTCCCAATCCGCATACTACCTCCGTAGTAAGGGACGAGAGTTATTCGTGGTGCCACCCTTATTCGCTGCCATGTTGCGGCAGCCTCAAGCGGTCTGTTCAGACCATGATTGGTAACGGATATCATCCGATTTGCGCCTACTTCAAGTTTCAGCGAAATATCTCAGGAACGCTCAAGAATACTTTTACGCCACCGATTTACACCAACCATCGGCTCTCTGAGGACGTTACAGCATCTCTTTTCCATCATCGGTTTTCACAGATTAATTTTTTCATAATGTATCATGGCTCTAACATTGTGTCAATAGGTGTTTATTCCGTTCATGGGCCTTAAAGCAGGGGAAGAATCAAGGGATAGCCTTGAATGTCATGCCGTTAATTTGCTATGATGCATATGCCCGCCTATGATTGAATGATTCTGATATTACTATGGTTGTATACGATGATAATCTTAAAAATCAAGATGAAAGACAGGCCCATCTTCTATGAAAAAATTTAAAATACGCGTAAAAAGAATCGAAGCCCACCAATTAAACGATCGGCTGCTGCTTATTAATCTGTATCTTACCCAAGCATTGACACTTATTGCAGGGTTGATCTGGATCCTGTTTCAGCAGAGGAATCCGTTTGGGCTCTTTGTCATTCCGAAGGATATCGAGTTCGTTTATTGGGGGCTCGGGCTTGCTGCTGCCATGCTGGTAGTGGATTTTGTATTATCCCGGTTTGTGTCAGAGGATAGTATGGACGATGGCGGAATCAATGAAATGCTGTTCCGCAAAAGGCCGGTTTGGCATATTTTTGTTATAGCTTTGGTTGTATCCATCTGCGAGGAGTTATTGTTTCGGGGAGCCATCCAGCATGCGTTCGGACCGTACTGGACGAGTATTTTGTTCGCGCTTATTCATGTCAGATATTTAAAGCATTGGCTTCCAACCGGGTGGGTTTTCTTAAGCAGTTACGGTCTGGGCTACGTCTATATTCAAACGGGTACCATTTGGGCACCAATCCTGTGCCATTTTCTGATTGATTTCATATCAGGAATGTTGATTCGGTTTCGGAGGAAAGAGGAACATGAACGAACTTAGCAGAATGCAGCGACATCAGAGCCGAAATAAAAGCCGCAAAAACAAGTCAACGGCTCAAACAGAAAAAAGACCGGCAGCGAAGTCGCGACAAGCGGATGAAACGCGGAGCCGATCTAAATCGCCACCCCGAGCAAGCTCCGTGGAGCAAAAGTCCCAGAGCAGCACGACAGCGGACGGTTTGAGCCGTTCGAGATCGACCCGGTCACGTCAGCGTCAAACAGAGGAAGAAGTGTCTGCTCCAAAACGCACGAATACATATTCCTCGTACCGCGTAAGAATGAGCAAATGGTTTGTGAACTCATTGATCGTCATTTTCATATTGTTAATGGTAGGTCTTCTGTGGTGGGGACTTATCGGAGCACCTCCATTAAAGGAGTTGTTAAAGGAGTTACTATGAGTGTGTTGATGTGGATAGCAGGTGCTGCGGCACTCGGAGCAGGCGCTATCGGCTGGATGAGGGCTGAGGCCAGGGGCTATCGGGTGCGTGAGGAAGAAGTCGTATCCGAACGTATCCCTCACTCGTTTGACGGGTTTCGGATATTGTTCATCACCGATATACATCGCAGACAATTGTCAGAAG
The DNA here is from genome assembly GCF_015326965.1 of Paenibacillus sp. JZ16. Classification (NCBI taxonomy): domain Bacteria; kingdom Bacillati; phylum Bacillota; class Bacilli; order Caryophanales; family Paenibacillaceae; genus Paenibacillus; species Paenibacillus sp. JZ16. The sequence goes on from NZ_CP017659.1 coordinate 6,964,289, forward strand.
AAAAGCTATTATCCAATCTTTCATCGGTGGATTGCGTACTGCTTGGCGGAGATATCACGGAAAAAGGAGTGCCCCTTCAGCGGTTGAGGCATAACATGTCGGTGCTGGTCCGTATCGCACCCGTCTATGCCGTCCTGGGGAATCATGATCTCAATGCAGGCAAGGACGCTGTCCGTAAAGCGTTGCGGGAGAGCGGCGTTATGCTGCTGAATGACAAGACCGTTACGTTACAACGGAGTAACGAGTTAATTGTTCTCAGCGGTGTAAGGCAGCCAGCCAGCCGGAAACACCCTTACACAAGATTTCGGGGGAATGCAGCCGAAGACCAGTATCACATCATTCTGGTGCATGATCCGATATGGATCAAGGACAAGGATGTGGTGCATGGGGATCTGGTGCTTGCAGGACATACCCATGGGGGACAGATCGTGCTGCCGTTGGCCGGAGCCGTTCGTCTGACGCGCTTCTACAAGAAGTTTAAATCCGGATGGTATGCACTGCCGAGAAAGACGGGCGAAACCGAACATTCTTCCAGGATGCTGATCAGCCGGGGATTCGGTACTTCCCATATCCCGCTGCGCTTGCAATGTCCCGCAGAATACCATGTGATTACATTACGCAAAAAACCTTAATTCGATCGTCAGATGGTGACGGCAGAATTAAGGTTTTTGTGTTTTCCCGGATTATCTTATTTTAGGTTCGATTTGTCGCGGATCCACGAAGCCATATCCTTTGGCTTCAAGCTTGGTAAGTAAGGTATCGAGGGCCTCTACGGTCCACGGAAGCTCGTGCATCAGAATGTTGCTGCCGGGGTGAAGCTGCTCGAGCACATTGCTGACTACGGCTTCGGGCTTGTTTTTGCTTTTGCTTTCCCAATCCAGCGAACCGTTGGACCAGGTCATGAACAGCAGGTCATGACTAAGGGCAACTTCCTTGACGATATCTCCGCCTGAGCCGAACGGAGGACGGAAAAACTTCGGTTCCGATCCGGTCGCTTCCTTGACGATTTGCTGCACATCGCCGATCTGTTTCTTTACCGTCTGTTTATTTTCTTTTTTCAGGTCGATATGGTCCCAGGAATGATTCCCAATGATTTGACCGCGGTCATGGATCAGCTTCAGCAGTTCAGGATGTTCCTTTGCGCGGTATCCATTCACGAAGAAAATCGCTTTGGCGTTATGTTTGTCGAGCGTATCGATCATTTGGCTGATCATTTTTTCTTCCTTGGGACCGTCGTCAAATGTGAGCAGCACCACTTTTTCGGGTACGGTATCATCATTGGGGACGATGCGATACACCTTATTCATGTGATACTTCGGTTCAGTCGGCGCCTCGGCATCGGGACTCTTGACAGCTTCATCCGATGGGTCCGCGGGAGTATCTACTTCAGGCTCGGTTTCAGGCTTGTCCGTGTCGGTTGACTTGTCGGTACCTTCTTTCGGAGCGGACGCCTGTCCAGAGGTTTCATTTTGCTGCGTTGCTCTGTCATTACCGACTTCCGTGGCCGTGCCTTGCTTCTGATCAACTCCGTTGTTGCCGCAAGCGCTGAGCATAAGGCAGCAAGCCAGCAGAAGTACTGTTCGTGTTCTAACCATGATTCCATCTCACTTTCCTGTATTTATGTAGCATGAGTTCCTGGCGGTGCGAGAACAATAATCTCGAGTTTATCATAGAAGGAGGTATCATTTGTGAAGACTTCGTCATTTCTATATGGTGTCATTATCGGCGCCGTTGCATGCCGGATGATTTCCCGTAATAACAGCAGGTTCTTCTCCTCAATGATGAAAGATGCGAATCTTGGTCGATTCGCGGATACCGCGATGAGTAAAATTCAGGGCACGAAGAGCCAGCAGTATTCCGGCTCGAGCCAAGAAAGCGTGTCTCCCAGTTCAGGCCGACATGATTCCACTCATTCCAATGGAACTGCAGGGGTACAGACATCGACTCATTCGAAGGCTGCCAACCTGAAGCAAGTCAAGGATTTTATCCGAAACAACCCTGATGTCAAGAACGAAGTCGAACAGATTTTGAAAGAAACCCACACCGTCATACCGGGTTTGTAAACGGCATGAACCATTTTGAATCATTCTCGGGGACCGGCCACACGAATCCCTGTGAATGATTCTTTTTTCTTCAGTTACATATTTACGTGCATTTGTGGGTATTAAATGATAAAATCAATTATATAAAACCATTTTTATCACGTCATAATCCAGACATCATAATTTGTTATAAACTTTTGTTTACGTAAGGAGGATCCTGTCATGAAAATAGAGCGTTTGAGTCAAGATAAGATACGGATTTTCCTCACGTTTGACGATCTGAGTGAGCGTGGGATCCAGAAGGAAGAGATGTGGCAGGAAATACCGAAAGTTTATGACCTGTTTACGGAGATGATGGATCAGGCATACAGTGAGCTCGGATTTGATGCCACCGGACCTCTTGCCGTTGAGGTGTTCGCACTGCCTGCCCAGGGCATGGTGGTTATTGTGACGAGAGGGAAATACGATCATCATTTCGGCGGCTTGTCCGAAGAAGATATGCCGGACGAGATTTATGAAATGGAAGTAACGCTGGATCAAAGTGATACTATCGTCTATGTTTTTCAGGATTTTGAAGTGCTCATTGAAGCATCGCATATGTTGAAGGACCTTGTAGGCGGAGCGGGTAAGCTCTATCACTATATGGATAAATGGTTTTTGTACTTCGATCCTGAGGAATTGGATAGCGAGAAGCTGCCGGCGGTTATTGCAATGCTGGCTGAATTCGGTGAATCCTCTTCAGTAACGGAGGCTATGCTGGATGAATACGGTAAGAAAGTAATGCCTCAGCACGCGATTGAGGTTATCTGTACACACTTCCAGCGTCAGCAATAATTAAGGTGGGCGTGCGTGCCGGACTTCAGGCCCGCAACTAACGGAAGGGGAATTTTAGTGCTGGTGTTCTCGGTAATTGCGTCAGCTTTGGCGCCGGGAATCGCATTGCTCACGTATTTTTACCTGAAAGATAGGTATGATCAAGAGCCCCTGCACATGGTGATCAAGGTGTTCATGTTAGGGGTTCTGATCGTTTTCCCGGTTATGATTTTGCAGCGGGGAATGATACTATGGCTTGGCGACAATCCGGTAGTCAACTCATTGCTCGTTTCGGCGGGTGTTGAGGAATTTCTGAAATGGTTCGTAATGTATCATATTATTTTTAACCATACGGAATTTGACGAGCCTTATGACGGCATCCTTTATGCAGTGGCGATATCGCTTGGATTTGCTACGGTAGAGAATTTGCTTTACGCTTGGTACAGCCAGGCAGCCTTTGGACCGATGTTCCTGCGGGCACTGCTGCCCGTATCGGGACACGCGATGTTTGGCGTCATCATGGGATACTACATGGGACATGCGAGATTCACGGAAGGAAAACGAAGAAGGTTCTTCCTCGTTCTATCCTTGTTCCTGCCTTGGATGTGGCATGGTTTGTACGACCTGATTCTGAGTCTGCTGACCCACACATGGGTATGGTTCATCGTACCGCTTATGGTGCTGCTATGGTATGGCGGCATGGGCAAAATCTCTAGAGCTAACAACCGTTCTCCTTTCCGATTCATTAAGCGGGAGGAAGAGGTTAACACTTAACAAATCAGGGCACACTTCATTCTATAGACCTCGGCTGACAGCCAGGGAATCATAGAAAGGGAGGTGTCTTTTTTTGCGTGTAAAAGTGAAAATTCTTTGCAAAGATTGCGGTGAACGTTTTGTGCTGCGGGGAAAAAAGGAACAGGGCCGGATCGAAACCGGATTTAAGCAGTGTCTGTGCAACAACCGCGATCACTTCGAGATTGAGGAAGATTTCTGAGGGATGAAGGAATTATACAGAAATGCATAAGACTTCTTTCTTCTAGTCAAACTAACGGCAGTGAGTAGAAGAAAGGAGACTATCGCATCATGTACAAACGATTAAGCGCTATCCTGTTTCCTGTGGCCACAATTTTATTGATCGGGGCTCTGGTATGGGGTTATCAAGAGAATAAAGAGAAAAACGCCATATTGATTAATGCCGAGAACCAATACCAACGGGCATTCCATGACTTGTCGTACAATATGGACAGGATTCATGCCGAGCTCGGCAATACGCTCGCGGTGAGCTCTACCTCCCAAGGGATGCATCGCAAGGGCTTGATGAATGTATGGCGCCTAACCAGCGAGGCTCAAAATGAGATCAGCCAGCTGCCGCTTACGCTCCTTCCCTTCAACAAGACCGAAGAGTTCCTTTCCCGAATTTCTAATTTTGCTTACAAAACAGGTGTGCGTGATTTAACGAAGGAGCCGCTCAGTGAGAATGAGGTCAAAACGTTGAAATCCTTGTACGCCAACTCCGGCGAAATCACGAAGGATTTGCAGCATGTGCAAAACAAGGTTATCACAAACAGTTTGCGCTGGATGGATGTAGAGACGGCACTGGCTACCAATAAAGTCGAAGATAATTCCATTATTGACGGCTTCAAAACGGTGGATAAGAAGGTGGAGTCCTACCCTGAGCTTGACTGGGGACCATCGGTAAGCAGCATCTATAACCGCCGCTCCGTGAAGCAATTGGCAGGCATGCCGATATCGGAAGAGGATGTGAAACGCAAAGCGCTGAAGTTCTCGGATGGAGGCAATGATGCCAAAGTGCAAGTGACGAAGAACGGAAACGGCACCGAGTGGGTATCGTATACAGCAAAGGTACAGCATCCGAATGGTCATATGCTCAGCATGGACTTTACCGAAAAAGGCGGCCAGCTGATCTCCTATACGGATGAGCGGAATGTGGGTGCCAAGCAAGCGTCCGTTCAAACTGCAATCGACAAAGCCCAGCAATTTCTGACGAAAAAAGGCTATTCCGACATGACGGTGGTTTCGGCGGACCAATATGACAACCTGGCTAACTTTTCCTTTGTTCGTGAAGAGGATGGCGTGCTGATTTATCCTGAAAAAATCACGGTTCGTTCGGCTATGGACAATGGGGATGTCATTGGATTCCAGGCCAGCGATTTTGTATACGAGCATCAGATCAAGCGAGAAATCCCGCAGCCGAAACTTAGTCTTGCCGAAGCGGAGAAGGTCTTGAATCCTGAGTATAAAGTGCTCTATCACCGTAAAGCCTTAATCAAAAACGACCGCTCCGAGGATACTCTGTGTTATGAATTCGGCGGGCGGATTAATGGAGCCCAGTATCGGATTTACATTAACTCGGATACCGGCCTTGAGGAAACGGTCGAGGTCGTGAAGGATGCACAGTCAGGAATTAAATAAGTAAAGCACTGTATGATGCAAGCCGGGTTCAGGAGATTTCCTGAACCGGCTTTTTTTGTTTGGATGAAGTAACTAAAAGCAAGGTGGAGAGTCCCGAGTTCCCGAGGATGGACATGAATCGACCTTGATTTGAAGATTTTGTCCTATGGGCCGTGGGATCCCGTGATATAATGGAACATAATGATTATGATGAATTAGTGGGTGAGCGCATTGTATCCAAAGATTAACGATGTCCTCTATATCCAGTTGGATACGGGGGATGAGAAGGAAGCTAATATTGTTTATAAATCCCGCATTTCCGACATGGATGACGAATCGATGTATATGGAGGTTCCGCTGCAGGAAGGGACGGGCAAGCTGAAAAAGCTGTATATCGGGGACGAGCTGTCCGCATTTTTTTTAACGGAAGGCGGAGTCAAGAATTTCTTCAATTCCCACGTCCTTAGCCACCATGAGGATATTATCCGTCTGGTTCGCATCAAGAAGCCGGAGCAGGATCAAATTACGAAGGTGCAGAGAAGAAGCTTCCTACGGGTGCAAGCCGAGCTCGAGGTAGCCGTTATGACCAAAGACGGCGGCCAGTTTTTAGCCAAAACCGACGATGTTGGCGGCGGTGGCGTATCCTTTCATCTGCAGCCGGATCAAACGTTTGCGGAAGGGAGTATATTGTCTTGCTGGATCCTCATCCCGTTTAAGAACGGATCCGTGGAGCATGTCCCGTTTGAAGGCGAGGTTGTAAGGGTGAAGGAGCTCCCAACCAACCGAAGCATCGTTATGCTGAAGTTTAATCAGATTGCAGATATGGAACGCCAGAAGCTGATTCGTTATTGTTTTGAGAGACAATTTGATTTTCGCAACCGTTAATGCATAAAAGGGACAAGCCGGTGGCACACTATCCGAAAATTTTGTGCGGGAGGAACTGTCAGCCATGTCAGAAGTCGTAAACGATCACGACCAACTGCTCGAAAAAACAGGACTGGAAGTTAAGGAATCCGAGCAGGGACAAGCCCTGCATGACCGCTACGGGCACATGCTGCTTAAGCTGCTAATCGGACTAGTGCTTGCTTTGGTGATCACCCAGCTCCTATTGCATTATGAGCCTAGCCGGCCCTATATCTCGCCAATTCAGCAGATGGAGGGTGTTCCCGTTAACGAGCCAAATGTAAACGATTGGATGGGGGAAAACACCCCTTCTCTTTTGCATCACTCTAGCTAGTGTGGTATAATTTTCACGTCGCAGGCGGGCGCCTGCTTTTTTCTTGAAATATAAGATTACGCCTTAGTTTCATCTGCGCTGTCTTATATATTTTCACTAGAGAAACGGTGATCCCGTCCGCAACGGATGGTAAGCCCTTTCGATTTCGAGGTAGATGTTTGAGGAGGAATGCCCCGTTGGTTACGCAGGGGACAGGTTATCGCGACAGAATTAATATTGCCATCGACGGTCCGGCAGGCGCGGGTAAAAGCACCGTAGCGCGTATGGTAGCCAGCAGGCTGCAGTACATCTACGTGGATACCGGAGCCATGTACAGGGCAGTCACCTGGTTCATGCTGAACCAAGGGATTTCTCCAGAAAATCCCGAAAAAGTGCTTCAACATGCACAAAATATGGTGATTGAATTAAAACCGCATGAAAATGGTCAAATGGTCTGGCTGAACGGGGAAGACGTCACGCCGTATATTCGTTCACATCAGGTTAGTGCAGTGGTATCCCAATATGCACGAATCGAGGGTTTGCGGATAAAGCTTGTCCGTTTACAGCAGCAAATGGCGGAAGATAAGGGCGTTGTCATGGATGGACGTGACATCGGCACAACCGTTTTGCCGGATGCTGAGGTGAAGATTTTCATGACGGCCAGTGTCAAGGAACGAGCTCTCCGCCGCTTCAATGAGTTGAGTGATGAAGGCATATCGCTGGAACAACTGGAAAGAGATATCGCAGAACGTGACAGGCTTGACCAGGAACGTGAAGTGTCGCCCCTCCGATGCGCAGAGGATGCCATCATACTGGATACGACACATATGGATATCAATCAGGTTGTGGAGGCAATTCTTTCATATTGCGAAACTTAAGTGGGATGGGGAGAAATGGGCATGATTTATGTTTTTTGCAGAGCGGTGGTCCGCGGTTTGTTCGCTATTCTCTACAGATTTGAATCTGTCGGCGTACATAACATTCCTTCAGAAGGCGGCGTGCTAATCTGTAGCAATCATATTAGCATTCGAGATCCGATATCTGTGGGCATTCACGTCAAGCGCCAGGTTAAGTTCATGGCCAAAGCGGAACTGTTCAACATTCCGGTGTTCGGATGGCTGGTTCGTCAGCTTGGAGCATTTCCGGTCAAGCGCGGGGGAGTAAGCAAAGATTCGATCAAAACCGCCCTCACGATTCTGCGTACGGGCGAGATCATGGGTATCTTTCCTGAGGGTACGCGCAATTCCGATTCAACTGCGGCCAAACGGGGTGCAGCTAGTTTCGCTCTCCGCAGCGGGGCGACGGTCATACCGGCTGCGATCATTGGAGATTACAAGCTTTTTCGCAAAGTGAAAATCATCTATGGTGCCCCTGTGGATCTATCACGGTTTGAAGGTGACAAGTCACCGGAAGCGCTGGATGCAGCAACCGAGTTGATCATGGCCAAGATTCACGAAATGCGCGCAAGCGGCAAGCCAACCGTGAACTGATTTATTTCGTTCCATGCATAAAAAGCATGGGGAGATTGGAAAGATACTACAGCAATTATGTTTTGAACTTCGCGAATGCGAGTTTAAATAAATGGGGTTTGAATTGAGGAGGTTATTTGACATGTCGGAAGAAACAAGAAATGAAGAGGCTGTAGAAAACCAAGAGCAGCTGGACCAAATCGTATCCTTGAAAAAAGGGGACACCGTGAAAGGGACGATCGTCAAACTGGAGGACAACCAAGCTTATGTAAGCATTGGATATAAATATGACGGCGTAATTCCTGTTCGCGAACTGTCTTCTGTGCAGCTTGATAACGCATCTGATGCGGTTCAGGTTGGCCAAGAGGTAGAGTGCAAAGTCGTTAGCATTAACGACGACAAGGAAAGCCTCGTTCTTTCCAAGCGCGCGATCGACACTGAGAATTCGTGGGAAGAGCTTGAGAAGCATTTTGCGGATCAGGACGTATTCGAAGTAACGGTGGCTGACGTTGTTAAAGGCGGACTCGTAGCCGATGTGGGTGCACGCGGATTTATTCCTGCATCCATGGTAGAGCGTCATTTCGTTGAAGATTTCAGCGACTACAAAGGCCGCACGCTTCGCGTGAAAGTGAAGGAACTGGACCGCGAGAACAACAAAGTGATCCTTTCCCAGAAGGATGTTCTTGAAGAAGAGTTCGAAGCCAACAAACAAAAAGTGATGTCCGAGCTTCAAGATGGCCAAGTGCTGGAAGGTACAGTACAACGCCTTACGCAATTCGGAGCATTTGTTGATGTTGGCGGGGTAGACGGTTTGGTTCACGTATCCGAGATCGCTTGGAGCCACGTCGACAAGCCTGCCGATGTACTGTCCGAAGGCGATCAAGTGCGTGTGAAGGTACTGAAAGTAGATCCTGAAAAAGGCAAAATCAGCCTCAGTATCAAAGCAGCCGCTCCAGGTCCTTGGGAAACAGCCGGCGAGCAATTCAACACGGGCGACATTGTAACAGGCGTTGTTAAACGTTTGGTTACTTTCGGTGCTTTCGTTGAACTGGCACCAGGTGTTGAAGGTTTGGTTCATATCTCCCAAATCTCCCACAAGCATATCGGTACACCGCAAGAAGTATTGAAAGAAGGCCAAGAAGTTCAGGTTAAAGTGCTTGATATCAACACTTCTGAGCAGCGTATCAGCCTGAGCATCAAAGAAACGGAAGAAGCGCCTGCTCAAGCTCCACGCGCTGAAAAACCGTCCAAAGGTCCTAAAATCGACCTGAAAGACAACCCGAACGTTTCTTTGAACAATCAAGGCATGAGCGTTACGCTTGGAGAGCGTTTCGGCGATAAGCTGAGCAAATTCAAGTAAGCCCGGGAACAGTTTTGTTCGGTCTATTGACCTATCATAACGAAGTCGGCGAACCCAGAAATCTGGGTTCGCCATTTGTTTTTTTAGGGGACGAACGTTTACGGATGTTGTAACATGGGGTAGAGCATAATAGAAATAAAGATGAAAGGTTAGCCAATTGTAACGTTTTTTGCTATGATGATAATCGTAAGAATTGACAGGAGGAGTGACTATGGCAAGACCCGTAGTGGCTATCGTTGGACGGCCTAACGTCGGTAAATCCACCATATTTAACCGATTGATTGGCGACAGATTAGCCATCGTTGAAGATAAACCGGGTATTACCCGTGACCGGATTTACGGTAGTGCCGAATGGAATGGTAAAGCGTTCAGCGTCATTGATACCGGCGGTATCGAAATCGACGGCGATGACATGATATTGAAATCCATCCGCATGCAGGCCGAGCTTGCAATTGAAGAAGCGGACGTCATCGTATTTATGTGCGATGCCAAGACAGGGGTTACCCAATCGGACGAGGAAGTTGCACAGATTCTGTTCCGTTCAGGTAAACCTGTCATACTAAGCGTAAACAAAGTGGATAATTTGAAGCGTGTTGATGATATCTATGAGTTCTATTCCCTCGGATTTGGCGATCCTGTCGGAATATCGGGCAGTCACGGCACAGGGATCGGCGACCTGCTGGACGTTGTGGTCGAGAATCTGCCGGAACTCGAAGACGATGGATATGACGAGGATGTTATTCGAGTTGCCCTGATTGGCAGACCGAATGTGGGCAAGTCCTCTCTGGTCAATGCCATTTTGGGAGAAGAGCGCGTCATTGTCAGTGACGTAGCCGGTACCACTCGCGATGCTATTGACACGCCGTTTGAGAAGGATGGGCAGCGGTATGTGCTCATCGATACGGCTGGTATGCGCAAACGCGGGAAAGTTTATGAGACCACGGAGAAATACAGTGTCATGCGCGCCATGCGTGCCATCGAGCGTGCGGATGTCGTTCTCGTCCTCATCAACGGGGAAGAAGGCATCATCGAGCAGGACAAGCATATTGCCGGTTATGCCTATGAGGCCGGTAAAGCCTCTTTGTTCGTTGTGAACAAATGGGATATGGTCGAGAAGGATGACAAAACGATGCAGCAGTTCGAGAAAAAGATCCGCGATCATTTCTTGTTCATGACCTATGCGCCGGTTGTTTTCCTGTCGGCCAAAACAAAGCAGCGTTTGCAGAAGCTGCTCCCTGTCGTTAAGCATGTGGCTGATCAGCATTCGCTGCGCGTGCAGACGCATCTCCTTAACGATGTCATATCCGATGCGATTGCCATCAATCCGCCTCCAACGGATAAGGGAAGAAGATTGCGTATTAACTATTCGACACAGGTTGCAGTCAAGCCGCCGACCATGGTCGTATTCGTCAACGATCCGGAATTGATGCACTTCTCATACGAGCGTTACCTTGAGAACAAGATTCGGGCCGCGTTTGACTTTGAAGGTACACCCATCAGGATATTTACTCGAAGAAAGTCTGATGAGAGTTAGGGGAGAATAGCTTGATTTTGGAGATCGTAGCGATAGTAGTGAGTTATTTACTCGGATCAGTAAGCTTCAGCGTACTGCTTGCCAAAATCCTGAAAGGGATTGACATTCGTCAGCATGGCAGCGGCAACGCCGGGGCAACCAATACCCTTCGCGTCCTGGGAAAGGGACCTGCCATACTGGTATTGGCTTTGGATGTAATTAAGGGCATCGCTGCGGTTTGGATCGGACGATGGCTCGGGGGAGACAATGCGTGGCTGCCGGGATTGTGCGGTATTGCGGCCATTATCGGTCATAACTGGCCTCTATACTTCCGCTTTCGAGGCGGCAAAGGGATTGCAACAGCCATTGGGGTGCTTGCTACGCTTTGCTTTATACCAGCGTTTATAGCAGGCATTATCGCAATTCTATCCATTGTTTTTACCCGTTATGTATCTTTGGGTTCCCTTATATTTGTAGTGCTTACCCCTGTTTTTCTATTGATCGCGGATTATTCGTGGCCGATCTTTTGGACGAGCTTGATCATATGCATATTCGCCTTCTGGCGGCATCGCTCGAACATCGTGAAGCTTGTGCAGGGGCGTGAAAACAAGCTGGGGTCCGGAAAAGGAAAGGACAAAGGAGGGAAGCGCGTTGTCTGACAAAGTCGCTGTTCTGGTGGCAGGCAGTTGGGGAACCGCTTTGGCAAGTGTTCTCGCTTCAAATGATCTGGATGTGGTCGTCTGGACAAGAACGGAGGAACAGACTCGTGAAATCAACGAGTCGCATACCAACACCCGTTATTTACCCGGAGTGGAGCTACCACCGAATATTCGCGCTACAACCGATATGAAAGAGGCAGTCTCTTCGGCTGCAGCCGTAGTTATTGTTGCGCCTTCGTCCGCGATGCGGGAGGTGACGGGCCAGCTGAAGCAGTACTGGACCGAAGATATGCTGGTGATTCACGCAACCAAAGGATTTGAGATCGAATCCTTGAAGCGGATGTCCACGGTCATATCCGAGGAGCTTGGCTGCGAGGAAGGCCGCGTAGTGGTATTATCAGGACCAAGCCATGCGGAGGAAGTGGTCAGACGCTGCCCGACAACGGTTGTTGTGGCGTCTTTGGATGCCGAGGCGGCAGTAGCCGCTCAGGATTTGTTCATGAACACGTATTTCAGAGTGTACACGAACCGGGATATGATCGGTGTAGAGCTGGCCGGGGCTTTGAAGAATATCATAGCTTTAGGGGCCGGGATGTCCGACGGACTCGGTTTTGGTGACAACGCCAAGGCAGCGCTTATTACGAGAGGTTTGGCAGAAATTTTGCGAATCGGCATGGAAATGGGCGCGAATCCGCTGACGTTTGCCGGGCTTGCGGGAATCGGTGACCTCGTGGTTACCGCCACCAGCCAGCACAGCCGAAACTGGCGAGCTGGTTCGATGCTTGGTCAGGGGAAGAAGTTAGATGAGGTTCTGGGCTCCATGGGTATGGTTGTGGAAGGAATACGCACGACCCAAGCCGCACATGCCATTTCCGAGAAATACGGCGTACAGATGCCGATTGCCGACCAACTGTACCATGTGTTGTTTAAAGACCGGAATCCCCGGATCGCCGTAGAAGCCTTGATGGGCCGGGATCCCAAAACAGAGATGGAAATGATGCCGCTTGAAACTTGGGAGCAATGGCACACCTAGCTTATTCACCATTCCGATGATTGACTCATATATTGATGTGAGGATGTCGGAGGAGGGGTGGAAATGAGCAAAAGCTTTCACAAGGATGTACTCAATGCGATTAACAAGAAAAGCGGCAAGAAAATTTCTTCAGGGGCTGTCAATAAGCTGGCTAGCACGGTTAAGCCGTCTACAATGCAAAATGAAGCCCAGCTCCGCCAGCTGATCAAGCAGGTATCTTCGATGGCGAACATACCTGTTAGTGAGGACACGATCCAGGAGATTGTCGGCGCGGTGAAGAAGAGTGGCATGAATCCGAGCAATATGGAAGCCTTGATGAAAATGATGATGAACAAATAAGATACGATGATGATGTTGAACAAAAGACGCTCCGGATTGGATAGCGGCTTTTGTTCTTTTTTTCGACATACCTGAGGTGAGGCGCTATCATTTTCGTGATATAATAGGTTGAAATTGATGAGAGATTGGAGAGTTTCGTGACATGGATCCGATGCAAAAGATGTGGCTGTCCCTAGTCGCGTTATTGATTATGGCACTGTCCGTCATAGTAGTTACGCTTGCGCGAAGCAAGACCAAGGGGTTTCTGCGCGGCGCGCTGTCGTTCGTGGCCTTTATGATGATGATTTTCGGTTTTATTATTGGACTGGCCTCCATCATATAACGTAGGAAGCCAATCCGGGACGATACGGTAAAGGGGTGCAGCATGACGCTGAATGATCTGCCGGAATTGGAGAGTGTGTTAGCTACCGCCATTCACAAGCTGAATCAGGTACCTGTGGCTTGGCTGCTCGGTGGAAGCTGCAGCTTGCTCCTTCAGGATGTAACTTTGGACAAACCGCCGAGAGATATCGATATATATACCGATACTGGGGGCGTACAGCCTTTACATGAGTCGCTGGCTTCTATGGCCGTGGATGCTCCCCGCTTGGACCAAGAAGGGATATATTCTTCGATTCTGAGCCACTATGAAATAGAGAAAGTCCCGATTGAACTGGTCGGCGGATTTGAAGTGAAATCAAACGGATCCTCCTACTGTGTTGAGATCGATCAATTGCTGTATCCTGCAGCACTAGAGAGTCAAATACAGGGCGCCACGGTACGGCTGATGCCGTTATCCCATGAACTTGTGTTTAATGTGCTTCGGGACAGGCCGGATCGATACGACGCCATTGCGGAAGTGATTCTGCGGGACATGGACCATCATATGCCGCTTCTTCAGCAGTTATTAAGCCGGAACCAGCTGCATGGGGAACATCGAATGGTTTTGAAACGATTAACCGGACTTTAACCGGAGTACTGAGTAAAAGCAGCCAAGGAATATGGCAGAAGGTGTACATAAGAAAAGGAGCGCGTTTATCGTTGGACTACGAGGTAATATTTCAACCGGATCAGAAAAAGGTCAAGGTTCGTCCGCACACAAACGTTCTGGATGCCTCGCGTCGGGCCGGTGTACGTATTCCTACCCGCTGCGGAGGCAAGGCCGGTTGTTTGATGTGCAAGATCATCGTCCCGAGCGAGGAACGCGATCATTGCTCCGCTCCGGAGCCCAATGAAATCAGGAAGCTGGGGACCTCGATGATTGAACAAGGCTACCGGCTATCCTGCCAGACGAGAATCACGAATCATATCAAGGTAATGATTCCCGAGGATCCGCTCAAAGCTGCGATACGCAAACAGCTGGAAGCGGCGAGAAATCGGGAGTCCGATGACTTTATTTAAAGCGCGAGTTCAAAAAGATCGGTTTTCAGCACCGAGGCTTATGCTTCCGATGTGCGTTTTTTCAAAACGCTTCAGTTGAGTGAAGCTAGGGACGTCAGGAGCGGAGCGTACGTTGTTTGTACGTGAGCACCTGAAATGTTTCCGCAGGAAACATACTTCGAAAGCATCTGCGTAGGCCCGGCTGAATTCAAGATTCGATGCCGAGTGGCTTCTTGATTCACTTCGTGTTAGATATAGGATTTATAAGTTATCAACGGAGTTGATGAAATTCTATATCGCAAGAAAACCTACTTCTGAATCGCGGTCGCTCTGCCTTGAATTTGCCTCGATTGGTTTTCTAATCAAAATCCGACTTTTTGAACAACCTCTTATAGCGAAGGATGATGTTAGTTGAGTATGAACACTTGGATGACCCAAGCGGCATGCCGTTCGAAGCGGATGTCTGCCGTCTTAGTCCTGGTGCTGTTTCCGATGTTGCTGACAGGCTGTCTATATCCTGACGAGAAATTGCAGGAGAACAAGGTTTCATATAGGGAAAGTGTCAAGCGGATACAATCGGCCGTAGATGATTTTTATAAAGAACAGGGCATTTTGCCGATGATTACGGCAGGTCCGGAAATTCCACGGTATGAGAAATACCGGGTCGACCTTGATCAGCTGAAGAACCGGGGATACATTGACCAAATCCCGGATACGGCATTTGAGAATGGCGGCAGTGGATATTTTCTCATTATTAATGAGGAAACGGAGCCAACCGTGAAGGTTATGGACTTGAACACGGCCCAGAAGGTGAATGACGTTCAGAGAGCGGTTAATTTGTACAAAATGGCGCATGACAACGCGCTTCCCGCAGGGGAAGCCCTCTACCCGGGATATACCGCGGTGGACCTGTCCAAGACCGAAGCCAAATCCGTTAGATTAATGAGTGTATACTCAGGTCAGGAGATGACCTTTATGATGGATGAAGAGGGAACGGTGTACGCCGATTATGCCTTTGATATTATGCAGGCGATCCAGAAGAACGGTTCCGATCCGCAAGAAGGAGAGGATTTGCGGGTGTTTCTGGAGAAGGAATCCTATTATGTCCCGGTAAAATCCGTACCTTATACATGGAAGGATGGGCAGCCCGTTGCTCAGCCGCTATCCTAAACCTATACCCGCCGTTATCGGCGGGTATTTTTGTTGACCCTGCATGGTTACCGATATATGCCTGAAGAACGAGCACACGAAAGCATAGAGGCGGTTTGCATTTTTTCCTTGAGAACCTTCTTTGATAGATATTTTTGAAAATGGTTGAATCTCTTTGGAATATCTATTAAAGTGCGCGCATATTCATAATCTGAAAGAGTAGTGCGGGCAAGAGCCGGTTGCCCACATCATGAGGCATACGAAAACGTCTGAAGGCGCGCAGCATGAAGACAAACCCGCGCCCCAGCGGTAGTTTTTCTTTACGGTATTCGATGGCGGTGTCTAGTTCGTATAGGCCTATTCGATATCTTAAAAAAAACTGGACGGACTTTAAGGGGCAACCGTCATATTTTTGAACCCGGTACATATGATGTTACTAGTCCAAATGCATGTACGAGTTACGCCGCTTTGCCGTTTCCATCAAAACTCATGGAATACCGGCGGCGGGATGCTGGCGACATTGTAAAGGCTGCTCATCTGTTGCAATGGCTTTGGCTATGAGTGGAACACGAAGCGGATGCTCTTAAAGCATTTTTCCTTCGGAGTAATTTGAGGAGGGGATCTCTTTTGGAAAAAGTGGACATTTTTAAGGACATTGCCGAACGGACCGGAGGGGACATTTACTTAGGTGTTGTCGGTGCCGTCCGTACGGGAAAATCAACCTTCATCAAGCGGTTTATGGAGACGGTTGTTCTCCCGAACATTACGAACGAGGCGGATCGAGTAAGAGCTGTCGATGAGCTGCCTCAAAGTGCTGCTGGGAAAACAATCATGACAACCGAGCCGAAATTCGTGCCGAACAACGCGGTACAGATCAAAGTTACGGAAGGTCTTGAGGTCAACGTCAGACTGGTGGATTGTGTAGGCTACGCCGTTGAAGGCGCTAAGGGCTATGAAGATGAGAATGGTCCGAGAATGATCTCGACGCCATGGTTCGAAGAGCCGATTCCGTTTCAGGAGGCGGCAGAAATCGGAACCCGCAAAGTCATTCAGGAACACTCCACGCTTGGCGTCGTTGTCACCACAGACGGAAGCATTGCGGAAATTCCGCGCAGCTCTTATGTTGAGGCTGAGGAGCGCGTCATCGAGGAACTGAAGGAAGTCGGCAAGCCATTCGTGGTGGTCATTAACTCGACTCGTCCACGCAGCGAAGAAGCGCTTCAGCTGCGCAATGAGCTGGCAGAGAAATACGACATTCCGGTGATGACACTGAGTGCAGCCACGATGACCGAAGATGATGTAACCGGCGTTCTTCGTGAAGTATTATATGAGTTCCCAGTGCATGAAGTGAACGTTAATCTTCCTAGCTGGGTTATGGTGCTTAACGAGAACCACTGGCTGCGCAGCAACTATGAGAACTCGGTCAGAGATACCGTGAAAGATATCCGCCGTCTGCGTGACGTGGATCGGGTGGTCAGCCAGTTCATGGAGTATGACTTCATCAACCATGCCGGCCTTAGCGGCATGAATATGGGTCAGGGCGTTGCCGAGATTGATCTCTTTGCACCTGACGAACTGTATGACCGGATCTTGATGGAGGTTGTGGGTGTCGAGATTCGCGGTAAAGATCATTTGCTGCAGCTGATGCAGGAGTTCTCCCACGCCAAACGGGAATACGACCGCTTCGCAGAAGCGCTTGAAATGGTTAAAACGACAGGTTACGGTATTGCTGCTCCTTCCCTGGCTGAGATGGCGCTGGATGAGCCTGAGCTTATCCGTCAAGGCACTCGCTTCGGGGTAAGATTGAAAGCGACCGCGCCTTCCATCCATATGATTAGAGTCGACGTGGAATCCGAGTTCTCGCCGATTATCGGCACAGAGAAGCAGAGCGAAGAGCTTGTGCGCTATCTGATGCAGGATTTCGAGAACGATCCGATCAAAATTTGGGAATCCGACATCTTCGGACGCTCGCTGCACTCGATCGTTCGTGAAGGAATTCAAGGCAAAATCGCGATGATGCCTGACAATGCAAGATATAAATTGCAAGAAACTTTGGGTCGCATCATCAACGAAGGTTCCGGCGGTTTGATCGCGATTATTCTTTAAGTGAGTGCAGGTAAGGTGTTGAATACGCAGTCGCTAACGGGTCTAAAGTCCCGATTAGCGGCTGTTTTTCGTGTTTTCTTTGGTCTGGCAAAGCAAAACGCTTGAAATTATGAGATGGCTGTATTACTATAAATTTGTTCCGCGTCATGCATTCTAAACGCGAGATAGGGGTAAAATACCCGATTGCACGTATAATTTGCGGTAAAACGGAAACAGTGAATAGCAAGTGGAGCACATTCCTTGTTAGGGAGGTGAAAGAATGAATAAATCGGATCTGATTACACAAGTAGCTGAATCTACTGAGCTTTCCAAGAAGGATGCAACTAAAGCGGTTGATGCCGTTTTCGATGCAATCTCCGAAGCATTGCAAAGTGGAGATAAGGTACAGCTGGTCGGCTTTGGCAACTTCGAGGTTCGCGAGCGTTCCGCACGCAAAGGCCGCAACCCGCAAACAGGTGAAGAAATCGAAATCCCTGCGAGCAAAATTCCTGCATTTAAACCTGGTAAAGCGCTCAAAGACGGAATCAAATAAAGATTTCTACATATTACCTAAGAGCACAGGTCGTGAATTCGTTCACGGCCTTTTCTTTTAGCTTACGGTGAGGAGGTCTGAAAAATGGAAAACGTTCAAAACGGGGATTATTTTATCGTCAAAGCGCTGGACCATGGCGTGCAGGTGATCGGCCTTACCCGCGGTCAGGACACCCGGTTTCATCATACCGAGAAGCTGGACAAAGGCGAGGTCATTATCGCACAGTTCACGGATCATACGTCTGCGGTGAAAATACGCGGCAAAGCAGAGGTCATGACCAAGCACGGGAAAATTGAATCCGGCATCTGAATAGGATTAATATCTATGGCTAAGCCCCACCAAATTGGTGGGGCTTTTTTATGTTTGATGTTTCTATGGATGAATTGTGTGTTAACGAATTGTTAAAGGTATCCTTGTTGGATACGAGAACGTTGTATATACTAGCGGAAATGAATAAAAATACGAAAGGATGTTTGAAGAAATCATGGCTAAACAATACAGAGACGGACAGTATATCGTGGTCCCTGAAAATCCGGTATCCATGTTTTTGTTCAGCAGTACGCGCTCGGCGTGGATATGGCTGCTTGTGAGGCTGTATCTCGGATACGCCTGGTTAACGTCGGGATTGAAAAAGCTGACGGCTGAAGCCTGGACGGGAAGCGAAGCCGGAGCGGCCATTCAGGGATTTGTCGGGGGAGCGCTGGCTAAGGCGGAAGAGGGGAAGGACGTCACGGGATGGTATGCTTCTTTTCTCGAAGGATTTGTGCTCCCTAACGCCAAGCTGTTTTCGTATATGGTGGCCTTCGGTGAGGTATTGGTCGGACTCGGGCTGATATTGGGTCTGCTGACGGGGATTGCCGCGTTTTTCGGCGGATTAATGAATGCCAGCTTTTTATTCGCGGGCACGGTAAGCTCCAATCCATTATTGTTTATCCTGGCTACCTGGCTCGTAATGGCCTGGAAAGTGGCGGGCTGGTATGGTCTGGACCGCTGGGCGCTGCCGCTGCTGGGTACGCCTTGGAGCCGCAGGCGGAAGGATCAGAACATCCCGGAATAAATGTGATCTTGCTCCAAAAGTAACATTCGTCACATTTGTAAACTCGTTTGTCAAGTACAATTCCAACAGACCACGGCCATGAAATCCTTTAATCTGAAATCAGATCAATTGGATAAAGGATGATGGTCATGGGAATCCGGGCTTTTTTTAAACTGGTGGAAATACAGACAAAGGTAGCCAGCATGATTCCGTTCCTGTTCGGCACTTTGTATGCGTTGTTTCGTTTTCAGCAGTTCGATGGGTATCATTTTGCCCTGATGCTGGCATCATTGCTGTCGTTTGATATGGCAACGACGGCCATCAATAACTATTACGACTATAAAAAAGCGATTAAAAAGAACGGGTTCGGTTACGAGCAGCACAATGCCATTGTACGTTATAACCTCAAGGAGCCTGCGGTCGTCTCCGTCATCATCGTACTGCTATTGACAGCCGTTGGTGCAGGGATTGCGCTGTTCTTATCTACGGGCTGGTTAATCCTGCTGCTGGGGGGATTGTCTTTTGCCGTAGGGATATTATATTCGTTCGGACCGATTCCGATCTCGCGGATGCCGCTAGGCGAGCTGTTCTCCGGATTGTTTATGGGATTTGTCATCCTATTTATTTCGGCATGGATCCATGCCGAGGGTGGCCATCTGGCGGTTCTGGATCTCCAGGGCGGCGTTCTGTCCCTTCAGGTGAACCTTCCCGAGGTACTGCTGCTGCTGGTGGTATCACTGCCGGCCATTCTGGGGATTGCCAACATCATGCTGGCCAACAACATCTGCGACATGGATGAGGATATGGAGAACAAGCGGTATACGCTGCCCGTATATATAGGATTCAGGCCATCTCTAAAGCTGTTCCGAATTCTGTACTGCCTTGCTTATCTGGATCTGGTGGCTCTTCTCCTGATGAAGGTGCATCCCGTGTTAATTCTTCTGGTGTTCGTCACCCTTGTCCCGGTTTATAAAAAAAGCGCACTGTTCACCGCCCATCCTTCCAAAGAGAAGACATTTGTGATCGCGGTGCAAAATTTCGTCCTCATGAATCTGGCGAGGATCGCTGCGCTGGGAGTAGCCGTGGCATGGACATCTCGATCGTTATTCTAAACCGAATCGGCTCGTTTTACCTGAAGCAGGCATAGCCTGCTTTTTTTCTTTATACAATGAGGTATGGACTCATGAGGAGCAGAAGAAACTAGGAATAGAGGAGGTTTAGGACATGAAGCACTGGCAATCCGTACGAGCCGTACTCCTGCCCGCGGCGATAGCATTTATCATGCTCGCAATGTTAATGGGTCTTCAATCGCAAGCCCGTTATAAGGTCGGCGCTGTGGCAGCGGCGATTCCCTATCACAGTCGGGAGTTAAGCGATGCCAAACTCGTGGACTCCCTAATGAATCTTCCTCTTCATCTGAAAATAAGCCGGGCAGATTATGATGAAGGCGCCCTGACGCTGGATATCAAATTAAGCGACCCCCCGGAAACGGCCGCCGAGGTATATGAGGATATCGCCAGCATTATGTCATTTACCTTCGAAGGAACGGATAATGTGCAGCAGTTGTATCTAAGGGTGGTAGCCATCGATCGCTGGGGAGGGAAGCGGTATCTGCTGCTGGCTTCGAACATGAACAAGGATGCCTGGGACTTGCGCAATGCAGAAGCTCTAACCCAGCTTGAGAACGGCGATGTTCCGCCATCCGTTGCGGCCCCTCTTAACCTGACATTTACGAATCTTTGGCTAAAGCAGTTCAGCAGGCCTTGAAAGGGGTAAAATAGTAGATAGCAGGGCATGTACGTGCCTTGAACATGTGTTATAATAGATTGGATTGTGGGCTCAATTGGACAAAAGAACATCAAGTGCACGGAGGCTGAGAATGAAATCGTATCGCGTACCAGAACTGGCAGAGAAATATTTAAATTATGATATGATTCAGAACCACACGGAACTTCCGAATTTTCCGGATGCCCGTGTTCATTTGCTATACATATTTTTAAAGGATTCGGGACGAAATCTTGCCGGACATGAAGAATTGTACGCACTGGTTACCTCACTGGTTCAGGTGGGACTCGATACGCATGAGAGCATCGACGTTACGGAGGGCAATCAAGGAGAGGCGATGATGCGATCCCGGCAGTTAAAAGTGCTTGCAGGGGATTATTTCAGCAGCCGTTTTTATCAACTCCTTGCCTTAAAGGGCGAAATTGCTGTCATCTCGCTTCTTAGCAAGGCTGTCAGCGATGTTAATGTGATGAAGATGAGATTATACGGCAAAATGAAAAAAACGCTGCTGCCTTCTGAAGAATATCTACGGCTAACGGTACAGCTGAATATGCAGCTGTTTCTTTCTTTTACTCCGCTGCTTGAAGTGTCCGTACAAGAAACATGGGAGAAGCTGCTCAAGGAAATTACGGAATGTGAGACGCTTGTGCAGGAGATGGAACGCTGTGCGACGCCTGAAGTCGGCAGATGTGGTTACGTGTACTGGCATCTGATCGAGTCAGGGAGCGACGAGGAACGGAAGATGCTGGTTGGCAAGAAAACGGATATGAAGGACTGGAGGAAGCTGATCCTGAAGCACAAGGTTTCGGAGAAACTGCTGGACAAGCTGCGCGAGTCCGTAAATGCCGTACAGCTGCTGCTGGCAAACCGTGTAGGAGAGAGCCCGTACGCCGGTATGCTGGACCCGTTCCTGAAACGGCTAAGCACGTACCGGTGCGTCGTAAGTGAAGGGTAGGGGGATGCTGTGGATAATCAAACAACCAAGTTAGACATGAGTAAGCATGACGGCAAAAATCCAAAAGAGCAATACGTCCATTCCGTCTTTGAAAGCATTTCGGGAAAATATGATATGATGAATGATATTCTCAGCTTTCGAAGACATAAAGCTTGGCGCAAGTTTACGATGAAGAAGATGAACATGCGCCATGGCGATACGGCCATCGATCTATGCTGCGGTACTTGCGACTGGACGATTAGTATGGCACAGGCAAGTGAATCCGGACACATAGTTGGACTCGATTTCAGTGAGGGGATGCTGAATGTCGGCCGGGGCAAGGTTGCCAAACATGGGCTGGACCAACAGGTGGAGCTGGTTCAGGGAAACGCCATGAGCCTGCCGTTCGAAGACAATCAGTTCGACTACGCGACGATCGGTTTCGGTCTTCGCAATGTACCGGATTACATGCAGGTTCTGCATGAGATGAAACGCGTGGTTAAGCCTGGCGGGATGGTTGTATGTTTGGAACTGTCCAAGCCGACTTGGCAGCCGTTCAAAGGCATTTATTATTTCTACTTTCAACAAGTGCTGCCTCGGATGGGGAAACTGGTAGCCAAGCGTTACGAGCAGTATAAGTGGCTGCCAGAATCGCTGGCGTTGTTCCCAGGACGAGAGGAGCTTGCCGAAGCTTTCCGTCAGACCGGACTTCAACAGGTTCAGGCCTATCCCTTGACTGGTGGCATAGCAGCCTTACATATTGGGATCAAGGAGAATCTGGATGTTTAAGAAAATAGGAACTTATCTTGAAATGATTAAAGTGGAGCATACACTGTTTGCTCTGCCTTTCGCTTTTATGGGGGCGATTCTAGGATCGGCCGTCGTGTTTGACCAGCTACCATCCTGGGGAGATATCGGATGGATCTTTCTTGCCATGTTCGGTGCACGCAGCGCTGCGTTCGGATTGAATCGGCTCACGGATCAGCATATCGATGCCAAGAACCCCCGCACCGCAAGTCGCGCCATTCCGGCAGGCCTGCTAAAACCGCTGGAAGTTATCTTATTCATTATTCTGTCTTTCGCGGTGTTTTTCTGGGCCACTTACATGCTGGATCCGTTTGCATTCCGTTTGCTGCCTATCGCTATTTTTATGCTTATTATTTATTCATATACCAAACGGTTTACTTGGCTTTGCCATCTGGTGCTCGGGCTTACAACGGCGCTTGCTCCGCTTGGCGGATGGGTTGCGGTAACCGGTCAAATCGACTGGAAGGCCATTGTATTCTATATCGCGCTTGCGTTCTGGACGGCGGGATTTGATATTGTTTACGCGTGCCAGGATGAGAAGTTTGATGCAAAAGAAAAGCTGTACTCGATTCCTTCCCGGTTCGGTTTGCATAAAGCGTTGTGGTTCGCACGCGGTTTTCACGTAGTAACGGCTATCGGCTTTATCATTCTTTTCTTTGTCACACCGGTTGGCTGGTGGTATCTGATCGGCATGGTCATCGCCTGCGGAATTTTGTTCTATCAGCATTACATCTTGTCGCCAAACGATATGAGCCGTCTGCAAACCGCCTTTTTTACGATGAACAGTACACTGAGCATCATTCTGTTTGTATTCACTCTGATTGATTTGGTGGTGCGGTATATCTGATGAAATCCTTGCGCAGAAAAAGCTGGGTTGTCGGGATAACGGGAGCCAGCGGCAGCATATACGGAGTTCGCCTTACGGAGAGCCTGCTCTCGCTGGGCTATGATGTGCAGTTGATCATTTCCAATGCGGGATGGCGTGTTCTGAAGGAGGAAATGGGCTTTCAGGCAGGCAACCGCGAAGAAGTGCTGGCCGAGAAATTCGGCGGATATGAGGGGAGTGTCATCTACCATCCGATCTCCGACATCGGGGCAACGATAGCCAGTGGATCTTACCTTGTGGAAGGCATGATCATCATGCCATGCTCTATGGGGACATTATCCTCGGTCGCTCACGGCTCTTCCGACAATCTGATGGGACGCGCCGCGGATGTGATGATGAAAGAAGGCCGTCCTCTGGTGCTTGTCCCGAGAGAAACGCCTCTGCATGCGATTCACCTGGAGAACATGCTGGCGCTGGCCAAACTTGGCGTCAAAATCATTCCCGCGATGCCTGCGTTCTATTACGGACCGAAGACCATTGATGATATCGTGAATTTTCTGGTCGGCAAGGTATTGGACAGCTTGCGCATTGATCATCAATTGTATACGAGATGGGGAGAATAGCAGGCCGGGCCGCATCCAAGGAGCTAGCGCTGTTGTTATGACGACTTAACGAACCTGTGCTACGATTTGGACGAACGACAACAAAGAAGGGTTACGCTTATATTTCAAGTTCGTAGGTGAGCTAGGCCTGCTAAGATCGCAAGGTAGTGCCGGAGTGATGGAATGAGAATCTAAGCATACGGGTGAAAAGATGAAACGATTTGACATATTCGGAACCTTAAAAAAAGATATGGACGTTATTGAGAAGGAACTCTATCTCAGCGTCGAAGGCGACAGCCCAGAGCTAACCGAGACTTCCTTGCATCTGCTTAGAGCAGGAGGCAAGCGACTCCGTCCTGTTTTTGTGCTGATGGGCGGTAAGTTCGGCGACTATGACATTGACAAGCTGAAGCATGTGGCCGTCCCGCTCGAGATGATTCACAGTGCATCGCTCGTTCATGATGACGTGATCGATGATGCGGACACGCGGCGAGGTAAGCCAACGGTAAAGGCGAAGTGGGACAACCGGATTGCCATGTATACCGGCGACTATATATACGGCAAGGCGCTGGAGTTGACGACCCAACTGAAGCAGCCAGAGATTCATCAAATTCTCGCCAAGGCCATGGTCGAGATGTCCATCGGGGAAATGGAGCAGATTCGTGATTTCTTTAATACTGATCAGGACGTCAGAAGGTACCTTCTGCGTATTCGCCGCAAAACGTCGCTCTTGATTGCCGTCAGCTGCCAGCTCGGAGCACTGGCTGCGGATGCGGACCGCAAGGTCGCAAACAGCCTGTATCGATTCGGATATAACGTCGGCATGGCCTTTCAGATTCAGGATGATCTTCTGGATCTGTGCGGGACGGAGAAGCAGATTGGCAAACCGCCGGGGAGCGATATGAGGCAGGGGAATATTACGCTGCCCGTTATATTTGCTCTCGAAGATAGCAAACGGAGGGAGTCGCTGCTGCAAGAGCTGGATCGGATTCATGCACTGAATGGCCAGTGTGATGTGACTGACGCCGTGAAGCTTGTAACCTCAAGCGATGGTATATCGAGATCTGAGGCGCTCGCTGATCGGTATATCCGTAAAGCATTGGCCGCATTGGATACATTGCCTGACATCAAGACCAAAAAACAGCTTAGAGATATCGCAAATTTTATTACAAAGCGGTCATATTAGCCTTAACCATGAGGTTGCTTTCTGTTAAAATACGGGTACAAACATGTAACATCACCTGAGCATGGAATGATTGTTCAATATCCTAGAATGAGGGGAAGCGTGATGAGGCCAATGGAACGTACTTTTTTAATGATTAAACCGGATGGTGTACAACGTGGGCTGATCGGCCGAATCGTCGGCCGTTTGGAGGATAAAGGATTCAAGCTGGTTGCAGGCAAGTTCCTGCAGATTTCAGACGAGCAGGCCAAGCGCCATTATGCGGAACATGAAGGCAAAGATTTTTTTGATAACTTGGTTGGGTTTATAACGTCCGGACCGGTGTTTGCGATGGTTTGGGAAGGGGACGACATCATTGCTTTGTCCCGCCAAGTGATTGGCAAAACGAATGTGAAGGATGCGCTGCCCGGGACGATCCGAGGGGATTTTTCAGCTCATACGCCGCACAATCTGATTCATGGATCGGATTCACCGGAGAGCGCGCAACGCGAAATTGCCAATTTCTTTGAAGAGAAGGAATTGGTTGAATATAACAAAACGCTGTCCCCTTGGCTGTAAGCTAAGGAAGCGGAATAATCTGATTAAACAGGATGATACGATGACGGAACATGAACCTGTGCTGGATGATCCGGATTATATCGGCTTTGTTCGCAGCATCGAACGAAGCACGGGGATCAATCTCGCAGATTATAAAGAGGCGCAGATGAAGCGAAGGCTGACAACGCTGCGTTTGAAGAAGGGCTTTGAAACCTTTTCGGCCTTCTACGACGCAATGATGAAGGACAAGCCATTATTTCATGAGTTTTTAGACCGGATGACAATTAACGTCTCGGAGTTTTGGCGCAATCCCAACCGGTGGGAGGTTCTCCGTGACAAAATATTGCCGGAGATATCCCAGCAGAATCCCGGGGTATTGAAAATATGGAGCGCCGCCTGCTCCACGGGTGAGGAGCCTTACACGCTTGCTATGATACTGTCCGAACAGAAGATGCTGAGCCGTGCGCGCATCGCGGCGACAGATATTGATGACGGCGCATTACATAAAGCGAAGGAGGGCCTATATGTCGAGAGGTCATTGAAGGATGTGCCTCCGGATGTAGCCGCCCGCTATTTTAAGGAAGAAGGTTCGGTGTATCGCTTCAGTGAGCATTTGAAGAAGGAAGTAACCTTTCATAAGCAGAATCTGCTGACGGACCGCTTCGAGACGGGATATGATCTGATTGTTTGCCGAAACGTGATGATTTATTTCACGGAAGGCGCCAAGCACAAGCTGTACCAGAAGTTTGCCTCAAGCCTAAAGCCAGGCGGATTCTTGTTTGTGGGCAGCACGGAACAGATCTTTAATCCGGGACAATATGGCCTGGAGAGCAACGAGACCTTTTTCTACCGTAAAATTCAATAGAGACAGCTAATCATAACGCATAAGCGCTTTTCAATCCGAAGGATGAGAGGCGCTTTTGCTTGTCTTGAGGCATTCTTGTCAAAGCGTTAGACCTATACTATAATGAGCAGAAGATATTTACGGAGTTTAGCGGTTTAACGCTTAAAAGTTTAAAGGGGGAAAAGCATCATGAGCTTACGCTTTTTAACTGCCGGGGAAACGCACGGTCCTCAGCTGACAACTATAATCGAAGGACTTCCAAGTAATTTGGAGCTTGATTTCGAAGCATTGAACTTTCAGCTTCATCGGAGACAGAAGGGATATGGCCGGGGACGCCGCATGCAGATCGAGAAGGATACCGCGCAAATCCTAGGAGGTGTGCGTCACGGCTATACAACCGGTGCGCCCATCGCGTTGGTCGTGCAGAATAATGACTGGAAGCATTGGCAGAACATTATGAACGTGGAGCCGATTGAGGGCAACGACGAGGTGAAAAGACGGGTACACCGTCCAAGACCGGGACATGCCGACTTAAACGGCGGTTTGAAATACAATTTGAAGGATCTGCGTAACGTGCTGGAACGCTCCAGTGCCCGTGAAACCACAGTTCGCGTAGCGGTAGGTGCTATCGCGAGACAATTCCTGGCACAATTCGGCGTTAAAGTGGCAGGCCAGGTCATCCGGATTGGCGAGATCGAAGCTCCCCCGCACAATCTTTCGATCGATGAGCTGATCGAGCGTACGGAAGCCTCCTCGGTTCGCGTGGTGGACGAAGAGACCGAGAAGAAAATGGAAGCCTACATAGACCAGATCAAAAAAGAAGGCGACTCCATCGGCGGCATCGTGGAATGCATCATCGAAGGCGTGCCGGTCGGATTGGGCAGCCATGTCCAATATGACCGCAAGCTGGATGGCCGCATCGCACAGGGC
The DNA here is from genome assembly GCF_015326965.1 of Paenibacillus sp. JZ16. Taxonomy (NCBI): domain Bacteria; kingdom Bacillati; phylum Bacillota; class Bacilli; order Caryophanales; family Paenibacillaceae; genus Paenibacillus; species Paenibacillus sp. JZ16. The sequence continues at coordinate 6,991,775 of NZ_CP017659.1, forward strand.
GTGATGTCGATTAATGCCTTTAAGGGCGTTGAGGTCGGAATCGGATTTGAAGCGGGCCAATTGCCCGGTTCCCAGGTACATGACGAGATTATGTACAGCGAAGAGCGCGGATACCACCGTGCAACCAATCGCCTGGGCGGATTTGAAGGCGGGATGACCAACGGCATGCCGATCGTCGTTCGAGGCGTCATGAAGCCGATTCCGACGCTGTACAAGCCGCTCCAAAGCGTGGATATCGATACAAAGGAAGCTTTCACGGCTCAGGTTGAACGCTCGGATGCCTGTGCGGTTCCGGCCGCCAGCGTTGTCATGGAGCATGTTGTGACATGGGAAGTAGCGAAGGCTTTCCTTGAGAAGTTTGGCGGTGATTCGATGGAAGAAATTCATGCGAATTACCAGAACTACCTGAAGCAGCTGGAGAACTACTAATATGAGAACACTTCAGGTAGAGCTGGGAGAGCGTTCCTATCCGATTTATATCGGAGCTGGCATTTTGGATACCATCGGTGAGCTGAGCGCGAAGCATGGAATTACACGCAAGAGCCCGCATTTGATTGTAACGGATGATAAAGTAGCGCCTCATTATTTGTCTCAAGTGGAGGAGCAGTTAAAATCGGAAGGATACACGGTTATTTCCCATATTGTCCCTTCCGGTGAATCCTCCAAATCGCTTCAGGTCTATGAAGAGGTAATGACTACAGCAATCAACGGCAAGCTGGATCGCAGCTCGGCAGTATTTGCGCTGGGTGGAGGCGTTGTTGGTGATTTGGCCGGATTCGTCGCGGCAACGTATATGCGCGGCGTGACGTTTGTTCAGATCCCGACCACCATCCTGGCCCATGACAGCAGCGTTGGCGGCAAAGTGGCGGTCAACCATCCGTTAGCCAAAAATATGATCGGCGCGTTCCATCAACCCGTTATGGTGGTTTACGATGTGAACACGCTGATGTCATTGCCTCCGCGCGAGGTGTCTTCTGGTCTTGCAGAGATGGTGAAGCATGGTTTGATCCTGGACCGTGATTTTGCCTATTGGTGCCGGGAGAATGGGCAAAAGCTGCTGAGCCTGGATCCTGATACGTTGATATATGGCCTGGAGCGCGGCTGCGCGATCAAGGCGAACGTCGTATCCCAGGATGAGCGGGAAGGCGGTTTGCGTGCCATCCTTAATCTCGGGCATACCATCGGTCATGCCATTGAAGCCGTTGGCGGCTACGGACGCTTCTTGCACGGCGAGGCGATTGCCATCGGCATGGCAGGCTCGGCCCGCCTTGCCGAAAAGCTTGGCAGACCGGCGGATCTGCACAATGAGACGGTGAGCATGCTCCAGGCGGTGAATCTGCCGGTAACCTTGCCGGGTGACGTCTCGGTTGAGCGAATTATGGACGCTATGCAGCATGATAAAAAGTTTGCCGAGGGAAATATGGTATTTATCGTACCGGAATCCATCGGCTCCGTCAGCATCGTTAAGGATGTACCGGTAGAAGCTGTTCGATCCGTGGTTGAACAGTTGAAGGGAGAGGGATAGTTCATGATGAATCGGGGAATCCGGGGGGCGACAACCGTCACCCGCAACGATGAGCAGGAGATTGTACAGGAAACGCTGAGGCTCCTTGAAGAGATGGTGAGACGCAACGAGCTTCAGCCGGAGTATATCAGCAATATATGGATTACGATGACACAGGATCTGGACGCGACGTTTCCGGCCAAAGCGATACGCCAGCTGGAAGGCTGGGATCTGGTCCCATTGATGTGTTCGGTTGAAATACCGGTTCAAGGCAGTCTGCCGCGCTGCATCCGGTTTATGATTCAGGTCAATACGGATAAAAGCCAGAGCGAGATTAAGCATGTGTATTTGAATGAAGCCAAGCGGCTGCGACCGGATTTATCAGGCTCCAACGCCTGATGTAGAAATTTAGGGTTGCAGTAACAGGGCTTCATCCTGTATAGTGATATCAGAATAGCTGAGTAGAGTTAGGTTTTACAGATGAGTTGAGTTGAGAAGAGCTGAGGCATTTTAGGCAATAACATAATCGGGATTAAGGATGAACTTGATTTCATGATGAATAGTACAGCATGTTCACGGCTGGTTACAAGCCTATTTCTTGTATCCGTCAATGGAACAATAGCCGCTGTAGTTCGTTGTTGAATGGGCTCTGAATTCCTTGACCGCGCTCTTTTTTCATAGACTTATTCTGAACGTTAACCTCTACTTCGGTAGAGGTTTTTTTGTTGTATACCATCAATTAAGGAGGGATTGACATGGCGAATCCATCAATGGAGCAAGTGGTGGCTATGGCAGGTGAATATAACCTGATTCCGGTAGCGATCAGACTGTTAGCCGACATGGAAACCCCGATTCGCATTTTTCAACGATATGCGGAACGGAAGCGGGCATTTTTACTTGAAAGCGTTGAGGGCGGAGTACAGTGGGCACGGTATTCGTTTATTGGAACAGACCCCTTCTTAATGATTACGGGTAAAAAAGGAAAGATCGAAATTGAAAGGAACGGAGAGCGTTCCCTGCTGAAAGGAAAGCCTGTCGAGGAGTTAAAGGCGCTGCTGCGAACGTACCGCAGCCCGCAGCTGAAGGAGATGCCACCTTTTACCGGAGGGGCTATCGGATTTTTTGGATATGACCTGCTCCAATATTATGAGAAGCTTCCGGCACATGCGATGGACGATCTCGGAATGGATGATATCCGGTTCATGTTTTGCGATCAAGTCATTGTCTTCGACCATGTGAAGCAGCAGATCATGCTGGTTGGCAACGTACATGTGAAGCCGGGGGATTCGGACGAAACCATCCGGCAAAGCTATCGGGATGTATGCCGTACCTTGGAAGCCGCAGCCGAGCAGCTGCAAGAACAGGGACCGCGGGAGAACGTGAACTCCAAAGGCATTCCGGCGGATGTTGATATGGGCGACATTAAATCCAATATGACAAAAGAGAAGTACCTCTCCAATGTGGAGCAAGCAAAGGAATACATTCGTGCTGGTGATATTTTTCAGGTGGTATTGTCCCAGCGCTTCCATATTGAGACCGAAGTATCGCCGCTTCACGTATACCGGGTGCTGAGAACGCTAAATCCTTCACCGTATATGTACTACCTCAAGATGGACGACGACATTATCGTAGGAACCTCCCCGGAAGCCCTGGTGAAGGTGGATGGAAGAAGATTGGAAACAAGACCGATTGCAGGTACCAGACCTAGAGGCAGCGATGAGGCCGAAGATCAGGCGCTAGCCGAAGATCTGCTGCAGGACGAGAAGGAACGAGCCGAGCATTTGATGCTGGTGGACCTGGGCCGCAATGATCTGGGCCGCGTGTCAGAGTTCGGCACAGTGAAGTGCGACACGTTCATGGAAATTGAAAAGTATTCCCACGTGATGCATATGGTATCCAGCGTTTCCGGTCAGCTGAGAGAGGATAAGGATTTCTTCGATGCTTTTCTGTCCTGCTTGCCGGCAGGAACGGTATCCGGTGCTCCGAAGCTAAGGGCCATGGAAATTATTGCGGAGCTGGAACGGGAAGCAAGAGGCGCGTATGCGGGCGCCATCGGTTATCTCGGCTTCGGCGGCAATATGGATTCCTGCATCACGATCCGTACGATCATTTTTCGTCAGGGCAAAGCTTATGTCCAGGCGGGGGCCGGCATCGTATGGGATTCGGTACCGGAGAAGGAATATGAAGAAACCATCAACAAAGCCAAAGGGATGCTGAAGGCGATCCGCGTCGCGGAAGCGATGTTTCCGTCCAGCACGGGGGCTAACGATTTAATTAATCAGGATTACCTGTACCAATACACACCTTAAACCGAAGGAGGAGAACGTAATGAACGTCATGGAAACGATGCAATCCAGCCTTACGAAGCTGATTCAAGGTCAAGATCTGAGCCGGGAGGAAGCGCGCGGGGTCATGCAGTCCATTATGGAAGGCCAGGCAACCCATTCCCAAATCGGGGCGCTGCTTACGGCCATGAGAATGAAGGGGGAGACGGTCGAAGAGATCACCGGCTTCGCCGAGGCGATGCGTGGTGCGGGCGGGCGCGTCGTTACCGAGCGAAACCAGCTGCTGGATACATGCGGCACCGGAGGATCCGGGATTCATAAGTTTAACATTTCTACCGTATCCGCCATTATCTCCTCCTCGGTTTCGGTCAGAGTGGCCAAACACGGCAACCGCTCGGCATCGGGACGGGCGGGCAGCGCCGATGTGCTCGAGGCGCTGGGCGTGAATATCCACTTGACGGCAGAGCAAGCGACAGCCTGTCTGAATGATATCGGAATTTGTTTCCTGTTTGCCCAGATCTATCACCCTTCGATGAAATATGCCGCAGCTCCTCGCAAAGAGCTCGGGGTTCGAACCGTATTTAACATGCTGGGGCCTTTGACAAACCCGGCCGGCGCAGATCGGCAGATGCTCGGGATATACGATATGAACAAAACGGAAACCATCGCACAGGTGCTTAAAGAGCTTGGTTTAAAGCGGGCCATGGTGGTAACCAGCCATGACGGCTTGGATGAAATTAGCATCTCTGCACCTACGCGCGTATCCGAGCTTCGTGGCGGAGAAGTCCGAACGTATGACATTCATCCGCATGACCTGGGACTGTCGGTTCATCCGATGAGCGATATTCTGGGCGGCGATGCAAAAGAGAACGCGGCTATCATCGGATCCGTGCTGCGCGGTGAGCGCAGTGCTTATCGGGATATCGTGCTTGCCAATGCCGGTGCCTGCATCTATGTGTCTGGGCTTGCGGATAGTTTGGCCGAAGGTGTGCAGCGCGCTGCGGGAGCGATCGATTCAGGGCTGGCTCAGTCCAAGCTGGAGCAGCTGATCTCAAGAACGGGGGAAATGAGTTATGTATCTTGATCGAATAGTAGAAACGAAACGTAGAGAAGTTGCTCAGCTGCGAGATACATTCAGCATCTCGGAGGCAGAGAGGCAAATAGCGGATTTACCGCCGACTCTCGGCTTTGGGAAGGCGTTGTCGACGGGGCGTAAACGCAGCATGGGGTTAATTGCCGAGGTGAAGAAGGCTTCGCCGTCCAAAGGGCTAATTCGTCCGGACTTTGATCCGGTTATGATCGCCAAAGCATATGAGGCAGCCGATGCCGACTGTCTTTCCGTGCTGACCGACAAGGACTATTTTCAGGGTAGTGGAGAGTATTTGAAAGCGGTAAGGGCGGCCGTCAACATTCCTTTGCTGCGGAAGGATTTCATTATCGACGAGACTCAGATTTACGAGGCGCGACTGTTAGGTGCGGACGCGGTTCTCTTAATAGCGAGCATACTGGAGCCTGAGCGGATTGCGGAGTTTATAGACATCGCCGGCTCGATTGGCTTGGATAGCCTGATTGAGGTCCATGATGGACAGGAGCTGGAATCGGTTCTTGGGCTGGGAACAGCTCAGCTGATCGGAATAAATAACCGCAATCTGCGGACCTTTGAAACATCGCTGCAGACAACAGCCGATATCGCGGCACAAGTACCGCAGGGAATTACCTTGATCAGCGAAAGCGGAATATCAGGTCCAGCCGATATTTCCTACTTGCATTATGTTGGGGCACATGGTGTTCTGGTAGGGGAGCATTTCATGCGCCAGCAGGACGTGTTCCGCGCGGTAAACGATCTAATGGGACCCTTGCCGATCGCTGCAGACGTAGAATAAAGGGGATATTGGGTGATGAGTACAGCGCTAAAAATATGTGGACTTCAAAGCGTTGAAGTGCTAAAATCTATGATAAACTTACCTGTGGATTATATCGGATTCGTATTTGCCAAGAGCCGGCGGAAGGTATCTCCGCAGCAGGCTGCACAGCTTATGCAAGTATTGCGGGAATGGGATCATAACAAGATTCCCGCCGCTGTCGGCGTCTTGGTTAACCCTGATTTGAATGAGCTGGAAGAGCTTCTACGAGAAGCAGCGCTCGACATCGTGCAGCTGCATGGTCAGGAATCGCCGCAATTTTGCCGGGAAGTGAAGGAGCGCTTCCCGGTTTCCGTTTTTAAGGCGATATCGATCGGGAGTGACCGCCCGGAATCGGAACGTCTGTCAGCACTGGATCCGTATGCGGGCTGCATCGACGGATTGCTGATCGATACGTATGATCCGGTGTATGGCGGAGGTTCTGGCAAGACATTTGCCTGGGATCTCATCCCACCTTACCAGCAATGGGCGAAACGGCAAGGGATCCCCTTGTTTGTAGCCGGCGGATTGGATTCGGATAATGTATCGCATTTAATAGGCCAATACGCTCCCTACGGCGTGGATGTATCCAGCGGCGTTGAGAGCGAGCCTGGCGTGAAGGACATAAACAAAGTGATGGCATTCATAGAAAGGGTGAAGGGGAAATGACACAACTTCCTGACCGTAATGGACGTTTTGGAGTGTTTGGTGGCCGGTTTGTGCCGGAAACGCTCATGAACGCTTTAATAGAGCTTGAACAAGAGTATATTCGCTTTTCGGAGGATCCTGCCTTCAAAGAGGAGATCGCTTATTTGCTTAAACAGTATTCCGGACGGGAAACGCCCTTATATTATGCTGAACGACTCAGCAAACACCTCGGCAAGGCTAAAATTTATCTGAAGCGGGAGGATTTGAACCACACAGGCGCCCACAAAATCAACAACGCCATTGCTCAAGGCGTGCTAGCCAAGCGTATGGGCAAAGGCAAGGTCATTGCCGAAACGGGCGCCGGGCAGCATGGAGTTGCCACTGCAACCGTAGCCGCTCTGCTCGGTCTCGAATGCAAGGTGTTCATGGGCGAAGAGGATACCAAGCGGCAGCAGTTGAATGTATTCCGCATGAAAATGCTCGGAGCCGAAGTGATTCCGGTGACGTCGGGAAGCCGAACGCTGAAGGATGCCGGCAACGAGGCGCTTCGCTACTGGGTCAGCAACGTTGAGGATACCTTCTATGTGCTTGGTTCCGCAGTAGGTCCGCATCCGTATCCGATGATGGTCCGGAACTTCCAGCGGATCATCGGTGACGAGACCCGCAAGCAGATTCTGGAGACGGAAGGAAGACTTCCAAACGCGATTCTTGCACCAATCGGGGGAGGAAGCAACGCGATCGGCATGTTCTACCCGTTCCTGGAAGATAAGGAAGTCGGTCTAATCGGTGTCGAAGCGGCCGGGAAAGGGATCGATACCGATTATCATGCGGCCACCATGTCCAAAGGGACCCAAGGCGTATTCCAGGGATCGATGAGTTATTTGCTTCAGGATGAGTATGGACAGGTTCAGGAGGCACATTCCATTTCTGCCGGTCTGGATTACCCCGGCGTTGGGCCAGAGCATTCCTACTTAAAAGATATTGAGCGCGTGCAGTATGTGCCTATAACCGACCAAGAGGCATTGGATGCCTTGCAGCTCTTATGCCGAACGGAAGGCATCATTCCTGCGCTGGAATCGGCGCATGCCGTGGCGCAAGCCGTAAAAATGGCCTCCGCGTGGACTGAGGACGATATCGTCGTCATTAATTTGTCCGGTCGCGGTGACAAGGACGTGGAGTCCATCATGGCTTACACGGGAGGGAAATCCGAATGAACCGAATTGACCAGACCTTTGCGTTGTTGAATCAACAAAACAAGACGGCCCTGATTCCTTATCTGACCGTTGGGGATCCGGATGTGAAAGCGACGCTGGATATCATACATGAGCTTGAAATGGCGGGAGCCGACATTATCGAACTCGGCGTTCCTTATTCTGATCCCCTCGCCGATGGCCCGGTCATCCAGCGTGCTTCCGAGCGTGCCCTGAAGAGCAAGGTGAACATCCGCACTTGCATGGAGACCGCGCGCCTGGCGAGAGAACGAGGCAGTAAGCTGCCGTTCATTCTGTTCACCTATTACAATCCGGTTCTGCAGACCGGACTGGATGTGTTCTTCGAAGAAGTGGTAAGGCATGATATCAGCGGGCTGATTATTCCAGATCTGCCGGTGGAAGAATCCGAAGAGGTTCGGAAACGGGCTCATGCTGCGGGCGTTCACCTGATTCCACTGGTGGCACCTACTTCCCATGAGCGGATTGCGAGCATCGCTTCGGAAGCGACCGGCTTTGTGTATTGCGTATCCTCGCTTGGCGTGACAGGCGAGCGCAACGATTTTTATGCAGGAGTGGAGTCATTCCTTGAAACGGTGAAGCAGTACAGCAATGTGCCCATCGCGATTGGTTTTGGCATTTCGTCCGGCGAACAGGTTGCCAGATTCTCTAAAATCTGCGACGGCGTCGTTGTTGGCAGTGCCATAGTACGTCAGATCGAGTCTACTATTCCCCTCCTTGAGAAGGAAGAGACAAGACAGCAGGGACTTTTGCAAATCAGGGAGTTTGTGGCACAATTAAAGGGATAGTGTTGTGTTTAAGCAGTTATGAAAGGTGAGGCGAATATCGAATGAAACCGAAAGCGCAAATTGTTAATCTTCCTGTATATCAACCCGGGAAGCCCATCGAAGAAGTCAAAAAAGAACTAGGCCTGGATGTGGTCATTAAGCTGGCCTCCAACGAGAATCCGTATGGCTGCTCACCGCGCGCAACCGAAGCCATTACCGCTGAGCTGGCAACGCTCAGCCTGTATCCGGATGGAAGTTCGGCCGATTTAACGGCGGAGCTTGCTGATCAGCTTGGTATTGAACGCAATCAGATTATTTTCGGATGCGGATCCGATGAAATCATCGCCCTCATTATTCGTGCGTTCCTGGAGCCGGGAGACGAAACCATTATGGCCGATCAGACCTTCTCGGTGTATAAAACGAATGCGGATATTGAAGGTGCGACAAGCATTGAGGTGCCACTGGTTAACGGGAAGCATGATCTGCCGGGCATGGCAAAAATCGTTACGGACAAAACCAAAATCATTTGGGTGTGCAATCCGAATAATCCGACCGGAACCATCGTTTCCGAGAACGAGCTGGTATCTTTCCTGGATGAAATCCCTGCTCACGTGATGGTTGTGCTTGATGAAGCTTATTATGAATACGTAACGGACGCTTCGTATCCGGCCAGCATCAAGTTAATGGAACGTTATCCGAATCTGGTCGTTCTGCGTACCTTCTCCAAAATATACGGCCTGGCTGCTCTTCGCATCGGCTACGGCATCGGGCAACCTGAGGTTATCTCCTTGATTAACCGAGTGCGTGAGCCGTTTAATACAGGACGCCTGGCCCAAGTGGCCGCGAAGGCCGCCTTGAAAGATCAGGAATTCGTAGCTAAATGCCGTCAATTGAATGCTGAGGGAATCACTTATGTGCAGCGGGAGTTTGATCGTCTTGGATTATCCTATTTTCCTGCGAACGGGAACTTCATCATGGTGGATGTGAAGAGACCAGGTACCGAAGTGTTCAAATCCCTGCTGAGCAAAGGCATCATCGTACGTCCGGGTTTTGAGGTTTACCCGAACTATATTCGCGTAACCGTTGGCTCTGAAGAACAAAACAAGGCTTTCATCGGCGCATTGGAACAAGTGCTCCAAGAAGTGAATGCTCCAGCTTGATCTAATAACATAACAATAATCGCAGCTTGAAACGAGTGAGAGAGAACATGACCATGCAAATTTCTATTTTCGGCGTCGGCTTGATCGGCGGTTCGTTAGCATTAAACTTCAAAGGTAAACCAGGCATAACCGTTACCGGTTATGCCCACACGCAGGAATATGCCGACCAGGTAATCGCCAAGGGCGTTGTCGATAAGGTTACGCTTTCGGTGGAAGAAGCTGCCCAGGACGCGGACGTCATATTTTTGTGCGTTCCGGTAGGAAGTCTCGAGATGTACATAAAACGTCTGAGTGAATTGCGGCTTAAACCCGGATGCATTATTACGGATGTAGGCAGTACCAAAGCAAGTATTGCCGAATGCGCATCCCAACTTGCCCTTAAGGATGCCTATTTTATCGGTGGACATCCGATGGCCGGCTCGGAAAGATCCGGTGTCGGCGCTGCCTCCACCGTCTTATTCGAGAATGCATATTATGTGCTTACTCCGCCGGATGATGTCCCTCAGGAGAAGCTGGACATCCTTGTGGAGCTTCTGTCATATACGCGTGCTCACATTGTAAAAGTGGAGCCAAGGCTGCACGATGAGATTGTTGGAGCCATCAGTCATCTGCCTCATGTGATCGCAGTGGCCTTGGTGAACCAGATCAGCTCCTACAATGACGATAATCCGTTGTACCGTACGCTGGCTGCAGGGGGCTTTCGGGATATTACCCGTATCGCGTCCAGCGACCCGGTCGTTTGGCGGGACATTCTATTAAATAATCGCAATGTCATGCTGCCGCTGTTACGAGACTGGAACGAAGGAATCCAGCGATTTATGGACATGCTGGAGTCGAAGGACGGGGCTGCTATTGAAGAGGCTTTCCGCAGAGCGGGGGAATTCCGCAGCGTGCTGCCGGAGCGAAGGAAGGGAATGATCGTTCCCCAATATGATTTGTATCTGGACGTGCCTGACCATCCGGGTATCATTGGCCGCATAGCGACGGATTTGGGGACGAACAGCATCAACCTCAGCAACATGCAGATTATCGAGAGCCGGGAAGATGTGCCTGGTGTGATGAGGCTTTCCTTCCGCAATGAAATCGAACAGGAGCGGGCGAAAGAGCTTCTGCTGTCGCAAGGACACTCGGTGTACCAGTAATTTTCCGGTTGTTTTTAAACAACCGGAAATAAATGCGTTTTCAGTGTTGACAAAATGAAAACGTATACATATAATAAAAGTACAGTATGGTTTCTCTCCACTCCTATCCAAAATATTGCACTGTGTGCAACCGCCTTCAATGTTGAAGGCGGATTTTTTTTGTCTTTTTTCCTATCCGTGGCAAAGCTGCTGCCACAAACCTGAACTTTTCTCCAATATGTGCTATAATGCTAGAGTGCTAGTGTAGAAGATTTGGGGAAATTGCCAAATACATAGAATAGTCAGACATCTTGTGGCGTAACTATATATGGTTTGACGGTACTTTTGCACAAATCCTTGAACATTGCATCCGGAGGGAGATGTAATGGACAGGGAAGAGGCACCGGATGGTGAAGGAGGAACGAAAAATCATATGACGGATTCCCAACTAATCCAAGAAATTAAGCAAGGCAATACCGAACTTTATTCCGAATTAATGCGGCGTTATCAGAGAAAAATATTAGCATTTGTCTATCATATGTTAAAAAGTTCGCACATGGAGCTTATGGCTGAAGATTTATGCTCGGAAACATTTTATAAGGCATTCCGGAGTTTGCACTCATTCCGGGAAGTGGATGCATCCTTCTCGACCTGGCTCTATACCATAGCCCGCAACACCGTTCTCAGCGAACTGCGCAAGCATCGGAGCGGCACATTGCCGCTGGAGGAGAGCGGGGTCGTGCCTGTGGCTCCGCTGGAGGTTGCTCCGGAGCAGGCAATCCTACGCAGTGAACGAGTACATATGGTAAGGGAAGCAATTAATAATTTGCCGGAGAAACAGAGATCGGCGCTGATTCTGCGGGAATATGATCAACTGGATTATCAGGAAATCGCGGATATTTTAGGTCAAAGCGTCAGTTCGGTTAAGTCATTGTTGTTCAGAGCTCGCGGCAGTGTCAAAATTCAGCTCGAACCCTATTTTTATGAGCCGGTTATTGAGGATCTGAGAGGGATGAAGAACAGATGACTTGCGATGAAGCCCAAGAGCTGATGGAAACTGTCTGGGATTTGCCGGACAATGATCTGCGGCGACAACGGCTGATAGCACATGTTCAAACCTGCAGCTCGTGTGCAGCGGAGTACGAAATGTGGGTGGAAAGCCAGAACATGGTTCACGTTCTGGAACATGAGATCCCCGACATGGACGCTGAACAGATCAACCGCAACGTGATGGACCGCATCTATCGGGATTTCCCATGGTTGGTGGAGGAAACGTCTAAGAGTCGGGCGGTAAGCCGAGTGTTCCGCAAGCGGCTGACACTTATGATTGCCGGTTTTTTAGCTCTGTTTGTATGCAGCTTCGTTTATTTTGCAGCAACCGGCAATCAGCCGGAGCCAGTTCCGGAAGCGGTAACGACAGGGATCATTCCTACGGGGGTGGCTGATACGGCCCAAACCCTGAACTCTCAGGACGATTACAAGATTCCGAAAACCAACAGCGGCATTATTGATCCTTTTGTGGTTGATATGAGCCCGACCCAGCCAGAATATTGGATGATACTATCCCTATTGGGCATTGGATTCGCCATGTTTTTCCTGAAAAAATTAAATCGAGTCAGAAGATAAAAAAGAGGTTAGGATGGAGGAGATGCGGCATGCAAATCGGCTTGGTTCGTCATGGTTTAACGGATTGGAATGCGTTAGGCAAAATCCAAGGTCAAACGGACATTCCACTGAATGAGGAAGGTCGTCGTCAAGCCCGTTTGCTTGGGGAACGACTACTGCAGGAGCCATACCGGTGGGACTTTGCCGTTAGCAGCGGACTTTCCCGTGCTGAAGAAACCGCCAGGATCATCTCGTCCATGCTGAACATTCCATTGATGCCGCCCGATGACCGTTTGCGCGAGCGCAAGTACGGTCAGGTGGAAGGTCTGACAGCGGAAGAACGTGAATCCCGGTTCGGTGCCGATTGGCACCTGCTCGATTTGGGACAGGAGACGGATCTGGAGCTTCAATCCAGGGGGCTTGTCTTTTTGGATGATATGTGGCATAAACACCCAAACGCTAATATTCTGGTTGTCAGCCACGGTGGTTTTTTAGCGCAGCTCTACAAGCTGGTGTGCCGCGGCGTTCTAAGCGAGCGGATCGGCAATTTGTCGCTCACCGTCCTGGAGAGAAAAGATGATGACTGGTCGCCCCTGCTGTTTAACTGTACCAAGCATCTGTTGACAAAACAGTCGTAACATGGAGATTCATTAATGAAGTAAGAGCCTTCCCCGCGGGAAGGCTCTTTTTTGGTATTAGGATGAAGTTTTACGCTTGCGCTATTAAAATAAACCGATGCTGCTGCACCTCGAAATAGCCCTTGGTCCGGATTTCCTGATGAATCTGATATAAAGGCTCAAGGTACCGTTCCACCGTGAAATCGGGAATCTGCCAGGGAATCGCTTGCAGGTAATAGACCAGTGCACCGATGTCATAAAACCGTTGCGGTGAAAAGGCTTCCCGGCTGAAGGTGACGTTGAAACGGTGATCCTGCAGTTCTTGGACAGCGGTTGCCAGATCCCAATGCGCGAACTCTTCATTTAACGGAACGCCAAACCATTCGTTGATTCCATAACAGTCGGTTCCCCCAGATTGCTGGGTTATGAACACGCCCTGATCGTTAAGAATTCTTTGGATTTCCGCTGCGGAATAGGACTCGTGCTGATTGATGATCAGATCAAAAAAATGATCCTTCAAAGGCAGCGAGGAATCCTCTTCAAAATAGACGACTTTTACGCCAAGCGGCTCAAGTTTTTGTCGTGCAATCGGTACGTTTGGTTTATACCCTTCAGTGGCATAAACCGTTTTCGGCAGTGGATGAAGGGAGGATAGGAACTCTCCTCCGCCTGTCCCCATATCCAGCATCGTAGCGGCATCTCGCATGAACGGAATGACCATGCTGCCTAAAGACCAGGGGAGGGCATGGGACTGCATGCGGCCTGATGCTGTAATTCGCGAGAAGTCCCATCCTGAAAAATGTTGATCGATATCTTGAATTAAGGCCATAAACGCTGTATCTTTTATCATTTCACATAACCTCCAAGCTTTTATTAAGAGTGTTGTTTCATTGTTGAAAAGCTCTTAATGGAGGTCCACGGATTCGATTCGCACCTAGTTATATTTCATGTTCTGGGGTTCTCATGATCCTATCCTCCTGTAGTGATTCAATCATTTCCTTCATATAAAGCGGTTTTTTCATTTTATTTAGATGTAATTCATCATAAGCGAAATCTCTGCAGCAATCAGTAAGTATTCTATCATTTAATAAGAGAGCATAGTCATTTCTATATACAAAAAAAATAAAAAATATTTCGTTAAACCGAAGTGTATCAGGTATCAAATGTCCAAAACCTTCCCATAATGGTTGTAAAACGGCGAGGCGATGGAAGATGAATCTAGCGGATATGCTCACATATGCCGATATTGGACAGCTTAGCAATATAGCGAATCACTATGATTGTGACGCTAAGCGGAATTCAAAGCATGAACTGATCCAGAGTATTCTGTCCAAGCTCGGACGCAGAGAGTTTTTCGAGGAGCAGGTCAGCAGCTTGTCACCAAGCGATTTGCGTTTTCTGAACAACCTGGCATTTGACACCCGAACAGGCTATAGCCTGGAAGAATTGACGGCTGCGATCCGTCATTCGGCGGAATTGGAGGAGAAAGAGGAACAAGCTTCTTCAAACAAGAAAGCTGCCGCCGCCAAAACGGAAAGTCCGCGTGAGGCGGTCGCACGTTATCGCCGAAGCGGCTGGTTGTTTAACGGCTTTACCCATTCCACCAAGTACTTGTTTCAAGTGCCTTCGGATATGAAGGAGCGGTTTCGTGACGTGCTGCGTGAACGGCTTCATCAAAATCTGGAGCGATTAAGTGATGACCCGGAAGTGTACCGGGATGAGCAGGGGCTCGCCGCAGAAGATCTCATGCTGATTCTTAAATACGTCGGCAGACATGATATCGAGTTGAATCAGGAAGGATTCATGTATAGGCGAAATCAGCAGCAGCTCATGAGTACACTGCATATTTCCGAGCCATTGATTACCAAGGGAGCGTGGAGGTTCGGGTATGGACGCTCGTGCATTGAATATCCCGATCGCTTTGCGCTGCTGTACGATTATGCTTACGCTAAAAAATGGATCAGGGAAAACAACGCCCGGTTGATCCTGACTGAAAGCGGAACTGCGCTTATGGAAGAAGGAAATCAAGTTAGCGTGATACAGATATTCCGCTTTTGGTTAAGACTTTATAAAGGCGCAATTCCCAATATCAATTCTCTTGTATACTGGATCAGTCAATGCGCAAGAGATTGGGTCACCGCAGCCTCTCTTTACGAATCGCTGGGCTGGCTAATCCGTCCTTTCTATTATGACAGTCCACAAAATATTTTGGAGCAGCGGATTATCCGCATGCTGATGCATTTGGGGATGCTCAGAATAGGAGAGAGCCAGACTATGGGGACTACGTACAAAATGACGGCGCTTGGCTTGAAGGCCGCGGAAGCCGGCTTACATATCAGCGATTCGAATGATTTGATTCTCTAGGTTGTTTGGTTACATTCGCAGCAGCCGCAAAAAGTTTTGGAAGTAGAAGCATTTAAAGGGAAAGAATATAAGGTATACGCAAATTTAGTTTGGAGGTGCATCCTAATGGATAAGATGAAGGTTACTTACGAGGTTATGTTAGGTCTGGCGGCCGAAATGGTGTGGGACGAAGCATTGCGCAAGCATCGGAGTGAAGAGCTGTATAAAGAAATTGACGAAGCGCTGGCTTCCGGCGACGAAGTGGCTTTCCGAAACCTGACGGATGAACTGAGGACTTTGAATTGAAGAAATGCTTTAGCGCATTTCTTCTTTTTTTTGCTTTACCCGCCCTTGCACTCGTATAATGATAACGAAATGATGATGAGTGAGCAGAAAGGATGTACCTTGCATGAAATTTAGTGAAGTGGACGAGCAGACTTGGCCGGAACTTAAACCTTTTTTTGATACCTGCCTGATTCCGTTTACCGGATTATCGGGTATGGAAACGCCGTGGGAGGTGACAGCTGCGCTTGAACGGCTGCGGGATTTTATGGATTTGGCTGAAATTCCGTTTAAGGGAAGATTGGTTACATATCCTGCTGTACAATATGGAAATACTGAAGATATAAAGCTTCTAAATGAAGTTTGTCACAATGTCAAATCCAGCGGGTTTAAATTTGTTGTTATTATGACTGCGGATGTTGAGCTCTCCAAAGAGGATGTGCCTGATAGCACGCTGGTCCTGTCCCGGCGCAGGTTGGAAGGCAGCGAAGGCATCCCACTGTCAGCCATCGTTGCCGGGCAAATCAGTGAAATGTGGCAGCAGGAAAGCTGAGTCTAAATGTGACAAAAAACCAACAATTTATGAAAGGGCTATTGGAAGCGAACCCAAATTTGGGGTTCAAATTCTTGACGGTCTTGGGAGCCTAAGATATTATTAGTATGTCCTAGTAAGTCGTGTGATTTTAATCATTGATGACACTTAAGAACGGTTGACAAAGGGGGTTGAACACAGAATGAGCAGCAACCACAATGACGAGCATGAAGAATCGCACAATCCACCCCGACAGAAAGAGATGTCCCGCAGACAATTTCTTACATACACGTTGGGCGGTGCCACAGCTTATATGGCTGCTGGAGTAGTTTTGCCAATGCTTCGCTTTGCTGTTGATCCGATTCTTCAAAATAAAGAAGAAGGGTCTTTTGTAAAGGTCGCGGAAGAGAGCAAAATTACCAACGATCCACAGGAATTCCATTTCGAGCTCAAACAGCAGGACGGCTGGTACAACAGTACAGCTACTTTGACGGCGTGGATTCGTAAGAACGATCAGGGTGAAATTGTAGCGCTTTCACCGATCTGTAAGCATTTGGGATGCCTTGTTGGATGGAATAACAACAAAAATTTCCCTGATGAATACCACTGCCCTTGCCACGGTGCGCGTTATACACCGGACGGTAAGAACCTGGCAGTAGCGCCGAAGCCGCTTGACCAGTACGAGACGAAAATCGAGAACGGCTGGATTTACCTCGGCGCCATCGTGCCAAATACCGTAGTTAAATAGGAGGCGTAGATTCAGATGTTGAAGAATGTCTACAACTGGATTGATGAACGTCTCGATATCACGCCGATTTGGAGAGACGTTGCAGACCACGAGGTACCGGAACACGTAAACCCGGCGCATCATTTCTCCGCGTTTGTGTACTGTTTCGGCGGCTTGACGTTTTTTATCACAGTCATCCAGATTCTGTCGGGGATGTTCCTGACGATGTATTATGTACCGGATATCATAAACGCTTACAACAGTGTTGAGTACCTGCAAACGCAGGTTGCTTTCGGACAGATTGTCCGCGGTATGCACCACTGGGGCGCAAGCTTGGTAATCGTGATGATGTTCTTGCATACGATGCGCGTGTTCTTCACCGGCTCTTACAAAGCGCCGCGTGAAATGAACTGGGTTGTTGGTATGCTCATTTTCTTTGTTATGCTCGGTCTTGGTTTGACAGGTTACCTGCTGCCATGGGATAACAAAGCTTACTTCGCTACAAAAGTTACATTGGAGATTGCGAACTCCGTACCTTGGCTTGGACCTATCATTAAAGAATTGCTGCAAGGCGGTACGATCGTAGGCGCCGAAACGTTGACGCGTTTCTTCGCGATTCACGTATTCTTCCTTCCGGCTGTCCTTCTTGCTCTACTGGTAGGACACTTTATCATGATCCGCAGACAAGGTATTTCCGGTCCACTATAAGAAGAAGGGAGGCGCATATTTATGGCACATGGTCATAAATCTGATGAGAAAGTAGTTTATGTCGGCGATTCACGTGTGAAAAAAGGCAGCGGTTGGGTTACGCCGCCGGATTACACCGCTTATCCCGGCAAATCAGAAGCGTTCATTCCTAACTTCTTGTTGAAGGAATGGATGGTTGGTGTAGTTGTACTGGTCGGTTTCCTTGTGCTGACCATCTCGGAGCCGGCTCCGCTCGGTTATCCGGCGGATCCGGGAGCTTCAGTAATCCCGATGCCGGACTGGTACTTCCTGTTCCTGTATGAATACCTGAAGCTTCCATACGCTTCCGGTGATTATGTAGTACTGGGTACGATTGGTGTTTCGGGTGTTGCCTTCGGCGCATTGCTCCTTGTTCCTTTCCTTGATACGGGGAAAGAGCGGCGGTTCTACAAGCGGCCTATTACTTCGGCCCTTATGATTCTGTCGTTATTTGCAGTCATCTATCTGACGAACGCAGCCTGGACGCACTATGTGCATGAGCTGGAAGCTACTGGACAGAAGCCTGAGCATATTCAGCGTGAAGAAGAAGCTCACGAGAAACGTGCAGCCGGTCTTCCGACCTCAAATGCGAAGCAGCCAGAAGACAGCATTGTAGCGATCGTTGATAAGGATAATCCCGCGATGGAAACCTTTAAGACAGCTACCTGTATCTCTTGTCATGCTGCAGATTTGAAAGGGGCATCCGGTCCGTCGCTTCGCGGTGTCGGGGATACCCACACAAAAGAAGAGATCATGGCTATTATTGAAAATGGCCAAGGCGGCATGCCGGCTATGAAAGACATAGCTCTTGGTGCTGGAGTAACCGAAGAACAACTCGATCAGCTGGCTGATTGGCTTGCAAGCCAAAAGGCAGAAGCAGCTGCAGAGTAAGATGCACAGACGAACCTGACCGCATGGCGGTCAGGTTTTTTTAAATGTTAAATATAGATGAAATGTATGTGGGGATTAGGTATAATCGGCATTAGTCGTAAAATGAACAATACAAGGAACAGGACAGGAGGACGGAGCTTGTCGATTTCGTATTTTTGGAGCCGGGAATTTCTAAGCAAGCGATCGATTCTCTGGTTGCTGCTCATATGCAACATCCTTGGAACGATTTATGGATACATATGGTATGGTGGTCAAATGGTCGATACCGTGGATCATGGCTTGCTATGGCAGGTCATATTCGTACCGGACAGCCCGACGGCCAGTTTATTCTTCAGTTTAGCGCTTCTGCTGCTCCTTTACCCGCCTCGGGGGCTTGGGGGCTCTTTGTTTCAGCAATTCATTGAGGCGCTGGCGGTCGTTACTTCGGTAAAGTATGGAATATGGGCTGTTGCTATCATATTTGCCGGACAAGCCCAAGGGGATGTGCTGGCATGGCAGGATTGGATGCTCGTTGCTTCACATACGGCGATGGCGGTGGAAGCGTTATTGTTCGTACGATTGTTTCATTATCGCTGGACAGCGCTCACCGGGGCCATTGCATGGACACTGTTGAATGACACCGTAGATTATACGTACGGCGTATTTCCTTGGCTGCCGGGTCAATTATATGATGACCTTTCAGCAGTCGAGTTGTTCACCTATCTTTTGACTCTCTTCAGCGGTTTTGCCGGCTGGATCTTCATGAAATACGGGAATTCCAAACACCGTTAGCCGTGTAGGCAACGCGGTTCTATGAGCATCCCTTCTGCCATACATATACGGTAGGAGGGATGTCCCATGTTTCGAACCTTTCCGAAGCTCCTGCTGTGTCTGTCTGCACTGCTTATGCTGGTTACCGTCAGCATGGGTGATTCTGTATGGGCTACCCCGGCAAATGAACAGTCGGAGACTTCGCCCGCCGCATCCATACAGGCCAAGGCGCTGAACAAGGAAGTAGAGCAGCTATACCGTCATGTGGAGGAAGGCAATGTACAAGCCGTGCTGGAGGATATTCGCCGGGTATCCGGGTTGTTTGAGGCTTCGTCATTTCAGGGGTTGACCGGTGTAGAAGGTATTCATGTTTTGGCTGAGAGTATTTTGGAGATGAAAGAAGCCACGGCACGGGCTACGCAGGAGCCGCAGCACTGGATGGTGTCCGCAGGTAAACTCCGTATGGCAACCGATAGCCTGATCCATGTCAAAGATGCGTTATGGCTGCAATATTACAAGGTCATACGTGAAGACCTGAGGGTCATGGGGGAATATGCTGCTCAGCAGGATCAGGCTGGCATGAGACGAGCGTATGCCAGCCTCAGTGAACATTATGAACTCATCCGTCCTTCCGTTGTCATACAGCGAAAGCCTGAGGATGTCAACATGATGGAGTCCTGGATATCCTATGCAGGGGGTCTGGTGTCATCGGGGGACACGGCACAGGTGCAAAAAGTGGTTTCGCAGGGCGAGGAAATGATCAACACGTTGTTTGGCAAGAAAAAGGATGAACCTGCCCTAGCTCCGCTGGGAGAGGTCAAGGAGCCATGGACCTGGCAGCTGGTCATCGGCGCTTTCATTTTGGCGGCATTAACGTTTGCGGGATACCGCAAATACCGTGGTCAGCAGTATAGCTCAAAACCGATGTTCCCTCGCAAAATGTAGGCGGGAATCCATAGCAGTTCCGATTGTGGCCCGGTACGAACCGGGCTATTCCTCTTTAAATCCTTCGCCATGCACATCATTGACATCATTAATGATAATAAATGCCCGAGGGTCTAACGATTTGGCGATTCCCGTTAAGCGGCGAATTTCCTGCCGGGATACGACGCAGTATACCATATGCTTGGCTTGCTTGGAGTAGGCGCCGATGGCGGGGATTAGCGTAACCCCACGATCCATCTCGGTTGATATGCGATGGGCAAGTTCGGGCGCCTGATCGCTGATGATGGTGAAGGCTTTGGCGGCATAAGCGCCTTCCTGAATGAAATCGATGACCTTGGAAGCGATGAATACGGCGACGAGGGTATACAATATCCGCTCGAGCGGGATAAAGAATAAGGATAGCCCGATGATCAAGATATCCAGGGATAGAATAATTTGGCCCATGCTGAAGCCGAATTTCCGGTTAATAATTCTGGCAATAATGTCTGAACCGCCCGTCGTACCGCCAAACCGGAACACAATGCCAAGCCCAGCCCCCAATGTGACACCTGCGTAGAGCGCAGCAAGAATATAATCCTGTTCGGTGTGAAACGGCACAACATAACCGCGGTCGATCAACGCTTCAAACAGCCACAGAAACAGGGTTAATGAGGCAATGCCGAGACCTGTGTAAACAGACTGGCGTTTACCGAGAATTTTCATGCCGACCAAGAATAACGGGATATTGAGCGCCATGGTTGAGATGGACGGCGATATGTTAAAGGCATAGTTAAGCAGTACGGTAATGCCGGTGACGCCCCCCTCCATGAGCTCATTCGGAATGATGAAATACATAAGGCCGAATGCGTAAATGGCGGAGCCGGCGATGATCGGAATGATCGTTTGAAGCTGATGGAGCAATTTGGACGTTTTCATAAGACCCCTCGCATTCCCGATGGTGGATATTACCCTTATGTCTGGGTTGCTCGTACACCTACCTAGTATGTGCCGATCATGTCCCAGCCATAAAAAATTATTTGTTTTCAAATCCGCTTTACGATAACATAGGTTTAAAACCAATCGCTCGTCATGAGAGAATGCTGCTTCCAGCTTGGATTTACAAGTTGAGGCAGACTGTGCAGTGAAGGGAGTTATAGAGTCTTGGGAAAATCAATGGCTGAAATGCAGCAGGAAGTCGATCAATACATATCACAATTCAAGGAAGGTTATTTCAGTCCTTTATCCATGATGGCCCGGATGTCCGAAGAGGTGGGCGAGCTCGCCAGAGAGGTTAATCATCAGTTCGGGGAAAAACCGAAGAAAGCGGATGAAGCAGACAATTCCATCGAAATGGAACTTGGAGATATATTGTTTATTACGATTTGTTTTGCCAATTCCCTTGGCATTGATCTCGCGGAAGCGCACGCGAAAGTCATGCATAAATTTGCGACGCGTGATGCCGATCGTTGGACGAAAATAAACACCGATTAGGCTGTTGCTACATATGCTGTACCAAACCCGCTGTGGGGAGGGACAGCCCGTGAAACCTGAAAGTTATATACAAAAAGCATATCGATGCATACTTCAGAATGATTTCGAAGAGGCGTTACGTTGGTTTGAGCAAGCGATCATTGCGAATCCGGGAGATGCGGAAGTGCATTACCGATGCTCCATTACCTACGGCAGAAGCAACAAACTGGAGATGGCGATTACACACGCGGAAGAAGCCGTCAGGCTGCAGCCGGACAAACCGGAATATGCGCTTCACTTACAGCATATCAAGGCGGCGGAACTGGTGCAGCGTGCCAGAAAAATGGTCGAGAATCGCAAGGATGTAACCAAGTCTGAGCTCTATCAGGCCGTGTCTCATCTGAAATCAGCCGTAGCGATGGACCCTTTATACGCCCAGGCCTACGTATGGCTTGCTCTGGTCTACAGCGAACTTGATGAGCATGCGCGCGCCATTTCCACGCTAAAAGAGGTCATTTCATTGTACCCGCAGGAGAGTGGGCTTCAGCATATTATGGAGGAACTCAAACAGCGTTTGAAATCATATATGCAGGATACAGCATCGGATTGAAAGTGAGGACATGTAGAATGGCAAACAAATGGACAGTTGCGGTCGTCGGTGCCGGCGGCCGTATGGGTAAAGAAGTAGTGAAGCTTGTTTTGGGCGATGATGAACTGGAACTGGTTGCCGCTGTAGGCCGATCGGATGCGGGTGCTGATGCAGGGACGCTTGTGGGTCTTCCTGCCTGCGGCATTACGGTGACCTCCGATCTGGAGATGGCGCTGGTTGAATCGAAACCGGATGTCATGGTTGATTTTACAGCACCGCAGTTTGCCTATATCAACACGGCTCTGGCCATTAAGCACGGCGTGCGTCCGATCATGGGCACAACCGGCTTCACGCCAGAGCAAATCGAAGAGTTGGACAAGCTGTGTGTGGAGCAGAATATCGGCGGTTTGATCGCACCGAACTTCTCCATCGGAGCGATCCTGATGATGAAGTTTGCTGCTGCGGCTGCCAAATATTTGCCTCATGTTGAAATCATTGAAACTCATGGTGACCAGAAGCTTGATGCGCCTTCCGGAACATCGATCAAAACAGCAGAAATGATTGCCGCAAACCGCGAGGAGATCCGGCAGGGCAATCCGAAGGAAGAAGAGGTCATCGAGGGCGCCAGAGGCGGGTATTATAACGGCTTCCGGATTCACAGTGTTCGTCTGCCGGGTGTATTTGCCCAGCAGGAAGTTATATTTGGCGGTTACGGGCAGAGCTTGAAGATTCGACATGATTCCTATGAGCGTGCAGCTTACATGCCAGGCGTGAAGATGGCTATAGAGAAGGTAATGGGATACACCGGCTTGGTCTATGGATTTGATCATTTTATCGACTAACATAGGGGAGAAATTACTATGAATATTGCATTTATCGCTCATGACCGTAAAAAAGAGGAAATGGTCAATTTTGTTATCGCGTATGAAAATGTATTCGAAGATCATAATCTTTACTCAACGGGAACGACGGGAACCCGTATTATGGAGCAAACCAAGCTTAGCATTCACCGTTTTGCTTCAGGGCCGCTTGGCGGCGACCAGCAGATTGGCGCACTCGTTGCGGACAATGAGATGGATCTGATCATTTTTTTGCGGGATCCTTTGATGGCACAGCCTCATGAACCGGACATTAACGCACTGCTTCGTTTGTGCGACGTGCAGGGAATTCCGCTTGCTACCAATGTGGCAACGGCCGAGATTCTTGTTAAAGCGCTGGACCGTGGCGATTTTGCATGGCGGGAACTCGTTCATAAATACAAACCGGGTGTGGATAGCTAATGAACAGCCAACTGGATATTTTAATCTTCGGAGCACACGCAGACGATGCCGAGATCGGGATGGCAGGAACGATTGCGAAGCATACGGCAGCGGGACTGTCGGTCGGGATCTGTGATCTGACGCAGGCCGAGATGTCGTCCAACGGCACGGTCGACCTTCGCAAGAAGGAGGCAGACCAAGCTGCCCGGATTCTGGATCTCAAGGTCCGTACGAATCTGGGACTGCCGGACCGCGGCTTATTTGTGACGCCGGAGAACATTGAAGCGGTCACAGCCGAGATTCGCAAGTTTGCTCCCTCGATTGTGTTTGCTCCTTACTGGGAGGATCGCCATCCGGACCATGTGGCTTGCAGCCGATTGGTTGAGGAAGCGGTATTTAATGCCAAGCTTCGTCGTTACATGCCCGAGCAGCCGCCGGTTAAGGTGGACGAGCTTTATTTTTATTTCATTAATGATATCGGAAGAACGGACCTGGTCGTTGACGTTACGGATCATTACGCCGTTAAGGAGCAGGCCCTGTCTTGTTACCGTTCCCAGTTCCAAAAGGCTGAAGAAGATGCAGTCTCTACCCCGCTGACCGAGGGGTACATAGAGCGTGTGCGGGCCAGGGATTCACTGCTTGGAGCGCGCAGGCTTATTCCTTATGCAGAAGGTTTCGCTTGTAAAAGTCCGTATGTTGTTCATCTATTCGGCTCCAAGCAGGCATAATATATAGAGGCGTACGTAAAGGAGGCCTGACATGAATCAACAACCATTAAAAATCGGCATTACCTGTTACCCTTCATTGGGCGGGTCGGGCGTGGTGGCGACAGAGCTGGGGAAACTCCTAGCCGAGCAAGGCCACCAGGTTCATTTTATTGCTCACAGCATTCCGTTCCGGTTAGGAACTTTCCATAAAAATATTTTTTATCATGAAGTTGAAGTAAACGACTACTATGTGTTCCGATACCCGCCATATGATTTGTCGCTAGCGACAAAGATGGCTCAGGTAGCCAAAATGCAGCAGCTTGATGTGCTTCATGTGCACTATGCGGTGCCGCATGCCGTGTGTGCCTTCTTGGCAAAGCAGATGGTCGGAGATCAACTGAAGGTCGTCACGACGCTGCATGGAACCGACATCACGGTTCTGGCGCAGGATGAATCGCTGAAGGACCTGATTCGGCTCGCCATTAACGAAAGTGATGCCGTTACGGCTGTCTCTCAGGATCTCATTCGAGAAACGCGGGAGCTGCTGGATATAAGCCGGGATATTGACCTTACCTACAATTTTGTGGATCCCCGGGTGTATTATCCGCGGGATTCGAAATCGCTGCGTAAAGATTATGCAGATGAGAATGAAAAGATTTTGATGCATATTTCCAACTTCCGTCCGGTTAAACGGGTAGCAGACGTGCTGGAAATATTCGCCCAGGTCCAGGAACAGGTACCGGCGAAGCTGCTCCTTGTCGGGGAAGGGCCGGAGCTTCCGAAAATCCAATGCCGGATCAATGAGCTGGGACTCGGCAGCAAGGTGCATTTTCTAGGCAAACAAGATGAAATTGCACACGTGATATCGATGGCCGATGTGCTGCTGCTTCCTTCCGAGAAAGAAAGCTTTGGCCTGGTCGCTCTGGAAGCGATGGCCTGCGGAGTGCCTACCGTCGGCTCCACGGCAGGCGGGATTCCCGAGTTGATTACCCATGGCGAAACCGGCTATTTGGCTCCAATCGGAGACACCTATTCAATGGCCCAGCATGTGCTTGAAATATTAAAGGATGAAGCGCTTAGTGAGCGGCTTCGCAAGGCTTGTCTCCATCGTTCCAAAACGATGTTCTGCAATGAATTGATACGGGGCAAGTACGAAGAAATATATTACCGAGTATTGGGACGGGAGGTTAGCGAGCTGAAGCCGGTCTGCGGCTAAGCTCGACCCTCTCGTTGTTTTTCGGATAAAGGAACGGGAAACTATGGCAGATATGTTTAATTCAATACGATGGCGCAACGCGGATCCTGATATGGCTGAGCGGAGTGCGGACGTGGTCCGGACTCTGCTTCGGCATGGACATGAAGCGTATTGGGTCGGTGGCTGTGTCCGTGATGAATACATGGGACGCAAGGTCAGTGATATGGATATAACTACCTCCGCCTTGCCCGAGGTCACCTGTTCCATCTTTCCCAAGGTTATTCCTACAGGAATCAAGCATGGGACCGTGACGGTGCTGATGGAAGGCCAGTCTTTCGAAGTGACGACCTATCGCGTGGAGAGCGGTTATGAGGACCACCGTCATCCAACGGAGGTTGCTTTCGTCGAAGAAGTAACGGAGGATTTGCGACGACGTGATTTTACGATGAACGCAATGGCCCGAGGGATTGATGGCTCCTGGGTGGATCCGTTTGGCGGACGGGCGGATATTGACAGGCAGGTGATCCGCTGCGTGGGCGATGCACGCCTCCGTTTCCGCGAAGACGCCCTGCGCATGGTTCGCTGCATCCGTTTCGCTTCCGTATTCGGGTTCTCCATCGCTGTGCATACTTGGAGAGGGATTCTCTCGGAGAGAGACACCTTAAGTTGGATTGCGATGGAGCGCATTCGCAGTGAATTTGAAAAGATCCTAACAGGTCCGGCCCCCTTGCGCGGACTGGAGCTGTTTGTCCGCAGCGGCTTGTACGCCCGAATGAAGGCGCCCTTTCCATATACCGGACATGACATGAAAGCGATAGAAGCCATGAATGGGATCAAGCAGGAGCAACCTACGATCCGCTGGGCGCTGCTGCTGCTTGCCTGCGGCATTTCAGCCCAGGAAGCAGAGGAGCTGCTACGATCGTGGACGTTCTCCAATAAGCAGCGGGAAGCCATCGTTAAGCTGTTAGCGCTTCATGAGTCCTATCGGCAAAAGCAGGAAGTGGAAGCTGCCGAGAGTCACAGGCACCTATGGATTAAGCTGGTCCTCGTCCACGGAGCCGAGGCAGCTCAAGGCTGGTTGCAGCTGCAGAAGGCCTTGAACCAAACGGGAGCAGCCTCAGCTTCATTAAGCGTAATTGAACAGCTTGACGGTTGGCTCCGGGAACTCCGAATTCGGAGTTTGAAAGATTTGGCCATCACCGGAAACGAACTGCTTGAAACGCTGGACAAGCGTGGAGGCCCATGGCTCGGAGAACTTCTCGGGCAATTGCTGGAGAAAGCGGCGGCAGGTTTAATTAACAACGATAAGGAATCGTTGATTGAAGAAGCAAAGCGGGTGGTAATTCATAATGAAGGATTATGATCAAGACAATACGCTTCTGAAAATGTTCCAGGAGCATTCCGGGCAATTTTTGTCCGGAGAAGAGATCAGTCGTAAATTGTCCATCAGCCGGACAGCCGTATGGAAGCAGATCAATAAGCTCCGTCAATGGGGATATGATTTTGAGGCCGTTCCGCGGCTTGGCTACCGCATGATCGATGAACCGGACAAACTGAGCGTGGAGCAACTGACAGCGGGGATGACCAGTCAGACCTTCGGTAAACCGCTGAAGCTCCTTGACAAAACGTCATCTACTCAGGAAGATGCCCGTCAATTGGCGGAAGAAGGGGCAACCGAAGGCACGCTTGTGATTTCGGAAGAGCAGACAGGCGGTCGCGGGAGGATGGGAAGAAAATTCCATTCTCCAAGAGGCAAAGGCATATGGATGAGCCTGGTGCTCAGACCGAAGCAGCCGCTGCATCTAACCCAGCAGCTGACCTTATTGACAGGCGTTGCGGTATGCCGTGCGATTGCGAAGTGCGCCGGTGTGCAGACCGATATTAAGTGGCCAAACGACATTCTGTTTCAGGGCAAAAAGGTTTGCGGCATTCTGCTGGAGTCTGCAACAGAAGACGAAAGGGTGCGCTACTGCATAGCCGGAATCGGAATCAGTGCCAATCTGAAGGAATCGGATTTTCCGGAGGAGCTGCGCGGCGTTGCGACTTCGATTCGCATGGCTGGCGGAGCAACCGTCAACCGGACAGGGCTGATTCAGTCCATTATGGCGGAGATGGAGGTTTTATATGAATTGTACAACGAGCAGGGCTTCGAGCCTATTGCCTCTCTCTGGGAAGCATTATCCGGCACGGTGGGCAGGGAAGTTCAAGTGCAGACGGCCCGTGACCGTTTTAGCGGGATTGCCACAGGACTTAACCGGGACGGCGCGCTGCTGGTTCGCAATCATGATGACGAGCTAATCCCCGTATATTCCGGTGAAATTCTTTTTGATACCAGGTAAATGAAACATGGTGAAATCGTGGCTCAAATTTGTTATACTATGACCAAGAGGCGGTATCGCCATGAGCGAATTGCACTCTTCAGCAAGTGGCAATGAACATTTTTTTAGAACACCTTCATAACTGTTATGCCGGTTACGTTGGATTCTGCTCTGAGCCGAAAGGACCGAGACAGAAGGGACGATCGCGAGTGACTCTTTTTTGCCTTTCGGACTTTTTAGCAAGTATGTGCTAAAAGGTTTTTTTTATTGTGTCTAACTTATTTACACAAAGGAGGCTGTGTCACAATGGCAGGCAAACAACCACTGAACATCGTAAAGATGAAGAACATGAAGAAGAAGGGTGTACCGATCACCATGCTGACCGCGTATGATTATCCTTCCGCCAAACTGGCGGAGGAAGCGGATATTGATATGATATTGGTAGGAGATTCCCTCGGTAATGTCGTGCTTGGCTATAACTCCACCATTCCGGTTACGCTTGACGACATGGTATACCATACCCGTGCAGTCGCTCGTGGGGCGGAAGAAACGTTCATCGTAGCGGATATGCCGTTTATGACCTACCACGGAGATATTGATGAAAGTCTCCGCGGGGTGCGGAGATTGATGCAGGAAGGCCATGCGCATGCCGTCAAAATGGAAGGCGGAGAAGAAATCGCCGGCACCGTGAAACGGATTGTACAGTCCGGCGTACCGGTGCTGGGCCATATCGGGCTGACGCCTCAGTCGGTGAATCAGATTGGCGGCTACCGCATACAGGGCAAGGATGCCCAAGACGCGCAGCGGCTCATGAATGATGCGAAGGCACTTGAAGCGGCTGGAGCATTTGCCATTGTATTGGAGCTGGTTACGGAAGAGGCGGCAGCAGAAATATCCAAAGCGCTGAGCATACCGACGATTGGCATCGGAGCGGGCCGCTACTGTGACGGTCAGGTGCTGGTATTCCATGATATATTGAAGTACGCGTCCCCTTATCGGGACAAACGTTTCGTGAAAACCTACGCCGATGTCGGTTCCATCATCCGTGAAGGCATCACGCAGTACGTGAAGGAAGTGAAGGACCGCTCATTCCCGGCCGAGGAGCATGTTTTTAAGGCCGAGAATCATGCAGCTTCCGAAACGACAAGCACATTATATGGGAGTCAAAAGGAGAAGGTGGGCACGACATCATGAAAGTGATTCGCACCATTGCGGAATTAAGATCAGAACTTAAGGACCGCCGAGAATCCGGCAGTGGTCCGGTAGGACTTGTGCCTACGATGGGTTATTTGCATGAAGGGCACGCCAGCCTGATGCGCAAGGCGCGGGAAATGGCAGGTACGGTGGTCGCCAGTATCTTTGTCAATCCGATTCAATTCGGACCGGGTGAGGATTATGAGACCTACCCTCGGGATGAGGCACGCGATCTGGCGTTGGCGGAATCCGAAGGGGTGAATGTGGTTTTTATTCCCACGGTTCAGGAAATGTATCCCCAGCCGACCAAAACGAAGATTGCCGTATCGGAAATTACGTCATTATTGTGCGGGGCCTCCCGTCCCGGGCATTTTGACGGTGTTACCACGGTTGTTAATAAATTGTTTAATATCGTAAAACCTGACTATGCTTTCTTCGGAATGAAGGATGCCCAGCAGGTGGCCGTGATTGAGCAAATGGTGCAGGACTTGAACATGGACGTGACCATCGTGCCTTGTCCGATCATTCGCGAAGCTGACGGTCTCGCTCTAAGCTCGCGCAACGTGTATTTGAAGCCGGAAGAGCGGGAACAGGCACTTGTGCTGTCGGGCTCATTACGGACGGCTCAGGAGGCAATCCGGCAGGGACAAGCGACGACGGCAGGAGAGATCCGTGCGTTTCTTCGGGATTATATATCCCGGTCCCCGCTCGCAGACATTGATTATGCAGAATTGCTCACTTTCCCGGAACTTGTTCCTGTGGAAAATTCATATCGCATTGCGGATGAAGGCAGAACCGTCATTATGGCGCTGGCCGTACGATTTGGCCGTACCCGCCTCATTGACAATGCGTTACTTCAACCAAAAGTAGGGGGATCCCATGTTTAGAACAATGATGAAATCCAAAATCCACCGCGCAACGGTGACGGAAGCCAATCTGAACTATGTGGGCAGCATTACCATTGATGAGGATCTGATGGAGGCTGCAGATCTTCTGGAGAATGAAAAAGTTCAAATCGTGAACAATAACAATGGCGCCCGTTTGGAAACGTACGTGATCAAAGGCGAACGCGGCAGCGGCGTGATTTGCCTGAACGGGGCAGCTGCAAGGCTTGTACAGCCTGGCGACAACGTCATCATCATTTCTTACGCCATGATGTCCAAAGAGGAATACGACAATCACACCCCAACGGTCGTGATCGTTGACGAATTGAATAAGCCGGTAAACACGGAATACCGTGAGGTTCACGCCGCGGTTCTCTAAAGGTCTCCTAAGAACCAAAATGTGTCGGGACCTTAAAGGGATGAAAAGACCGTCTTCTACAGAAAATGAGTGCAGGTCGACGCACTGATCTCATTTTTCCGCTAAGGGTGGGATGCAGCTATGTTTCAACATGTATTCGCTGAAATGAACAACATGTTAGATGAAATTGTGAAGCATTACCCTTCTGCTCAAGGTCCCCAAAAACAGGCGCTGGTACAAAACTGGAACATGCTTAAAAGCATGAGCGAGGGCATTATCGAGGAATGGCTCCATTTTGAAGAGAAGATGGCCATCTTCCGCGAGAGTGCCGCCTCGCCTCCTGTTTTTCCACCGACCGAAGCGCCTGAATTGCAGCTTGATGCATTTATTCGCGGTCAAGGTTATTACAAGTTGTTGATGTTCCAGCCGGCCATACAGCAGTTTGAGGCGGCCGCCACCGTATTTCCGGATAGCCTTCTGATCAAGCTGTATATTGCGATGTCCCATCTTTATTTGGGGCAAACCATACCGGCATCCGATGTATTGGTGTCCATCCTGCCCCTGGCAGACAACAAAAAGATGCGGGCGATGATTTACAATGCGCTTGGATGCATCGAGGTGTTGAATGGACAGCAAGGGAAGGCCGAGGAGCATTTCGCACTGGCGATTCACAGCGACCCGACGCTTCCTGACCCCATTATCAATTTGGAGGTCTGCAAGCAGAATCGAGGGGAACTCCAGTACGGCAGCCAATTGATCTCTTTGCTGTAAAAATCAAGCCAAAACAAGAAGCGATGTCAGAGCTCATCCTTGAGACTTTGGTATCGCTTTTTGCCGTATGGAGCTAACGGAGGAGAGCGGGGATTTTGTACCCGGAATGTTCAAAACCCGCAACTTCTGGTATGCTGTTAATTAGTCTGGAGGAAAGGGATTTTATCGAAATGAAATTTGCCGTATTGGATTTTGAAACCACGGGCAACCAGTCAGCAGATGAGATCATTCAGGTTGGACTGGCCATCATCGAAGAGGATCGAAGCATCTCCCGCGTATACGGCACCTATGTCAATCCCGGGATTCCGATCCCTCCTTTTATTACCGGTTTGACCGGCATTTCCGACAGTGATGTAGCGGATGCTCCGTCATTGGAAGAAATGATGATGGGACTCGTGCCCATGCTCGACGATGTTGTATTGGTTGGGCACAATGTCGCTTTTGATTTTAACTTTTTGCAAAATGCACTCGATCGCTGCGGCTATTTACCGTTCAGCGGCCGAATTCTAGATACGATGCACTTCTTAAAAATATGTTTTCCCTCGCTTCCTTCTTATCAGCTTGGGATGGTGTCCTCTCATTTCGGCCTGGAGCATGACCGTCCGCATCAGGCGGACAGCGATGCACTTGCCACAGCCTATGCGCTGCTGAAATGCCTGGAGGAGATCGATGAGCTTCCTCTGCTTACCGTGCAGCGGTTAAGCGACCTGTTTGCCGACGAGGACAGCGACTTGGCCTGGTTCTTTGACGGCATCCGTGCCGACAGGGAGCTCCAGGCAGTACAAGCCGGAGACACCCATACGTACTATCGTCAATTTGCCCTGGCCGTTGACGATTGGAACGATATAACGCCTGCCAGGGATGAGACGGAGCCTAATCCCTTGGCTGATGTAAGCTTTGAGCAATACATGAATGATGTCCGTGAACGTCTAAAGGAAACGCTGCCTCATTACGAGAGCAGGGATGCCCAGGACATGATGTTTCAGGAAGTGATGCAGGCACTCGATAACAATAAACATTTATTGATCGAAGCCGGCACGGGAACAGGCAAATCCCTCGGGTATTTGCTGCCGGCGATTTATCAAAGCGTGAAGCAGGAACAGAAGGTTATGGTGAGCACGCATACGATCAACCTTCAAGAACAGCTGCGTGACCGGGATATTCCCCTGCTCACCCAGGTTGTTCCTTTTCCTTTTAAAGCGGCTATTTTCAAGGGAAGAGGCCATTATTTGTGTTTGAGAAAATTTGAACATAAAATAAATAGAAGAGATTTTCATTCCCCGAAGGAAGATGTGATCACCGCAGCGCAAATGCTGGTTTGGTTGACCCAGACGGAGAACGGGGATGATGAGGAGCTGAACCTTGGCGGCCGTGGAGGGGATTTCTGGGAGACCATCTCCAGCGATTCGGATTCCTGCCTGGGCCGTGCCTGCCCATGGTTCCGCAAATGCTATTATCACAGGGCCAAACATGAAGCGGGCATCGCGGATGTTGTCATTACGAACCATTCGAAGCTGTTCACCGACGTGAAAGCGAATCACCAGCTGCTTCCGAGTTATGAGCGTCTCGTCATCGATGAAGCGCATCATCTGGAGGACGTCGCGGGCAAGCACCTTGGCTTGCAGATGAAATATTTTTCGGTTGTCCATACGTTGACCCGTATGTACAAAGACAGCCGAAGCGGTCAGCTTCCGGCTCTTCGCCAGCTGCTGCAAGCGTCGTCCCATGAGAAGGCTGTCGAGTGGTCTTCCATCATCGACCGGATTTATCCGGATCTGATCACCGTCAAAGAGAATTGGGACCGGCTCAGCGACCAATTGTTCGGACTTCTTCCGGAGCGCGGAGACGCGACTCCGGGGGATGCCGGTCAATTCTCGCTTCGCTTATCGCCGCTGAAGAAGCCGAAGGATTGGAATTCGCTGGCCGAGCTGGAGCATCAAATCCATCTGACGCTGGGTGATGTCGTTCGCAAGGGTGACAAGCTGATTGCCGAAATGAAGGAAGATCTGGACGACTACAGCGCGGACAGTCTGTTAACAGACCTATCGGGTCTGTTTAAGGACCTGGCGGCACACCGCGAGGACCTGAGGACCTTCATGTCCCTGAACGATGAGGGCACGGTTTACTGGATGGAGGCGAACGGCAACTTCCGCGGCAAATCGCTGCAGCTTTATGCGGTGCCTGTCGACGTCAGCACCCACTTAAAGGAATTGTTTTTTGACAAAAAACAAAGCGTGATCCTGACATCGGCGACCTTGTCGGTGGACAAATCGTTTCAGTTCATGATCGAGAACTTGGGTCTTCAGGAAGCGGCAGATAACGGCAACCTGAACACGGTCCTGCTGCCGTCCCCGTTTAATTACAGGGAGCAGGCTCTCCTTGTTGTGCCGCGCGATTTTCCGAGCGTGAAGGGCTCGGTCGGGGATGCACTCTTTGTGAATACACTTGTGCAATCATTGGCTGATACGGCCATCGCAACGCACGGTCGCATGCTTGTCCTGTTCACCTCGTACCGCATGCTGCGTCAGGTGCATGAGCCCTTGAAGGAGGCGCTGGGATCCAGCGATATTACGGTACTGGGACAAGGGATGGACGGAACCAGCCGTACCAAGTTAATCCGGAGATTCCAGGATAGCAGCGCTTCGGTTCTGCTGGGCACCAGCTCCTTCTGGGAAGGAGTAGATATACCCGGTGAGGCGCTCACCTGCCTTGCCATCGTCCGGCTGCCGTTCCAGCCGCCGAATCACCCTCTGGTCGAAGCCAAGAGCGAGCTTCTGCAGCAGCAGAAGAAGAACCCGTTCATGAAGCTTTCGGTTCCGCAAGCGGTCATTCGCTTCAAACAGGGATTTGGCCGACTGGTACGGACCGCGCAGGATAAGGGGATTGTCATCGTTTACGATACTCGGGTCATTGAATCCTATTACGGGAAGTATTTCTTATATTCCTTGCCTGGACCGAAGATGGAGCACATGCCGACAGAGGGGATCGTTCCCCGAATTTCGAAATGGCTGCAGGAAGAGGCAGGCATAGGGAACCAAGCTGAATAAAGTGAAACCATGAACGAGCACAAACAAATGTAGTTATTAACCTATTATTAGGGGGAGCATGCATGAAATCGGAAAAAATTTCGGAAGCCGTGGTCCGCAGATTACCTGTATACTTGCGCTATTTGAATGAGCTTCAGAAAAGGGAGGTCTCCACGGTTTCCTCCCAGGAACTGGGGCAGAAACTGGACCTCAATCCTGCTCAAATTCGTAAGGACCTAGCGTATTTCGGTGATTTTGGACGGAAAGGGATCGGATATGACGTATCTTATCTGATCGAGAAAATTCGCCAGATTCTAAAGCTGGACCAGAAGATCAATGTCGCATTGATTGGGGCCGGTAATCTTGGACATGCATTATCGAATTACAATGCATTTCTGAAGGACAATATGAAGATTGTGGCGGTTTTCGATTCGTATTCTCCCAAAGTTGGTATGAAAATTAACAATTTGGTCGTACAGCCGATGGAGGAACTGGAGAAGACGGTTCATGAGTACGGCATTCGTATCGGGATTATCACCGTTCCGGATTTTGAGGCGCAGAATGTAGCGAATCAACTAATCGCGGCAGGCATCGAGGCTATCCTGAATTTTGCGCCGACCATCCTGAAAGCTCCACCCCATATCCGGATCCATACGGCAGATTTTACTACGGATTTGCAGAGTTTGGCCTATTATTTGGATAACGGCAAGGAGGATGCAGCACATGACGACAACGAAGTGGATGGTTAAAAACGGAACGTTTGCGGTACTAGAGGAAGGCAGATCCGTGTTACACGGATATATGGTCGTGGAGAACGACCGGATCACTTACCTGGGTGAAGAAGAGCCGACTGTCCAAGAGGGAACAGAAATCATCGACGGAACCCATCTGTTTTTCCTGCCTGGATTGGTGAATACGCACGGACATGCGGCCATGTCGCTTCTTCGCGGGTATGGCGACGATCTGGCACTGCAAGTATGGCTTCAGGAAAAAATGTGGCCGATGGAAGCCAAATTCACGGCCGACGATGTATACTGGGGAACCTCGCTCTCCGTGCTGGAGATGATTAAAGGCGGAACCACGACATTTGTGGATATGTATGATCATATGGATCAGGTTGCAAAGGTAGTGGAGGACTCAGGCATGCGCGGCGTTCTGACGCGCGGTGTCATCGGATTATGTCCGCCTGAGGTGCAGCAGCAGAAGCTGGAAGAGGCGGTTGCATTCGCGAAAGACTGGCATGGTCAGGCTGACGGTAGAATTACGACGATGATCTCACCGCATGCACCCTATACGTGCCCGCCGGATTTCATCGAAAAATTCGTGCAAGCGTCACATGATTTGAATCTGCCTTTGCATACGCATATGTCCGAAACGGAAACGGAAGTAGCTCAGAACGTAAATGACTACGGACTTCGCCCTGTTGCCCATCTAGAGAAGCTTGGCATGTTCTCCCGTCCAACGCTGCTTGCGCATGCCGTCCATCTGACCGATGAAGAAATCGAAATTCTGGCCAAACATCAAGTTATGGTTTCGCATAATCCAGGCAGCAATTTGAAGCTTGCCAGCGGCATCGCTCGCGTGCCTGCACTGCTGAAAGCCGGGGTCAC
The DNA here is from genome assembly GCF_015326965.1 of Paenibacillus sp. JZ16. Taxonomy (NCBI): domain Bacteria; kingdom Bacillati; phylum Bacillota; class Bacilli; order Caryophanales; family Paenibacillaceae; genus Paenibacillus; species Paenibacillus sp. JZ16. Next base: position 7,027,168 of record NZ_CP017659.1, read on the forward strand.
CGTGTCTTTGGGTACCGATGGACCTGCCAGCAATAATAATCTGGATATGTTTGAAGAGATGCGGCTGGCCGCACTGATCCATAAAGGAGTAAGCGGGGATCCAACCGCAATTCCAGCATCCGAAGCGCTTCGGATGGGTACAGAATATGGAGCCAAGTCAGCCTTCCTTACGGATATTGGTACGCTTGCGGTAGGCATGAAGGCAGATATGATCGCACTGAACACGGATCAGGCGCACTTCCTTCCGAAGACGGATTACATTTCTCATGCTATCTACTCCGCCAGTGCGAAGGATGTAGAGCATGTATGGGTTGACGGCAAGCAGGTAGTGAAGAATGGCGCGAGTCTCACTCTCGATGAGGAACGTATCCGCCGGGAAGCGCAGCGTGCCTTTGAGCGTCTTACAACCCTCTAGGGAATAATCAAGGGGAGCGAGGAAGACGGATTTGAAGAAAAAAACGAAGTGGATATTGCTGAGTGTATCCGGCGTGCTGCTGTTACTGCTTGGTTTACAGCTCTATTATTCATATGTGATGAAAGATGCTTGGAATGAAGAAAGAATGGCAATTGCTGCCGCCAAACAGCATGGCCAATTGGTTACGTCCGGGAAGACCTATAAATCGGTGTGGGGCGAGGACAATAACTATTGGGTGATAAGCGGGAAGGATCAGGACAATCAAGATCGTATGGTATGGGTGAAATTTACGGATGACAACGTACCTGTTGAAGGTGCCGACGCTGTCCAATCCGTTTTGTTGAATACGGGGTTGTCAGAAGACCAGATGCGGGAGCAGATTTATAACGAATTGCCTGGCGCAGAAATTAAGCGGCTGCTGCCTGGAATGTATGAGGGCGAGTATGCCTGGCAGCTGCAGTATGAACACAACGGTCAGCGCGGTTATCGGTTTTATCGTTTTCAAGACGGTAACACCATCGGTAATGACATTATTCTTCCAAATCAATAAATAAGAAGTAGAGAGGGGCCCTTTAATATTCGCGGGTTCCTCTCTTATTTTCTCTATAATTGTAAGCGTATTCAGAAATAATATGGAAAAACTGTTCTAAATATTTTCACAGACATGCATGAAAAAGTATATAAGATGTGATATACTCATACTTGTACAAAATGAGCATATAAACTACATGCATCCCTATATATCGTTGTTATATGTATTATTGTATTGCAACATGATAGACAAAATTTCATACAGAAATGAAGGAGGAACTTCATGAAACTACGCATTGTACCTATCGTGCTGACTGTCGTGATCTCAGCATCGGTTCTCTTTGGCGGATGGTTTCTGTATCGGCAGATGGCTTTGCAAAATCCGCTGGCCAATGTTGTGTCACAATATGACGGCGTGAAGGATTCACATATAGATATTAAACAGAATACCGTTACTTTGAATCTTGATTTGGCTCCGGATACAAATTTGCAAGGCTTGGTCCAGCATATTAAGAAGGAAGGCAAGTCTGTGATTGGCAATCGGGAATTGAAAATCCAGGTGGAGGATCATTCCTCGGAAGCACTGGATCAATGGTGGGAGAAGGCGATGCTGTCAGTCGCTGAAGCGATGGATAATAAGCAGTATACCGATATTCAATCATCGCTCGAGCAGCTTGCTGCCCAGTCTCCGAATCTGAAAGCAAAAGCAACGATTGATGACACCAACGTCTATGTCAGCTTGTCAGACGGCAAGTCTGGTAAATTTATAATCTTGCCGCGTCAGTCTGGCAACATGGAGGTGTGGAATCATGCCTAAATTAGCTAAAGAAATCATGTTAGGCTTTATTCCGGTTTTGCTGGTATTCCTTGTGTTTGTCGGCGTGAACATCGTGCCCCTGCTCATCGCTGCAGCACTTGTAGGCGGCTTGTTGTTTATCGCGAAGATGAAGGGCGGCATCGCAGTAGGCGCAGCGAATGAGCGGAAGCGGAAAAAGAGCGGACCTGCCAAGCTGACGTTCGAAGAAATCGGCGGGCAGGATAATGCGAAGCAAGAGCTGCGTGAAGCACTGGATTTTCTGATTCGTCATGAAGACATTAAGAAATTCGGGATTCGTCCATTGAAGGGCATTCTTCTCACCGGGCCTCCGGGAACAGGGAAAACGTTGATGGCTAAAGCCGCTGCCCATTACACCGATTCGATCTTTGTCGCTGCATCCGGCAGTGAATTTGTTGAGATGTATGTCGGTGTTGGTGCAGGGCGCATCCGGGATTTGTTCAAGGATGCCCGTAACCGTGCGGCAAAGGAAAACAAGCAAAACGCCATTATCTTCATCGATGAGATCGATGTCATTGGCGGTAAACGCGAAGGCGGCCAGCAGCGCGAGTACGACCAGACGCTGAATCAGCTGCTAACCGAGATGGATGGCATCTATTCGCAGGATACTCCTCGTATTCTGGTAATTGCCGCGACAAACCGGAAAGAAATGCTGGATAGCGCACTGCTGCGTCCAGGGCGTTTCGACCGTCACATTCAGGTCGATCTGCCGGATAAGAAGGGACGCACTCATATTTTGAATCTGCATGCGGGCAATAAGCCGCTGCATGAAGATGTCGACTTGGAGAAAATCGCCGAAGAAGCATACGGCTTCTCGGGCGCACAACTCGAGAGCGTCATGAATGAAGCGGCCATTTACACGATGCGCGAGAATGAACAGTTTATCCATCAGCGTCATTTGTCCATGGCGATTGACAAGGTAATGATGGGTGAGCGTTCCGACCGTGAATCGAATTTGGAAGAGAAGAAGCGCGTTGCCATACATGAATTGGGACATGCTATTATGGCAGAGCTTGTGCGTCCCGGCAGTGTGAAGCAAGTTGCACTCAGCCCGCGTGGTAAAGCGCTAGGTTATGTTCGTCATAATCCGCAGGAGGAACAATATCTATACACGAAAACCTTCCTGGAAGAGCAAATTATGATTGCGCTTGGCGGTGCGGCCGCCGAAGAGATCTTTTACGGAGGCCGAAGCACAGGCTCAAGCAATGACTTTGAGCAATCGCTGAACATCGTGGAGACGATGATGAAGTCAGGTTTGACGTCGCTGGGCATTGTTAACATGAACATGGTAACAACTGAAGAGTTAATGAAAGAGAATAATGTGATTTTGGAAGAGTTAATGAACCGCACCAAGAATCTCTTGGAACAGAAACGGCCAATATTCGACAATTCACTTGATATCCTGTTGAAGGAAGAAATTCTCTCGGGGGAACAATTTCGTTGTCAATTTCGTGAAAACGCGCTTTTACCAGCATAAATTGTTATGCTGGTTATTTTTTTTTACTTTTTTGTCGTGCTAAGATATTATTATACTTTGTGCTCTGAAAATGTATTTTTCGACAAATGGGGTACAATAAAGTATAGAGATAAGGAAAGGGTGGAGTAGAAACCATGTACTTCAAAAAAATCGGCGTCGTAGGCGGCGGGACTATGGGGCAGGGCATTGCGGAGATGCTGGCAGCCAAAGGTCTTGACGTACTGCTCGTAGAGAAAACTCCAGAGAAACTGGACTATTCATACCGAATGATCGAGACCAGTCTAGATAAACAATTGGAGAAGTGGGGGATTACCCAGGCAGAGAAGAAATTGATACTGAACCGGATTCAAAAAGTAACTCATTTTGCCGAGCTTAGCACCTGCGATATGGTGATTGAGACCATTATAGAGGACTTGGAAGCGAAGAAAGAGGTCTTTACACAGCTTGATCAAGTATGTCCGAGCCATGTGATATTAGCAAGTAATACATCCACGCTTAGTTTGACGGAGCTCGCCAGCTCCACCAAATATCCTGAGCGTGTTATTGGCATGCACTTCATTCATCCTGTTTCCAAGGTAGACCTTGTTGAAATCATCCGCGGTCTGAAAACTTCCGATCATACGTTTACGGAAACGAAGCGCTTTGTTGAAGAAGTTTCGGATAAAAAAGGCATCATGGTATATGAGTCTCCAGGTTTCGTTACAACCCGCATGATTACCCTCATGATCAATGAAGCGATGCACTTGCTGCAAGAGGGCGTGGCTTCGGCGGAGGATATCGATGACGCAATGAGAATCGGATATAACTTCCAGCATGGACCGCTTGAGATGGCCGACCGTTTCGGTTTGGATTCCATTCTCGCTGCGCTGGAGCGCATGTTCCGCGAGTACGGCGAACTGAAATACCGTCCATCGATTGTCTTGAAGAAACTGGTCCGCGCAGGGCAACTGGGCGTTAAAACCGGAGAAGGCTTTTTCAAGTACGATAAGGATGGTGACCGGGTATGAATATTCTCGTAATTAATGCAGGTAGTTCTTCACTGAAGTATCAACTGTACAACATGACGGATGAATCCGTGCTGGCAAAGGGCTTGGTCGAACGGATCGGCATGGATTCCTCGATTCTGACGCATAAGCCGACGGGAAAACAGGATGTAACCGAAGTCAGCGAAATTCTGGAGCATACCACGGCCATCCGCAAAGTGCTGGGCATGCTCACGAACGAGGAGCACGGCGTGATCGATTCCATCGACAGCATTCAGGCCGTTGGACACCGCGTCGTGCACGGCGGGGAGTCTTTTAAAGAATCCGCGCTCGTTGACAGTGACGCCAAAGCGGAAATCCGCCGCTTGTTCGATTTGGCTCCGCTTCACAATCCTGCATCGATGATGGGGATTAAGGCAGCAGAAACCAATATGCCGGGCGTCCCGCAGGTCGTTGTATTTGATACGGCGTTCCATCAGACGATGCCGGAGAAATCATACCTGTACGCTATTCCGAGAGTACTTTATAATAAATATAAAGTACGTCGTTACGGTGCGCACGGCACGTCCCACGCCTATGTCAGCCAGGCAGCGGCAGAATTTCTGAACCGGCCGCTGGAGGATCTGAAGATCATAACCTGCCATATCGGTAACGGTGCTTCCCTGACAGCAGTAAAAGGCGGGAAATCCATCGATACCTCCATGGGGATGACCCCGCTGGAAGGGCTCATGATGGGTACGCGCAGCGGTGATTTGGACCCTGCAATCGTACCGTTTGTCATGAATAAGGAAGAGCTGACCGTCAATGAAGTGAACTCCATGCTGAACAAGCACAGCGGCTTGCTGGCGATTTCCGGAATCAGCAGTGATATGCGTGAGATTACGGAAGGCATGGAAAAAGGCGATCCGAACTCCACATTGGCCTTTGAAATGTATGAGTATCGCCTTCGTAAATACATCGGATCTTACGCTGCCGTCATGAATGGCGTGGATGTCATCGTATTTACTGCGGGCGTCGGCGAGAATTCGGTCGTTCTTCGTCAAAGAGTGCTTGAGCAGCTTACCTATCTCGGAGTAGAATTGGATGAGGAGCTGAACAGCATTCGTTCCGGCGAGCCGCGCCGTATTTCTGCGGCAAATTCGAAGGTCGAGGTACTAGTGATCCCTACCAACGAAGAACTGGTTATTGCTCGGGATACGCATCGTATCGTACAAGCTTCCAACCGTTAAATAGTAGTGATATAAGGGAGAGATTTAAGCATGGCCACCAAAAGTGTGATTCGTAACGTCAACCAGCATGTCGGCGAGACCGTCACGATCGGCGCCTGGATCAACAACAAGCGTTCCAGCGGCAAGATCCAATTCCTGCAGCTTCGCGATGGATCCGGATATATCCAGGGTGTTGTTGTGAAGAGCGAAGTATCCGAACAAGTATGGGATGACGCGAAAAGCCTGACACAGGAAAGCTCGTTGTACGTGACGGGTGTTATACGTGAAGAGCCGCGGAGCCAATCGGGTTACGAGATGACGGTTACCGGCATTGAAATCATACATCTTACGGAAAACTATCCGATTACGCCTAAAGAGCATGGCGTCGATTACTTAATGGACCATCGTCATCTGTGGCTTCGTACCCAGAAACAACGTGCGATCATGGTAATCCGTGCTGAAATTATCCGCGCGGTTCAAGATTACTTTGATTCCAACGGATTTACGCTGGTGGATCCGCCGATTTTGACCCCAACTTCCGCGGAGGGTACAACGAATCTGTTCCACACGAAGTATTTTGATGAAGATGCTTATTTGACCCAGAGTGGGCAGTTATACATGGAGGCTGCCGCTATGGCGCTCGGTAAGGTATACTCCTTCGGTCCGACGTTCCGTGCCGAGAAGTCCAAAACTCGCCGTCACCTGATCGAGTTCTGGATGATTGAGCCTGAGATGGCCTTCACGGACCATGAGGAGAGCCTTCAGGTACAGGAGCAGTTCATTAGTCATGTGGTGCAGTCCGTGGTTAAAAACTGCCGCCAGGAGCTTGAAACGATCGGTCGTGATATTTCGAAGCTGGAGGCGATCCAGGCACCATTCCCGCGGATCACGTACGATGAGGCCATTGAATTCCTGCATACGCAAGATTTTGATATTCCTTGGGGTGAGGATTTTGGCGCGCCTCATGAAACGGCCATTGCCGAGAAGTATGACAAGCCGGTCTTTATTACCCATTACCCGGCGGGAATCAAGGCTTTCTACATGAAGCCGGATCCGAATCGTCCGGAAGTCGTTCTGTGTGCGGATATGATCGCTCCGGAAGGTTATGGCGAGATTATTGGCGGATCGCAGCGGATCGACGATCCGCAGCTGCTTGAAGAGCGCTTCAAGGAGCATGATCTGTCGATGGAAACCTATCAATGGTATATGGATTTGCGTAAATACGGCACCGTTCCTCATTCCGGCTTCGGTCTAGGTCTTGAGCGTACCGTTGCCTGGATTTGCGGTTTGGACCATGTGCGTGAAACGATTCCGTTCCCACGTACTCTGTACCGGTTGTACCCGTAAGCCGTGAGAGGTGAGTCTATGGACCACGACGGTAACGTGGACACAGGCGTGAATGGGTGGACGGCCGGCGCCGCTGCCGGCATGAGTCAAGGAATGGCGATCATTCCTTATGCCTTGCTCAAGCATTACCGGTCACTTGGTTTAAGCGACCGTGAAGCCATGCTGGTCATTCATTTGATTGGTTATCAGCAGGTGGAGTTCAAGGCGTTTCCTTCGCTGGAGGAGCTTGCGGAAGTGACGGGGGCTCCCACCGAATTCATCGCTACCAGCTTGCAGCGCTTGATGAAGGTAGGGCTGATCGGGATTGATGAGTATGTGGACGAAACCCAGGGGATTCATTACGAGCGCTACAATCTCCACGGATTGTATGAAAAGCTCGCTTCGTGCCTGGCTGAAGAGCACAAAGCAAAGACCCCAGAAGGAACCAAGTTTGCGTCTCCGCTTTTGAATGCCCGCCCTGCTACCAGCAAATCAGCTGTTTCGGGGGATTCTGTTCCTGAGAAGGAAGAGCGGAATTTGTTCACCATTTTCGAAAAAGAGTTTGGCCGCCCGCTGTCGCCCATGGAGCTGGAAACGATCTCCGGCTGGGTTGATGCGGATCGCTATCCGGACGAGTTAATCCTATTGGCTCTGAAAGAAGCGGTATTTGCGGGCAAACTGCATTTCCGCTACATTGACCGGATCCTGCTTGAATGGAGCCGCAACCGGGTGCGTACCGCACAGGATGCCAAAGCCTATACGCAGAAATTTAGAAATATCGGAAGATAGATCAGAAGCACGTCCGCTACGGGCGTGCTTTTTTGTGTGCATGATCTGTTCTATTCATGCAGTTTAAGTCCTATGATTAGCAGGAGAACTTCCCGGGATCAACGAATGGATATAGGTGCAGCACGCTAGAAGGGGAGTTGGAGATGAGATACAAGGCCATTATTTTTGATCTGGATAACACGTTATTAGACTATAGTCAGAGTGAAAGGATATGCATGCAGCAAGCGCTGGAGCACTACCGGCTGCATGAGGATCTGACGTGGGAGGAATTCTGGAGCACGTTCGGACCGATTAATTTTAATTATTGGATGAACCGAATTCAGAACAATCACGATATTAGGCAGGTGCTGGAGCATTCCTTCACGGATACCTTCCTAAGGTTGAAGCGGGAGTTCAATCAATTCCGGGAGATATCGGAAACTTACTGGGGGTTGTTTTGCAGTTCCAACCATATGGAGCCTAATGCCGACCTTATTTTGGAGCATCTGCATGGTGACTTTGCGCTAGGGGTCATATCCAACGGCATTGGCGAAGCACAGCGTAAACGCCTGACAACAGGAGGATTGTTTCATTATTTTGACTCCTTCATCATTTCGGATGAGGTGAAGTGCTGGAAGCCAGACCCGCAGATCTTTGAACTCGCATTGCAGGAATTGGCGGTAGGTCCAGGCGAGGTGTTATACATAGGGGATTCGCTTACGGATGATTATGAAGGAGCAACGAGAGCCGGAATTGATTTTTGTTATTATAATCGCCGGGGTACCCCTTTAAGTGATCATCATCGTCCTGCTTATGTGATCAGGAATCTCCTGGAGATCAAGGATCTGGCTTAGGAATCATGCATGGAGGAGGATAATCTAATGAGATACAATCATATTTTATTTGATTTGGATGGCACCTTGACTGATCCGCGTGAAGGCATTACGAAAGCCGTAAGTTATGCACTCGGTCAGCATGGGATTATCGTAAACGATCTATCCGAGCTGGAATGTTTTATCGGTCCTCCGCTCCAGGCGACCTTTATCGAAAAATATCATTTTAGTGAAGCCGAGGCTTGGGGCGCCGTATTGAGCTACCGTGAATATTATAAGGACACCGGCCTTTATGAAAATGAGGTGTATGGTGGAATACGTGAGCTATTGGGTTTGCTGTTATCCCAAGGGCGCCGCTTGTATGTCGCTACCTCCAAACCTACGGTTTTTGCCGAGACAGTCCTTGAGCATTTTCAGCTAACCGCTTATTTTTCCATGGTGTGCGGGAGCGAACTGGACGGTTCCCGGTCCGCCAAGACTGAAATCATTCAGCACGTTCTGGATACATGCCGGATTCATACATCGGAAGCCGTTATGATTGGAGACCGGAAGCATGATCTGATTGGAGCGCGAAACTGCGGGATACACAGTATTGCTGCAGGGTATGGGTATGGTTCCGAAGAGGAGCTGGCGGCATGCAAGCCCATCTATTATTTTAAAACCGTGGAGGAAATGCTTCGGTCGTTTGCAAGCTTAGCGGTTTAATATCGGCTTATCAGGATGAGACTGAGCCCTTCGATTTTTCGCCTAACATCGGTTATAATGGTCATAACCAGTCGGAATGTCATAATTTGTGAAGGGAGGGGTAAGATCATGATGGGAAGATTGCAGATGTGCTCTATGCAAAGTCTATATGATGAACAACGGCGGTTGTTTGCATGGAGCGATGAGAAAGTTACCGCCTGATTACCTCGTGTAGAGAGGCCGTTTATCTAATGGACTTTGCATCCTTAAAACCTTATTTTAATTTTAAGGAGCAGAGCTACCATGAAATATATAAACGCGGATATTATCCTTCCAGAGGAATTGTTGAAGGAAGTACAGAAATATGTACAGGGCGGGATGGTGTATATCCCGAAACCTGAAGGGTTACGCAAGAAATGGGGAGAAAACTCGGGAAGCCGGGTGTATTTGAAAAAAAGAAACCTGGAGATCCGGCAGTTGTTTGCGTCGGGCGCTACCATTGACCAGCTTTCTTCTCAATTTTGTTTATCCTGCGATTCCATCAAAAAAATTGTATATACCAAAAACAAGTAATGCAAAGTCACATTGGAACTGATTCTGATGTGGCTTTTTCTTATGTATAAAAGTCATTTTAAACCAACCGTTATATAGGAAGTACAGTTGCTGAGCAATTATAATCATTCAAGAACGTTCAAACCATGGAGCAGAGGTGAGTATATGAATGATTTTTTTCAATTTGTAACAGAAGAACAACGATGTGCGCTGCTCGATAAAGCCAAAAGGGTTGCAATATCGGCACTTCAGCAATATAACCTGAGATGGGTTGAGATTGAATATATCGGTATTTCGGACACGATTACATATCGAGTTAGGACGAGCTTAGATAAAACATACTTGTTGAGAATCCATTCGGATCGACGGTGCAGTCATGAAATAGACTTAGAGCTTCAATTCCTGGATGCCCTTATTACAGCAGGTATCAAAGTGCCGACAGGTATAACCACTCCAAGTGGGTTAAGATGGTTGAAAATCGGTACGGAGGATGGATTCACCTCCACCCATGTCACCGTGATGAAATGGGTGGAGGGTGTGCATGTCCATGAAGCACTTACAGAAGATCAAGCTTATCAGGTAGGTGTCTTGATGGCCAGAATGCATGAAACTGCACTTGACTTCAAAAGTTCTTCTGATCTTCGTAAGCCCGTATGGGGGATGAACAGTTATAAAGAAGCGCTCGCCAAGCTGGAACGGTATGCGGGAACTTTTTTGTCGGAAGTCTCATGGTCACTGTATCAACTCGCAGCTGAAAAAGTTATATCCCAGCTTGATCATATGAAGGCTGATGATTGCAACTACGGTCTCATTCATGCCGATTTACATTTGGGGAATGTAGTATTTGAAGGGGAAGTTCCTCATCCGATTGATTTTGGTAGATGTGGCTACGGTTTTTTTCTTTACGATCTGGCGGCGGTTATGTTATCACTTGTTCCGTACCAAAGATTTAAAGTGCTTCAAGGATATGAAAGCATACGATTGTTGGGATCGGATTATTTTCAGTCTCTGGAGTGTTTTTTCATCATGATCATGATGGAGAATTATAGCCACCATGCCTCCAATCCAAGAGAGACAGAAAGTATAAAGGGTGAGCAAATCTATGCGCTAGCTTATATTCATGAATATTTGCACGGACGCCCGTTTCTGCTGAATGTGGTAGAGCCCATAGAAATAGACGATGCACCAATCTCTAGTTGATCCGGCCATAATAGAAGGGTATCATGATATCATAATACGTGTTACAGAATGGGAGAGAATTGCTTGCAAGTTACGAACCGCCCAGGTGAACATATCACCTGCTTGATCATCATGATTGCCACCATCGTATGGGTTCAATGGACATCATTCCTTCTATCCGCGGCGTGGGGAATCGGACTGATCCTGTTAATATATACATTGTGCAAGCTAAGAAGCGTACGCAAGATATCGACTCAAATAAATGACACGGCCATCGTGGCCCTTATCATGGTGATAGGTTATATGCTCTATCATTCTTCTGGTGAAATCATCAAACATGGATTAGCGGGGGACGATGCCTGGGCCATCATCCTATCGAGGTTAAGCCTGATATTATTTGTATTACCCTTTGCACTGGCGGCCATGTTAACGAAGAAAAAACCGTTATACCTTGCCACGGGTTCATGGGGAACAACGATTTATTTTCCATGGATATTCAAAGGCCCGGTACAAGACCCGATCTGGCGTTTCATGCTCATTTTCCTGGTTGTCGTCTGTTCCATTTTTTCATTCTTTATTGACTGGGGACAGCCGCATTTTCTCGTTCTTATCGGTTATGCACTATCATTTGCGCTGATCAATGCCGTCCTTGAGGAGCTGCTGTGGCGGGGATACATACTTAGTCATTTTGTAAGTGGATTTGGTGAGCTGAAAGGGCTCGGCATCGCCGGAGTTACCTTTGGTTTATACCACTACCACCTTGGTTTTTCATGGCCAGTTTGTCTGCTGTTTTCAATCTTTGGGATCATGATGGGTGGCGTGGCTATTCGTTCCAAAGGGTTGATTCCCGTGATGGTTATGCATTTTGTGATGAATGTTTTATTTGTTCTTAGCGGCATGATCCTGTAACTTCCTAAGAAGGGCGTCGATAGACGTTCTTTTTTTGTTTTGACCGGTATGGGTAGACTATGGGACGAGCAATTTTGCGCTTGCTTTATATTTATTAAATATTTTTTTAAAAAAAGTGCAGGGTCAGCTTTCAGAGCTGACGTCTATGTATTTGGGAAGGAGGGGAGAGTTATTGATGCTGAAACGTTAATCACGCGTATCCTGCAAGGTGATCAAGAAGCCTTTCGGGAACTGGTGAACCATTACAGCCAGCACGTGTTCCATACGGCATACTCGGTCCTGCGGGATGCCAAGGAAGCGGAAGATGCGTCGCAGGAAGTGTTTATTCAAGTATACAAAGCTCTCCCCCAGTACCGATCTGAAGGCTTTAAAACCTGGATTACACGCATCACGCTAAATAAAGCGATTGATATGAAGAGGAAGCTTTCCCGTAAACCGCCGGAGCAGCTGCATGGCGAACATGATGAAGTGCTGGATAAACTCCCTTCCCGGGACGAAGACGTGGTTTCTCTGCTCGTACATAAGGAGAGAAGAGAGGAACTTCGAGAGAAAATTAAACAATTGCCGGACAATCACCGCGCCATTATAACGGCTTTTTATTTGGAAGAGAAAAACTACGAACAAATCGCAGCCGAGCTGGATGTCACGGTCAAGACGGTGGAATCGAAATTATACCGGGCCAGACAATGGATTCGGAAATCTTGGAAGGAGGAGGAATGGAAATGAACGTAAAGGATAACGAGCTTAAGATGCTGACGGCACGATATGTTAGAGGAGAAGGCTCGGCAGAAGAACGGTCTTCTTATGAAGAGCTCATGTTATCGGATGACAGCGTGCTGGAGATCTACATGCAGGTACTGGCGGAGCTGGATTCCGAACTCCCTGGCCTGTCAGACCCGGAAGCTTTTACGCAGCAGGTGGTGGAACACGAACAAATTAAGCCATACACCCATAGAGCACCTCTGCGGATTCAGGAACGCCCGAAGCGATGGTACGAACGCGCGATCGTTCACTACACCATTGCCGCCTCCATTACCATGCTGTTTCTCTTCACCGGGGCTTTTGACCGACTTCTTCCCGGCGAAATGAATCATGATGTTCCATTATCCGAAACACCTTCCTACAGTGAGCAATGGGTAGAAAAAACAACGGGCTGGCTTGACCAGCTATTGTCCAGATAAGAAAAAAGAAAGGAAGATGCCAAGTGCAACCGCAAAAAAGTAAAGGGTTTGCCTTTATATTAAATATCCTTCCGGGCCTCGGCCATTATTATTGGGGGAGAAAGGGACGCGCCCTGCTATATCCGTTCTTGTTCTTCGGAAGCCTGTTCGGTGGATTTGTGCTTGGGATCATGACGGCTTCCGACGCGGTTTTTGCGCTGGGAATTATCGGAGCCTTAATGATCTGGGGAATCAGCATGCTTGACCTGCTAATTGCTTTGATCCGGTATACGCCTATAACGATTATCCACGATGAATATGGACGTCCGATGGAGATTCGTCAGGAAAAGAGTGATGAGTCAGAACGCTTTTATACCATATTGCTGTCCTTCATACCCGGTTTGGGGCATTTTCAACTGGGATTGATGCAGCGAGGGTTGTCATTCCTGATCGCATTCTTCGGACTTGGAACGATTCTGCTGTTCTTGACAGGCTTGACTCACGAATCGGTATTCCTGCTGTTTCTGGGCATGCTGCCTATTATTTGGCTCTACTGCATGTTTGATGTGGTTCAGCTGGTTCACCGTAAGCAAGCTGGAGAATTTCTTATCGATCGTACGCTGTTTGATGAGCTCGAGAGCGGCAGAGAGAGCGGACGCCGGAGTAAAGTGTTTGCCACCTTGTTATCGGCGTTTCCCGGAGCGGGTCAAATGTATTTGGGATTGCAAAAACGCGGACTGCAGCTCATGGTCCTATTTCTTGGCAGCATTTATGTGTTGGATGTACTCAAGCTGTCGCTGTTCCTGTTCTTGATTCCGTTGATCTGGTTTTATGCATTCTTTGACGGTCTGCAGCAAGTAAGCCGTTACGGCAGGGAGCCGCTGCGCGATCGACCGATCATCTCGGGACTTGGGAATCAGCAGCGCTGGCTCGGACTTGGACTGCTTGTACTCGGTATCTATTTCGTATTTAGCAGTGTTGTGATGCCTTATATCGATACACATTTTCCTCATCTGCAGCTGGATTACCGCATTCGTTCCTACTTGAAGACCGCGATTATCGCCGTTCTTCTTATCGGAGGAGGAATCAAGCTGATGACTGGCTCGAAAAAGGATTCGTTAAGGGGAGAGCGCTCATATTATGATACCGACAACGAATGAGATGTCCATTCAAGATTTGGGAAACATTCATCGAAGTCTGAACGGCAATGGCGAGTAGGTACACTCTCCAGGGGACTATCCTTGCTCGTACCCGGTATATATTCAGCATTCTTCTCATCGGGTTTCTGACCTTCTGCACAGAACCAAAAATAGATATGAACGAGATATGGAGGGAGATATCGTGGCCAAGAATCTGTATTACCTGTTGTATATTGCTCTATTTGTTGTGACTTGTTTGTTTATCTTCAATGCTTATGCATCACCGGATCAGGTACCTGCGCCTTCGATCTCTTTAACGGAGCATGAGCAGAATCGCCTATAGTTTATATAAAGAAAAAACCTGTAAACGATTTTGAATCGTTTTACAGGTTTTTTAATTTTCGTTCAACGAGTATGTATATCAGGATAAAAACGATCACGGTAGCAATGCCTGTCGTCATGAAATGGCCGGTAAGCCTGGCGATCAGCAGCAGGATGACTCCAAAAATCATCAGCAGCAGACTGACATAGGCGTTGGCAACTTTAAAGTTCCGTTCATTTTTGAGAGATGACGTAGTTTTATACGCATAAAAACTCTTGGAACTTTTGGGCGGAATCAAAAAGAGGACCAAACCATACAAAACAAATACGATGCCAATGGCTAAACTTTCGAGCATCCCTACACACTCCTAACGGAAATATAACGCCGGATGCACCCCAAGAACGCTGGATAAGGGAGCATCCGGCTGTTCAAGCCCTATATCTGCAAATATGAATATATTACTTGGATCCGGCTGCATTCAGAAGCAGACGACGGTAGGCGTATTCGAATATAAACTCAAATGCCTCCAGATGTTTCTTGGCTTCGAATGCATTTTTGCCCCAGGCATAGATGCCGTGGTTACGCAGCAATATGCCGGGTACCGCAGGATCGAGCGCATCCGGAACGAGCTCTGCAATCCGTGGAATCTCTGCGTAGTTCGGCAGGATCGGAATGCGAATCGCGGCGTCCTCTTCCCAAATATTAAAGGCTTTGATCAGCTCGATTCCTTGGGCAGGGACATAACCTTGTTCCCCATACCAATCGCTGATCAGATTGTTATCAATGGTGTGCACATGGAAAATGGCACCGCAGCCGGTCTTGCGATAAATTTCGCAGTGAATCAAGGTTTCCGCGCTAGGTTTTAAGCCGGTTGCTTCGCAAGGCACGCCGTTCTGATCCACAAAAAGATAATCTTCAGGCGTATGTACCGACTTGTCTTTTCCGCTGGCTGTCACCGCAAAATAAAACTGCTCCGGGTTGAACTCGCCAACACGGACAGATAGATTACCGCTGGTGCCGGGGAACCAGTTTCTAGAAGCGAACAGTTCCTTGATCCCTCTAAGATCCTGCAGGGCAGCTTGTTTCTGTTCAAGCTGGATATCTGAAAATGCCACTTACAGCACCTCCTGTTTAAACTTGTCTTTCATGTCGTTCTGGATATCGGTAAATGTCTCGAAGGGTACATGATGTACGCCTATCTTCCTGCATTGCTCGGTGAGCGATGAGCGGGAATAAACCAGATCCGCTTGCTTGGCACCTTCAAAATCGGTCAGGCTGTCACCGATCAGAATGCGGTAATACCGGTCGGCCGGAAAACGGTCCATCACCGTGACCTTGCACATGCCGCAGTCGTTATGGCAGGATTCCTTGCAAGGATGAGGCCAGGTAATCTCAATGTGATCCCCTTCGAAATTGGAGCCGTTGCAGAAGATATGGTCTGCCGGGATGCCAAAAGGCTTCAGCAGAGGATCGACAAAGAAATCGATGCCGCCGCTTGTAACGTAGAATTCAATCTGTTCGGATTTTAAATAATCCAGGAATGCACT
Organism: Paenibacillus sp. JZ16; assembly: GCF_015326965.1. Taxonomy (NCBI): domain Bacteria; kingdom Bacillati; phylum Bacillota; class Bacilli; order Caryophanales; family Paenibacillaceae; genus Paenibacillus; species Paenibacillus sp. JZ16. The sequence goes on from NZ_CP017659.1 coordinate 7,043,036, forward strand.
GAAGCCTTCCCGAATCCCTGCATGGTTTAGAACATATTCGGTAATTTCTTCTCTCATGGAGGAAGGGAAGAGCGCGAACATGCGGCCTACGCCTTCCCGAATTGAAATGGTGCGGTCAAGCGTGTCCTGCATGATCGACTCAAAGCCTTCCGGTTTGAAGTGCTTCATAATGGCGACGATGTTATCGTTGTTTGTGATGGTTCCGTCGAAATCACAAAAAATGATCGGCTGTTTATCTCCAGATGTCATACTTCTCCTCCCCAGATGTCCAATGCGGCTTTCAGCTCTTCGTGTTCCTCGGCAAAGTGGGCGAGTGGCACGGATTTCATCGTCGCCTCGATCGCTTGTACAAAGGCTTTGCCGCCCGCTTCGGTTCCCATCGGATGTCCGTGGATTCCGCCGCCAGCGTTAACGACCACATCGGTGCCAAAGTCCCGGATGATGCGGGGAACGAGTCCAGGATGAATTCCTGCGGATGGTACCGGCATGCTTCGTTTCACGCCAAGTTTAGCGCTGTGCAGCTCGTCGCGTATCGCGAGATTCTCTTCTCTCGGCATCGTTACCGATCCGTAAGGAGAAGGGAAGAGCACCAGATCCGCGCCGGCAATCCGCATCAGCTGGCCGAGCAGCAGCGGAGCCGTTATCCCATAGTACGGAGAAGGATAAATGGCCCCGGCAAGCGCAGGGTGAGCCGCAATAGGCACGGTGATATCCGGATCACTGCTTAACTCTTGCAAAACGTCATACCCATAGGACAGCACATTAAAGAGCAGGGCGTTAGCGCCGGCATCAATCGCACGCAGCGCTTGCTCACGCAGCCTCGACGTCCGTCCGGTCAGATTGGCTGCATACAGCAGTTTTTTGCCTGTCTGTTGTTCCACGTCGGCAGCAGCCTGGATGCACATGCTGACCCGTTTTTCGATTGGGGTGAGGTCGTTCTCGAACAGGATTTCATCATCTTTGATAAGATCCACCCCACCAAGCGCCTGACGGATAAATTGGGCTCTAAGCTCGTCCGCATTCAGTCCGATTACTGACTTGAATATGCTCATGAGCAGAGGGCGGTCATGGACGCCGAGTAGATCGCGGACTCCGTCGATGCCATATTTCGGTCCGGGAAACGCACTCAAGAAGTCGGGAGACAAATCCAGGGAAGTCAGTTTGATGCGCCCGTCCATGGAAATTTTGCCGAACACGGTCACCAGCAGGGCTGGGATATCCCGGCTGAAATTAATGTCCGGATAAGCAATGCTGACGTCCGCATACCGGCTGCCTGGCTCCCAGCCCTCGTGAACCTGAATGTCAACAACTTCGCCAAGATGCTTCTGCATCGCTTCACGCTTGGCTTGCGGCAGCTCGGTCCAGCTGCCGACCGTCATGCCAACGGCGATGGAAGTCGCCTTCTTACGAAAATCCGCCTGGTCGTCATAGATTCGGTACGTTGCGATACAGCGGCTCATGAGATCTGCTCCTTCAGCATGGCGCCCATTTCTTTGGAACGCTCAGCACAGCGGTTCACGGCGGCAATGACGGTTTCGAAGAAATCGCCTTTATCGAGCGTTTCGAGGGCCGCTTGCGTTGATCCGTTCGGCGATGTAATTTTCGCACGAAGCGATGAAGGCTGTTCCCCGGTCTGCTGCACCATCCGGGCGGCGCCCAGAATGGTTTGGAGTGTCAGCTCGCGGCTTTGTTCCGGCGTCAAGCCGCCGCGGATCCCTGCGGCAGTCATGGCTTCCATCATGTAATAGAAGTAAGCCGGACCACTGCCGGATATACCGGTCAGGATATCCATCTTCTCTTCTTCAATGACCGTTACATTACCAACAGCTTCGAACAAGGTCATGACCAGTTGGCGCTGTTCTTCGCTGATTTCCTTCGAGAACGCGATTCCTGTGGAACCAAGCCCGATGGAGGCGGATGTATTCGGCATCGTACGTGCAATGGGCTGCTGGGTTCCAAGCAGCGTCTGCGTCGTATAAATCGAAAGTCCGGCAATCACGGAGATGATCAATTGATCGCTTGAGAGCTTCGGTCCCAGTTCTTTTAACGCTTTAGCAGCATCCTTCGGTTTCATGGCAAGCACGATCACCGGTGAAGTTTTCAGAATTTCGATTTTAGCGGCATCGTCGTTATTGATCTGGACACCATAGCGCTCACTCAGTTCCTGAAGGCGTTGAACATTGCTCCGATTAAGCATCGTAATATTCTCAGGAAGCACGACAGAACGGCTGACTAATCCTCGTACGATCGCTTCGGCCATCGAGCCGGCGCCGTAGAAGGTGATTGCTTTATCTATTAAAGGTCGGTTCTGCGGGGATTGGCACATCGTTATTTCCTCCTTTATGGCTTTAGATGAATGATTTATTCGCGTATTTGACCACTACCGATAATAACATATTTGGAGGAAGTAAGCGCGGGTAATCCCATAGGACCTCTGGCATGCAGCTTCTGGGTGCTGATCCCGATTTCGGCGCCGAAGCCAAATTCAAAGCCATCGGTGAAACGGGTCGAAGCGTTATGATAAACAGCAGCTGCGTCTACTTCCTGCAAGAAGCGCTGCGCATGATCCTTATCCTCCGTAACGATACATTCCGAATGCTTTGTGCCATTAATCGAAATATGCTCAATGGCCTCATCCAGGTGATCCACGATTTTGATGTTTAAGATATAGTCGTTGTACTCGGTAGCGTAATCCTCAGACGTCGCTTTTACAGCCCAAGGAACGTAATCCAGGGTACGCTGACATCCTCGCAGCTCGACGTTACGCTCGCGGAATGCTTCAGCCAGCACGGTCAGATGTGATTTGGCATAATCAGCATGGACGAGCAGGGTTTCCATGGAATTGCAGACCGAAGGGCGCTGCACCTTGGCATTGAGACTGATGGCAACTGCCATGTCCGGCTCTGCCGATGCATCTATATAGGTATGACATATCCCGGCTCCGGTTTCGATCACGGGCACCGTGGCATTTAACACAACGTTCTGGATCAGCGAGCTCCCGCCGCGAGGGATAATGACATCCAGCAGTCCGTTGAGCTTCAGCATTTCATCCACGGAGGAACGGTTCGGGTCCTCGATAAGCTGAAGCGCATCCTTAGGCAGTGCGGTGCGTTCCATAGCTTCGTGAAGCACCTCGATGATTTTGCGGTTGGAGGAGAGGGCGGAAGAACCCCCGCGGAGTACGACCGCGTTGCCTGTCTTCAAGCACAGTCCGGCTGCATCGACCGTCACATTTGGACGTGCTTCATAAATGATGCCGATCACGCCAAGGGGAACACGTTTCTTGACGATGTTCAGTCCGTTCGGGCGATCGATCGTTTCCAAGGTGTCGCCGATTGGGTCCGGCAGCTTCACGATTTGGCGTAAGCCTTCGGCAATGCCCTCGATTCTGGTTTCATTCAGTGCCAATCGGTCCAGGAGGGAGGCGGAGGTGCCAAGCTCCTTCCCACGACGTAGATCCTCCGCGTTTGCTTCCATAATATCAGCTGTCCGTTGGATCAGTGCGTCTGCCATGATGAGCAGAGCCTGATTTTTCTCCTCGGTGCTCAGTCTGCCAAGACCGAATGCGGCCTGTTTGGCCAGCTTGGCTTTATTGCGAACCTCACTCATAATAATTCCTCCTTAGATGGATGATTAGGAAAAGCATTATTGGTTATGGGAACCAGATTATTTTAACGTGATCCATTCATCTCGGTGAATGACCTCAAGCCGATGGATTTCCCCGATGATGCCGATCACTTGACTGCTCGGCAAACCGAGCACGGCTTGCAACTGGTCCTCATCGTAATTGACGATCCCCCTGCCGAGCCTTTCGTTGTTCATATTAACGACTTCCACCACGTCCCCGGCATGGAAGCTGCCTTCGATCCGTTTAATGCCAACGGGAAGGAGGCTGTGGCCTCCGTGAATCAGCGCCTTCTCGGCGCCCGGATCGACAACGATCCGGCCTAGCGGCGAGGACATAAAGCCGAGCCACTGCTTTTTCATCGGCAGAGAGGATAGGTGGGTAGCAAAATAGGTGCCTTTACCTGCATGCTCAAGCGCCTTAAGCAAATCGCCGGTCTCGCTGGCTTTGCCAACGAAGACGGGGACACCGCCGCGGGTGGCGATTTTGGCAGCATCGATTTTCGATCGCATGCCGCCTGTACCTACGCTGGAACCAGCGCCTCCTGCCATGCTGTAAATCTCATCGGTAATTTCATCAATTTCCTCATATTTCGTTGCATCCGGCGACTTGCGTGGATCAGCCGTGTACAAACCATCCGTATCGGTCAGGATGATTAATTGCTGGGCGCGGACCAAGTTCGCAACCAGAGCGGATAACGTATCGTTATCGCCAAATTTCAGTTCGTCAATGGAAACGGTGTCGTTCTCATTAATAATCGGAATAACGCCTTGCTTCAGAAGCTCCGTAATCGTCATGTTGGCATTATTCATGCGTTTGCGGTTCGCGAAGTCGCCTCTCGTCAACAGAATTTGCGCGGCCTTCAATTGATGGGAGGCCAGCGCATTCTGGTAAGCACGCATCAGCAGCGCTTGGCCCAGTGCGGCGGATGCTTGCTTCTCATGCAGCAGCTTCGGTCTGCTCTCGTAGCCGATCTCTCGAAACCCTGCTGCGACGGCGCCGGATGTCACGAGCAGAACCTCATGACCGGCTTTGCGGAGAGCGGCAAGCTCTCCGGCAAAGAAGGCGATGGAATCAAGATTAAGTCCGCCCTCGTCTGTCGTAAGGGAGCTGCTTCCGATTTTTACGACGATGCGCGATAGCATCGTGATCACTTCCTTGTATTTATGATGGGTAGGTATAGCTGTAACGAATCCATTTCCTGAAAACAAAAAAACTTTCGTCCTGTATGAAAAAGGACGAAAGTTTGACTTCCGCGGTACCACCTTTGTTGATGAGCGCAGCTCATCCGGCTTTAACCCTGTAACAGAAGGCACTGTCCTGGCAAGCCAGGCCGCTCGGGGGTAGGTTTCGGAAAGGGGGTCACGGCAAATTCTTTCAGCCCATGGAATTCGCTCTCTGGTCATCGTGCCATATGCTTTCGTACTGGTCCCGTCATTGCGTTTTTGAAAACTGCATTCAATTGTTATTGCAAGAATAGCACATCGTTTTTGTTTTTTCAAAAGGAAAAAGGTTAACCGAACAGGTTCAGCTTGCCGATTCGGTAGGCGGCTTCCTGCATTCGCTCTTCGCTGCTTAACAGGCCGACGCGGACATATCCTTCGCCGTGATCGCCAAAGCCGACACCAGGCGCAACCGCGACCTTGGCCTCCTCAAGCAGCAGATCGGCAAAGGATACCGAAGTAAAGCCCTTCGGTACCGGCAGCCAGCTGAAAAAGGAGCCAGCCGGTTTTTGAGCTTCCCAGCCGATTTCGGACAGGGCGCCATAGAAGGCATCCCTTCTCGATTGGTAGCGTGCCACCAACTCCTCAACGCAGTCTTGCGGCGAGGTGAGAGCCGTGGCCGCTGCTGCCTGAATGCCGCCGAACAGGCTGACATAGATGTGGTCCTGCAGCATATTGATCAGCGAGATGATTTTTTTGTTCCCCAGGGCAAAGCCAACGCGCCATCCGGCCATATTATAGGTTTTGGAGAGCGTGTAAAATTCCACGCCAACTTCTTTGGCTCCTTCTGCCTGCAAAAAGCTGACTGGACGATCTCCATCAAACCCGATCGCTCCATAAGCAAAATCGCTGGCTACAACGATCCCGTGTTCGGCGGCGAATGCTACCGTATCCTCGTAGAAGGACAGGGGAGCGACGGCGGATGTCGGATTATTCGGGTAATTTAAGAACATCAGCTTCGCTTTTTCTCTGTCTGCTGGTGTGATCGCGCCATAGTCGGGAAGAAACCGGTTCGCAGCGGTTAACGGCATGAATTTCATCTGGGCACGGGCCAGTGCAACGCCTGACCAGTAATCCGGATAACCGGGGTCCGGGACAAGACATACATCGCCCGGATTCAGAAGCACTTGCGGAAGCTGTACAAGCCCTGTTTTTCCTCCAAACAGAATCGCTACCTCCGTCTCCGGATCCAGATCCACGTTGTAGTCTTCCTTATATCGATGCGCAATGGCTTCTTTAAGAAAGGAAAAGCCGGTAAAAGGCGAATATTTGTGAAACTGCGGATTGTCGGCCGCTTCCTTCAAGCTGGATACGATATGAGGCGGTGTGGGCTGATCGGGATTTCCCTGTCCGAGATTGATCACATCATGTCCCTGCGCCACTTGGCGGTTTACCTTGGAGACCAAGGTCGCGAAAAATTGCGTGGGCAGCTGGGACATCATCTCGGCCGGCTCTATTTGGAATTCGTTTAATTTGTTGTTCATTGCAGTTTCATCACTCCGTTATCTAATTACGCTCGAATACAGCTGATATTGAAAACAATTAGGATTAATTTAACACGATTTATCAGGGGTGTATAGAGGGAAATGGTGCTTGGGTGTTGCAGCAACAGGGCGGGGGAGGCTATGATGATGACATATAGAGAACGGATGAATTCCTGAAAAAGAGCCCGATCATGGATTTCATGATTACATCGGCGCTGGTGCTGGATTCAACCGGAATAACAGGAGGCTGCAAGATGACTGGAGAAGCAAAGGCTCAATTGAATATCGCACTTATCCAAGCCGATATTGAAATAGGAAACGTAAAGGCCAATATGAGTAAAATGCTCGGCATGATGGAGCAGGCCGCAGCGGCTGATAGGAAGCCGGACGTCATCGTGCTGCCGGAAATGTGGAATACGGGGTATGCGCTGGACCGAATTCAAGAGCTTGCCGATCCCATGGGACAGGAAACCTCTCGCATGCTGAGCGAATTTGCACGAAAACATCGTATTCAAGTCGTAGGCGGGTCTGTAGCCGAACGAATCGAAGATCGGATTTATAACAGCATGTATGTATTTAACCGGAGCGGGGAGCAGATCGCCAAATATTCCAAAATTCACCTGTTCCGCCTGATGGATGAAGAGAAGTTTCTGCAAGCTGGGCAGCAGCCCGTAACCTTTGAGCTGGAACAATTAAAAGCGGGCGCGTCGATCTGTTACGATATACGGTTCCCCGAGCTGTCCCGCACCCTCGCACTCGGCGGCGCTCAAGTGCTGTTTGTGCCAGCGGAGTGGCCGCATCCGCGACTGCATCATTGGAGAACGCTGCTCATGGCCAGAGCGATCGAGAACCAAATGTATGTCGTTGCGTGTAATCGAGTTGGAACCAGCGGAGAAACGGGCTTTTTCGGCCACTCCATGATCATCGATCCATGGGGGGAGGTCATTGCCGAAGGGGATGAGCAGGAAATGATCCTGACCGGTACGCTGGATTGCGGTCTTACGGATGAAGTGAGAGGACGCATTCCGGTTTTTGAAGACCGCCGTCCGAATTTGTATTTTCAATAAAAGTGATGATGGTTAAACTCCTCTAAAAAATGAAGTTTCATCTGGGCAGAGGCGGGTATACTATGGGTAATCCGTCTGAGAGGAGGCTTTGAATGATGGCAGACAACAACCAATTCGACAGCCAAAACCATGAGCAGGAAGAAGAGCAGAAACAACAGTTCCGCAACTTTGTGGAAAACGTTGCCGGGGGCGGCAACGGAAAGAACGAGTCGATTCAAGATCAGTCCCGTACTGCGGATGAACAGAACCGATTGATTGACCAGCATAATTTGCGCAAATAAAACTCCGTTTAAAACGAAATGGGAGTGCTATAATTTCACGTTGAGAAGAAGCTCAGCTTGGTCTTGTTCGTTGACCTTGGCTGAGCTTCTTCTCTTTATTCATGGGGCAGCGTGCACTAGTCCTGAACGCTCTCCACAACCAGCTTGTCCATGACCTGCTTAAAAGTGTCGATGAACGCATCCGCCGCTTTGGACAAATAGCGGCCGTTTCGGTAAGCCACAACCAGCGTGCGGCTCGGAACGGGATCAGCGAGCGGCAAGTAGACAGGAATAAACTCGCTGCGTTTCGCACGGGCGATAAAACGAGGCACCAGCGTTATGCCCATTCCGGTTGCGACCAGCGATTGGAGCGTCTCGATGTTGCTGCTCTCGAATACAACGTTCGGTTCAAAGCCTGCCTCCCGACATATATCAAAGGTGAGCTTCCGGAAGCCCTGTCCTTTTTTGAGGACAACAAACGCTTCGTTCCGGATTTCATCGATTGTGATGGGCCGTACGGGATCGGAGGCTGCCCGCAGCGCAAGCGGGTGCTGCGGAGGAACAGCCAAGTCGATCATTTCCTCACCGATGGGAATCCAGGACAGCGACGGCTCGGACAGCGGCAGCGCCAGGAGGCTAAGATCGGCCTTGCCGCTGGCCGTCAGCTTCTCCAGGTTCATGGAGGAGTCTTCCAACAGGGTGATCTCAATATCCGGATATCCCTTTTTAAAGGCAGGCAAAACCCGTGGCAGCAGGTGAGAACCTGTAATCGGCATGCTGCCGACTACGACCTTACCCTTTCGAAGCTGGGAGATGTCCGACATCTCCTGCTTCAGCTGCTCGACGGCGTCCATGATCTTCTGGGCATGCTCGACGAAGCTGGCTCCGGCATGGGTAAGCTCAACGTTGCTCGTATTGCGCTGGAACAGCAGCACGCCGAGCTCTTTCTCCAGCTTGGAGAGCTGCTGGCTCAAGGAAGGCTGGGCGATATGAAGCTTCTCCGCGGCTCGGGAAAAATTTTTATCCGCCGCGATTTGCAGCGTATATTGCAGTTGTCTCAGTTCCATTTAAGCATCACTCCGTTATAGCTGAATCCTATTACTTTTATAGATATTATATCTTGGAACAATGAAGAAGGAAATGATATATTACTATCAACGTAAAGATGATGCGTTGTAGATCTTCCTTATATTTAAAGAAGATAACAAGCAATTATCTTCTCATGGACGTAAAGAACAATGGGGTGATGATGATGAGTAAGAAGACAATGTTCGAAAAAATTTGGGATAACCACGTTATTCATCAAGAGGAAGGCAAGCCGGGTATTTTGTACATTGACCTGCATTTGGTTCACGAGGTAACTTCACCGCAAGCATTTGAGGGTTTGCGTCTTAGCGGCCGTAAAGTACGCCGTCCTGAACTGACCTTCGCAACGATGGATCACAACGTTCCAACGAAAGACCGTTTTAATATTACGGATCCGATTTCGAAGCAGCAAATCGATACACTGACCAAGAACTGTCAGGATTTTGGCGTTACCCTGTATGATCTCGATACGATTGATCAAGGCGTTGTGCACGTCATGGGGCCGGAACTTGGCTTAACGCATCCGGGCAAAACGATTGTATGCGGCGACAGCCATACATCCACACACGGTGCATTCGGCGCCCTTGCGTTCGGTATCGGAACAAGCGAGGTTGAGCATGTTCTGGCAACCCAATGTTTGCAGCAGGCCAAAGCAAAGACCATGGAAGTGCGCTTTGTCGGTCGCCGCAATCCGGGCGTAACGGCCAAGGATATGATCCTTGGCGTAATTGCGAAATACGGAACGGATTTTGCAACAGGTTATGTTATTGAGTATACGGGTGAAGCGATCCGCGAATTGTCGATGGAAGAGCGCATGACCGTGTGCAACATGTCCATCGAAGGCGGAGCCAGAGCGGGCATGATCGCTCCGGATGAAACGACGTTTGAATACTTGCGCGGACGTCAATATGTTCCGCAAGGCGAAGCTTTTGATGCTGCAGTAGCCGCTTGGAAAGAGCTTGTGACAGACGAAGGCGCCGAGTTCGACGTGGTGGTTGAGTTCGATGTAGAATCTCTGATCCCGCAAGTAACTTGGGGAACGAGCCCGGGTATGGGTACTGACATTTCCTCGACGGTTCCTAACCCTGCGGATTTCAAGACCGAGAATGAGCGCAAGGCAGCGGAGAAAGCGCTGGAGTATATGGCGCTTGTGCCAGGGACGCCAATGTCCGAAATTCCGATCGATTATGTCTTTATCGGTTCTTGCACGAATGGACGCATTGAAGATTTGCGTGCGGCAGCAGCCGTAGCGAAGGGCCATAAAGTGTCCAGCAATGTGACAGCCATCGTTGTTCCCGGATCAGGCCGAGTGAAGATCCAGGCTGAACAAGAAGGGCTCGACAAAATTTTTGTTGAAGCGGGTTTCGAATGGCGTGAAGCAGGCTGCAGTATGTGTCTCGCGATGAATCCGGATGTACTGAAGCCGGGACAACGCTGCGCATCCACGTCCAATCGTAACTTCGAAGGACGCCAAGGCCGCGGCGGCAGAACGCATCTCGTGTCGCCGGCAATGGCAGCGGCAGCTGCGGTTAAAGGACACTTTGTGGATGTACGTGACTGGAACTTTGCAGCCGAAGAAGTTGTGAGCTAAGAAGGACGGAGGAGAAGTTTATGCAAGCATTTACGAAATTACACGGTATTGTCGCACCTGTAGACCGGGTGAATGTAGATACGGACGCCATTATTCCGAAACAGTTTTTGAAACGGATTGAACGTACAGGATTTGGACAGTTTCTGTTTTACGAGTGGCGGTTTGATGAAGAGGGAGGCAATATCGACACCTTCTCGCTGAACCAGCCTCGTTACCAAGGCTCGACCATTCTGATTTCCCGTGCCAACTTTGGCTGTGGTTCTTCCCGTGAGCATGCCCCTTGGGCGATTCTCGATTACGGATTCCGCGTGGTCATCGCTCCATCGTTTGCTGACATTTTCTACAATAACTGCTTTAAGAACGGGATTCTTCCGATCAAACTGTCGGAGGAGCAGGTGGAAGAATTGTTCCAGCGCACAGAAGGTAATGAAGGATATAAGCTGAACGTCGATCTGGAGAGCAAAACGATAACGGATGATCAAGGACTCCATATTGACTTTGATCTTGACGAGCACCGCCGTCAATTCCTGCTTCAAGGGCTGGATGACATCGGTTTGACGCTGCAGCATGAAAGTGCAATCGATGCATACGAGAAGAAGCATGGGGAGCGTCTGTTCGCTTAATCTCGCAATTCCACTGCAAAAGGTTACAAGATTATTAAACTTCCATTTCCTGTGTAGGAAATGGAAGTTTTTTTTGGTATTATGGAATTAATATGCAGCGGCAGCCAAGAGGAATCATTGTTTTATGTCAGTATTTGTCCGGCAGCGTCTGTCGGGAATGTGCTGATTTACATATTTTTAGTTTTATTGCTAGATTTGCTTTTCAAATTTAATCATGGGATGATCGAGGTGGATTCATGAAGAAGTTAGGGTTTGTAATGATGTTGATAGTCTTCTTGCTGGCGTTTCCGAAAAGTGGTGAAGCCAGTTCTTCAAATGCGGCCATTTTTCTTGACGGGGAACCATTGAATTTGTCTTCGGGCGTCCAGGTAGCCAACATGAAAGGTAACGTGATGATTCCGATCCGCGTGGTATCCGAGAATCTCGGCTTCAAGGTAGGTTGGGAGAAGGCCAGCCAAACCGTTACCGTTGAGAACAGCGAGAAGACGGTCCGCATGGTGGTCGGCAGCCATCAGGCAGAATTGAATGGTGCTCAGGTTGATCTGAATTTACCACCTGTCTTGAATGGGAAGAGCACGCTTGTGCCGCTTCGGTTTGTTAGTGAACAGATGGGGCTTGATGTGAAATGGGACAACCAGACGAAGGCAGTGTTCCTCTCCAGCTCCCTACCACCGGTCTCTGAAGGAGAGGTCGATCCAGGTGCCGGAAACAATCCGGGCAGTCAAACACCTCCGCCTGTCGAAACAGGGAACCAGGCAGCCATGACGGGGCTCAGCTTTAGCGACAACCGGTTGATGATTGCTACAGAAGGTGCGGTTACGCCAAATGTCTTTAAAGTGACAGGACCCGATCGGATTGTTATCGATCTTCCCGATACCGTATTCTCTTCTGCATTCCTGGCTGGACATGCTGTGAATCCGCAAAGCGGCGGCGAGATGGAAATCACGGATTATCCCGATGTTATGAAAGTACGATATGCCGTGTTCAGTGACAATCCGTCAACTGTGCGTATTGTCATCGACCTGACAGGACCTACAAATTATGGAGTAACCCAAGAAGCGGGGCTCATTATTGTTGACCTGAACGCAGAGGGAGAAATCCTCGTACCGCCCGTTCCCCCGGTGACCGGCAACGGCAAGAAGACGGTTGTTATTGATGCCGGTCACGGCGGCAGTCAGCCGGGCGCGATCAGCGCAAACGGTAATCAAGAGAAGGTTCTTAATCTTAATATTGCTTTGAAAGTGGAAGCCTTGCTGAGAAAAGAAAAGAACATTAATGTTGTGATGACGCGGAGCGACGATTCAACGCTGGGTCTTAGCGATCGCGTGAAAGTGGCGAATTCCATAAAGGCCGATATATTTGTATCGATTCACGGAAACAGCAACAATTCCAGCAGTCCGCACGGCACAGAGACTTACTTCACGAGAGATGCCAGCAAACCTTTGGCGAACGTGATGCATAAACATCTTGTCAAGGCGACTGAACTCATGGATCGGGGAGTCAAATATAGCAGTCTTCATGTGACGAGAGAAACGACGATGCCGGCTGTCCTGCTCGAGATTGGCTTTTTAAGCAACAAGGGTGACGAAGCCCAGTTGTTTGAAGACGATTTCCAGAATCGTGTTGCACAAGGTATTGTAGCGGGTATTAAAGAATATCTTCAAGTACAATAATGTGTACAAGATTTGATGAACTTAGAGGGGGACGAAAGTCATGAACAAAAAATATTGGATGACAGGATTGCTGGCGCTGCTGCTTGCATTTAGTGCCGGCTGTGGACAGAAGCCGACTGCAGCCCCTGCCGAGACAAATCCGGAGACCGCAACAGAAGAAGTACAAACGCCGCAAGATAATCCGGAAGAAACGGCGGCTGATGATCATAAGGAAGATGAAGCAATACCTGTAAACGCGGGCGAGGGAACAAGCACACCACCGCAGAGCACAACCGGTGAAAGCACTGGGACCCCTGTGGATACAAAGGATGTGAATGCAACGGAGGACCAAGCGAAGAAGGCCAATATTAAACTCTATTATACGGACCCTGAGATGATCGATCTGAAAGAGGCAAGCAAAGAGATCACGTACTCGGGTGAAGAAGATAAATATAAGAAAGCCTTTGAAGGACTTCAAACGAGCAGTGATGCCGAACTAAGTCCACTATGGTCGGATAAGATTACGCTGAAGTCACTTAAGTTTGATAAAGGAGCTTTGACGCTGGATATCACCAAACCAGCCGAAGCCAACCTCGGATCCGGAGGGGAAATGTTTGCGATTGATGCCTTGCAGAAAACCTTCTTCCAGTTCGATGAGGTGCAGTCTCTGGAATTGCTAGTAGATGGTAATCAGATCGAAAGTTTAATGGGACATGTTGAGCTGGAGCATCCAATGACTCGGAAGTAGTTATAAGGTACTATTAACGAAATTCAAATGAAGGACCAAACACCTATTTCAGTTTTTGAAATAGGTGTTTTTTTGGTAAAAAGGGAACAATTTCGCAACTTTCATCGTGACTTTGCGTCTATAGGTTGTCAGGTAATGTCGGACAGGCTGAGTGCAGAAACGCCAATCTGTGGCAAAATAATAGGATGGTAGGGGTGAAGGATGAAGAAGTTCGGTTTTTTAATGTTTCTGGTTGTCATTATGATTGCGTTTCCTAAAATGGCGGATGCGAGTTCGTACAGCGCAAAGATTTACCTGGATGGTCAACAAATCAATCTGTCATCTGGCGTGAAGGTCGAGAACAATAACGGCACCGTCATGGTTCCGATCCGTGTCATATCCGAGAATCTGGGATTTGACGTGTACTGGAACAAGGCGACCAAGACGGTAACTGTCCAAGACGGCTCGCAGACAGTAACGATGGTGATTGGAAGTCAGCAAGCTGACATCAACGGTCAGCGCGTACAAATGACCAAGGCACCTGTTCTACGCGGTGGAACAACACTGGTTCCCATCCGGTTTGTAAGTGAGCAGATGGGCCTTCAAGTAAGATGGGATAACGCGCAGAAGTCCGTCTATCTGACCTCGTCCTACGACGGGAGTAACCCTAGTGAAGAGCCTGGCGTAACTACGTCGACTGTGGACGGCATCAGTTTCAGCGAAAACAGGCTGATGGTCGCCGTTACGGGCAATGCCAAGCCGAATGTATCAAAGCTTAGCAATCCGGACCGTATCGTCATCGATATGGTGAACACGAATTTCTCGGATACGTTCAGCAGCAATGCCAGCTTTGATGACGTGATGAAGACCGGTCAGATGGACGTAACGGGATATCCGGATGTCAAATCCGTACGTTATTCCTTGTACAACAGCAACCCGATGACCGTGCGCATTGTCATTGATCTCAACTATGGCAAAAATTACACCGTTTCAGGCCTTGAGAACGGATCGGGCCTATTCATTGTGGATTTGAATACGGGCTCCAACCCTACACCTGGTACAGGCGGGAAGAAGCTTGTGGTCATAGATGCGGGTCATGGAGACCACGATCCGGGAGCAATCGGGGTAACGAAGAAGAGGGAGAAGGATTTCAACCTCGCAATGGCGCTGAAAGTTGAGAAATTGTTGGCCAAAGAACAAAATATCGAAGTCGTTTTGACTCGCAGTAACGATACTTTCCTCGAGCTGAAGGATCGCGCAAAAATTGCGAATGATCTGAAGGCTGATGTTTTCATATCGATACATGCTAATAGCGGCCCTTCCACTGCAAGCGGAACCGAAACCTATTACTACCATGAATCTGACAAAGCGCTGGCGAATGCACTCCATAAAGAGATCGTAAAGGCTATGGGCTTAAAGGATCGCGGAGTGAGATACGGCAATTTCCATGTCATTCGCGAGACCAAAATGCCTGGCGCTCTGCTGGAAGTCGGGTTCCTGAGCAACAAGACCGATGAGAGCAAGCTATTTGATCCGGCAACGCAGGATCGGGTAGCCGAGGCCATTGTCAGAGGCATCAAAAATTATTTGAAGGTTGATTAACGAGATCGTGATTGCAGGAGGTGGCTACTTTTGAATAAAAAAATATGGTCGGCTGGCCTATTGGCAGCCGTAATGCTGATTGGTGCCGGTTGCGGACAGAAACCCGGAGCAGCTCCAAACGATACACCGGAGCAAATAACGCCTGCACCCGATAATCAGACAGGACAGGATCATAGTGGAGCGTCGAACGGATCAGGCGGATCGTCTACGGGCAGCGGCAGCGAAGTGACAACGCCGGAAGCAAAAACAGAGAGCATCAAAGCCTATTACACGGATCCAGATTTGATGGAGCTGGTAGAAGGTACGGCCGAAATTTCGTATAAGGAAGATCAAGAAAAATACGAAGCGGCCTATCAAGCATTGCAAAAGAGCGATAAGGCCGATATGGTTCCCCTGTGGGAGAAGATCGGACTGAATTCGTTGAAATTTGAAAACGGAGCTCTGACGCTCGATGTGACGGTTCCGGACGAAGCTAACCTGGGTGCAGGCGGCGAGTCGTTTGCCATCGATGCGATCAAAAAAACCTTTTTCCAGTTTGACGAAGTGAAATCACTTCAAATTCTGGTGGATGGTCAGCAGACCGAATCGTTAATGGGTCATGTCGATTTGGAAAATCCGATGACTCGGTAATGATGGTTGAAGGAGATCACGATCTGCTGTCGAATATTAGTATATGATGAAGCAGTAGTTATTGAGAGGGGAAAGAAAATGGTACTTAGACACAGCAAACATGTTCATTCCAAAAAAGTGGTCTCCGCCGTCATGGCCGGACTTATAGCATTCGGAGGCGGGGCTTCGATCGTCTCGGCAGATGAAGAAGCGTCAAATGCGACAACGGCAAATGCATCCCAAACGGCCATAAACGCATTCAGTGACGTTAATGCCGGATATTGGGGAGAAAAGTATATTTATCAGTTAGCAGCACAGGGGATCGTGACCGGGAATAACGGAAAGTTTCGTCCGAACGATCCCGTAACGCAGCAGGAAGCCGTAACGATGGCGATCCGGTTCTTAAGCATGCAGGATCAATTAAGCAACGGCGCTGCGACATTACCGACAAATATTAAAGTGAATGATTATTTTACGAAGTATGTTGAACTGGCTTTTCAGCAAAACCTGCTCGACAAGCAAAAAGAATCCGGATATACGGACGAGAAAGTCATTTGGGGCGCGCAGAAAGCATCCCGGGAATGGATAACCGAAGTCCTTGTCCGTTCCATTGGACGTACGGCGGAGGCTGATGCAGCTAAAAATAAAGCGACAGGCTTTGCGGATAACGCCAAGATATCCCCGGATCGTCTGGGATATGTCAATGTAGCCGTTGAGTTAGGTCTTGCAAAAGGCTTGAACGGCAACAAGTTCGATCCGCAAGGGGCCGTTACCCGTGCCCAGCTTGCAACGTTCCTCAGCCGTGCCCAGGCCTACATTACCACAAATTACGAGAACCAATACAAAGGTTCTATCGCTTCGATCGAGAACGGCAAGCTGGAGCTTTATGCCGATGGCAAGCTGAATTCATTCAAGCTGGATAATTCGACAGCGTATTTCACCTCGGATTCGGAGAAGAGATTGCAATTCTCGGAGATCAATCCTTACACACAAGCAGTGGTCATCGTGAATAACGGAACGGCTGCTTACGTAGAAATTACGGATTCGACCCAGCAAGTGGAGCGGCTTGACCGCACATATGCACGTTTGTCGCCGAACAACGTCATTTGGTTGGATACTGGCAGCACCTTTGAAGAGTTGAGTTACGAGCCAAGCACGGTGTTCCTGGATCAGAACGGAACCAAGATCGATCCGAAGACGCTTGCTGCCGGCAGTCTGCTTACGATTGAACGCGAAACGTACAGCCCGCAGAAGAAAATCGTGTCAATCCGGGTGAAGAGCGGCTTGGTTAACAAGACGGGAGCAGGCGTCGTTCAGAACGTGGATACGGTAAACAAAAGAGTAACCCTTAAGGATAGCACCGGTTATGAGGATACGTACACGTGGGATGATGCCACCGTCATTCGATATCAGAATCAGATTTTGGCTCCGGCTGAATTGAAGAGCGGCTACACCGTGAACTTTTCGGTAGAAAACAGCGTTCTGCAGACGATGGAAGTTACGCAAAGCGTCGATCGTACCGTGCAGGCAATGCTTTATTCCATTGAAGAGAACGGGAAGACCATCACATACAAGCGAAGTGGAAGTACACAGCTCGAAACGAAGTATCTGGCAGAGAAGCCGG
Source organism: Paenibacillus sp. JZ16 (assembly GCF_015326965.1). Lineage (NCBI taxonomy): Bacteria > Bacillati > Bacillota > Bacilli > Caryophanales > Paenibacillaceae > Paenibacillus > Paenibacillus sp. JZ16. The sequence goes on from NZ_CP017659.1 coordinate 7,060,209, forward strand.
AAATCTTTATTAACGGCGTGGCTAAACCTGTTCTGTCCGATTTACTCGCTGATGCCGTATCCGGTGACCAGGTAACACTGACCATTAACGCTGAGGAAAAAATTTCGAAAATCGAAGTAACGGGTCGTCAAATCGAGCAGTTGGATGCCGTTACCGTCGTAAATTACGACGGGAAGACGCACTGGCTGACCGTCAAGGATGCGAACAACCAGCCTCGTGTAATCGTCTTGGATGACAAGACGAAGCTGGACTCGAGCTACGGAACCACGCTGGATAAAGTTGGACCACTGCTTGTCTCGGGACGCAAGGTAAGTGTCTCCCTGATTGGTACCCGCGTACTCTCATTAGAAGTGGTATACAAAGTAGAAGGTAAAATTAACAGCATTAACACATCCAAGCAAGTGATTTCGATTATGACCGCTAACGGTAAAGCGGAAGAAATCTCTTACTACAATAGTCCGATTGTGGAAATCTTCGGCAGATCAGGCGCATCCCTGGCAGATTTGCGGATTGGTGACGAAGTGTTAGCCCAGCTGTCGAACAATCAGGATTACTTACAGAGCTTAAAACTCAAAACTTCCGCACAATTTGAGGTTGTTTCAACGGAACCCACAAGGAACCGTATTCGAGTGAAAGCAAACGGCTCCACAAGCGATATTTATACCGATAAATCCATATTGACCGGCGAAACCGGACAAGCAATTCTGCTCGCTGATTTGCGTCCGGGAGCACTCGTTAATATAACGTTCCAAGGCTTAACGCCTGTAGCGGTAGCTGAAGTTAAATTGACGCTTGGCGAAGTGACAAGCGTTGATGCTTCCGCAAATGCATTGACCACGAAGGATTATTCAGGCAATAGCCAGACGTTAGGTGTAAGCGGCGGAGTTAAAGTCGTTAAGAATGGTTCAACGGCTTCGAATTTAAGCGCATTGACCTCAGGAGATCGCGTAGAGATTCGAAAAGACATTCAGGGCGTTACCATTATCCAGGTTCTGGAGAAGGTTGAACGTGCATTCTGGCAGGCAAGCAATACGGAAATTCAAGTAAAACGCAAATCGATTAACGATAATTTCCGGTATGTATTATCGGATAAAGTATTTGTTCATCAAGGTGACACTACTTTGTCCGTGCAATCCCTTAAGGAAAATGATAATATTGTACTGTACTTAAACAACGGTGTCGTTGTTGAGATCGTAAAACAGTAAATTATCGACCTGGGATTGCTCGAGAAACACCGTCTTGATGCGGGGATTTCCGCATCAAGATTTTTTTTTGCGGGAGGGAAATCATATGAATGCGGCAACGGTACGGCATATTTTGGACACGATGGAGAGCATGTTTCCGGATGCACATTGCGAACTGCATCACAGCAATGCGTTTGAGCTGACCATCGCCGTGCTGCTGTCCGCCCAGTGCACGGATGAAACGGTTAATAAAGTGACAAAGGATCTGTTTCAGAAATACAAAACGCCTCTGGATTATGTATCGGTACCGATCGAGGAACTTGAGCAGGATATTAGGCGGATCGGATTATACCGGAATAAGGCCAAACATATTCAGAATTTGTGCAGGATTCTGATCGAACAGTATGGCGGTGAGGTACCGGAAGCTCATGATGAGCTGGTCAAATTACCTGGGGTTGGACGTAAGACAGCCAATGTCGTCGTTTCCAATGCCTTTGGTGTGCCTGCCATCGCGGTAGACACGCATGTGGAGCGGGTTTCCAAGCGACTTGGACTGGCCGCCTGGAAAGATTCCGTGCTGGAAGTGGAGAAAAAGCTGATGAAGCGGGTACCGCGTGAAGAATGGACGCTGACCCATCATCGGATCATTTTTTTCGGACGGTATCACTGCAAGGCTCAAAATCCGCAATGCCCGGTATGCCCATTGCTGGATGTTTGCCGTGAAGGAAAGAAACGTATGAAAACCTTAGCAGTCAGGAAGAATAAGGAACAACTGTAAAACAGCAAGAAATAGACAAAAAAGAGGTTCATCTGATTCGTTGGGAACACGGTACTTTAATGAATAGCTAGCGAAATGGACATAATTGCAAGCAAGCGCAATGCTTGCCTTTGTCTCCGGATTTCTATCTTTAGCCGCATGGGTGAATGGAAATCTGGAAACAACAGTGATCAAAAGTCGGTTTTTCGCGAGGTAAAAGAGACGGTATCCTGGATCGGCATGAGCTAAATTTAAAAGAGGATGGGATTACACATGAAATGCATCTCTGTTTACACCGACAATTTTGAATTGTTCTCAGATATTTTTGAACATGTGGTGGAGAGCCAAAGCCAGCTGAGTGAGAATGAAGAGCAAGAAGTCGAAGGCGTGACGTTCAGTCATTCCGGGGATGCTCCCGAGCATTATCTGGAGCGTATGTCGCAGAAGCCTGAAGTGGTGGTCATGCGCGATAAATCACGCGGGTTAACCATTCTGCAGCACGGAAATGTCTTTGAAATTTTAATTCCGGCAGAAGAAAACACCGTTGTATCTTAAGTTCTTCAAATTTGATGTTTTAAAATATGAGATAAACCTGGTTCTTCAGGGTGATCGAGTGTGTACTTTCACCTCATTCCTCCTGTATGTGCCGGCATTAAGAAGGTTTGGACCCATGGCAGGCAAGGAAGATCACTTCCTTGACCTGCCATTTTGCATAGATAAAGGACTGTTATATCAAGACAACGGCCGAAAATGAAATGCAATGATTCCTTTACAGTGCAAGCGGTGATAAAATAAAATGATGTGAATAGAATGTGTCAGAAATTGAGAGATCAATGGACAGGAGCGAGAAATGACATTGAAGTTGATGGCTGAGCATGAAATCGGATACAGTGTTACGGAACTAACCAGAGTTCGGGACCGTTTTGTGGAGTGGAATGACGAATCTTCCTCCGCTTTGACGGAGGATTTAATACGCAAGGGTACAGGTGGTGAGCTGACGCTGGCCTTCTGCGGACATTTTTCCGCAGGGAAGTCGAGCATGATTAATGCGCTTTGCGGCAAAAAGGTACTGCCCTCGGGTCCGGTACCGACAAGTGCGAATGTGGTTACAATCCGAAGCGGTGAGCCGCGGGCGTTGATTCACCGATCTGCTGCGGAGCCTGGAGAGCCTTTGACGGTAACAATCGACGAACTTGCCGAATACTGCAAGGAGGGCCGGGAGTATTCCGCGATTGAAGTGTGGGATGATGTGCCGCTGCTTGGCGAAGATGGCGTCTTGATGGATACCCCCGGGGTTGACTCAACGGATGACGGGCACCGGCTTGCCACGCATTCTGCCCTCCATATGGCTGACATCGTTTTTTACGTCATGGATTATAATCATGTGCAGTCCGAGAGTAATCTGATGTTTGCCAAGAGTTTGTCCGATTGGGGCAAACCGCTGTATCTGATCGTCAATCAGATCGACAAGCATCGTGATGACGAGTTGACGCTTTCTGCTTATCTGAATGACGTGAAGAAGGCGTTCGCCCAGTGGAAGATCACGTATAAGGGGCTGCTATGCACTTCGCTTAAAGCTCAGGATCATCCCTATAATCAATGGGGGCTTCTAAAGTCCTTGATCGGTGAACTGATATCTCATAAGGAACCGTTGCTGCGCTACAGCGTATCCTGCTCCATTCGTCATGCTGCCGATCAGCATGTAGAGGCCTATACCAGAAGCCATCAGGAAGAGAAGGAGCGGCTGCTGGAGGAAATGGGCGGCGAGGAGGCCGCAGCGGCGATGAAAGCGCGGCTGCAGGAGCTGGAGGATCAAAAAAGAACCGTCCAGCTGATGCCAGAGACCGTTCGCTCGGAGCTGCGCAAAGAAGCGGATGCCCTTCTGGCAAACGCCAATCTGACGCCGGCGGATGTTCGGGATTTAAGTCTGGCTTTTCTGGAAAGCCGCAAAAGCGGTTTTAAAGTCGGGTTTCTGTTCACAGGCGGCAAGACGGAAGAGGAGCGTCGGCGCCGTCTCGAGGCTTTCTATCATCGATTGGAGGAACAGACCGCATCGCAGATCGATTGGCATCTGCGTTCGCTGTTCCGTAAAAGCGTGGAACAGCATACGGAGTGGAATACCGAATGGGAGAGCCTGATGGACGCTGAGCTTCCCGGTGTGCGGGAGGATATGATTACGCGGATCGTGAATCCGGAAGCGACGGTGTCCGGCGAATACGTACTGAACTATAACCGGGAGCTGGCCGAGGAAATCAAGGGCAGCTACCGCAGGGCCGTGTTGGTGCTGGCCGACCGGCTGAAGGCGGTATTGACGGACGCTGCGGCCGTCCGTCTGCAGGACCTGGAGCGCCAGGGTGCCGAGCTCCTGGCGCAATCTGCGGCTTCCGCCAGCTATGCAGCCCTGCAGCAGGCGGAAGCCGCCCGTGCGGCCGAGCTGGCGCAGCTGCTCCCGCCGCGCACCTCCCTCACTCCCGGCCTCCTGCCGGAGGTGAGGGAGCCGGAAGGGCAGCCCGCGCCAGCGGCTGCCCAGGGCGGTGCCCCGGCGGCGCAGCCGGGGCACGGGCGCACGGCGCCCCGCGCCGCCGGGACGCAGGCGGCGGCACCGCAGCGGCGCCAGCGGCTGGATGCCGCGGCAGCCGAGCTGCGCGCGGCGGCCGCGCTGCTGGCGCCGCATCCCGCGCTGGCATCGGCCGCGCGGGATATAACCGCCCGCGCGGATGCGCTTGCGGGCGGCTCGTTCACTTTGGCGCTGTTCGGCGCGTTCAGCGCCGGGAAGTCCTCCTTCGCCAATGCTCTGCTTGGCGAGTCGGTATTGCCGGTATCACCGCACCCGACAACGGCGGCGGTGAACCGGATTGTGGCACCGGCAGAAGGGAAAACCCATGGTACCGCAGACGTGCGCATGAAGAGCCGCGAGATGTGGTGGGACGATTTGAAGTACTCCTTCAGCGTGCTGGGTCTCCAAGAACCAACTCCGAGCAATTGGCGAAGCGCGGCAGAAGCATTGAATCCGGCCGGTATTCATCCGGCAGGATTGCCGCATTATGGGTTTCTGAAGGCTGCGGCAGCCGGCTTTGACATGATGGAGACCAAACTGGGTATGACAGAAACCGTAGAGCTGGCGGAATATCGGGGCTATGTGGCCGACGAAACCAAATCCTGTTTTGTTGACGGGATAGATCTGTATTACAGCTGTCCGATGACAGAGCAGGGGATCGTGCTGGTGGATACGCCTGGAGCCGATTCCCTTCATGCCCGGCACACCGGCGTAACGTTCAATTATATTAAAAATGCGGACGCTATCGTATACGTAACGTATTACAACCATGCTTTCTCCAAAGCGGATCGGCAATTCCTGTCCCAGCTGGGCAGGGTTAAAGACAGCTTTGCGCTGGATAAAATGTTTTTTATCGTCAATGCCGCAGATCTTGCACAATCCGAAGAGGAACTGGATGAGGTGGTGAAGCATGTTCGTACCAACCTGACGTCCAGCGGGGTAGGCAGCCCGCATATCTTCCCTGTTTCCAGTTTGGCAGCGCTGGATAGTAAGCTGTATGGGGATGAAGCGAAATTGCAGGAATCGGGGTTCCCGGTATTCGAAGATGCGCTTAGCCGTTTTGCGGTTGAAGAGCTGCCAAGGCTTTCAGAGCGCGCCGGTTATGATGAACTGGCTTCGGTGAGGGATCGAATCAGAGCTTGGGCCGATATGGCAGCCCAGGATGAGACCACGCGTGAGCGTAAAATCGTGGAGCTGGAAGAGGTTCACAAACGAGCCCTATCCCGTCTTGCGGCTTTAACGGAGATTAACATGTCCCGTGATATCGCGCAGGAAAGCAGCGAGCTGCTGTTTCATGTACGGCAGCGGCTGGATTATGCCATGAACCGTTTCTTTCAGGAGTCGTTTAATCCTTCCGTGCTTCGGGAGGACGCAGGTCACCTGAAATCGGCCTTTGCGGCTTGCGGGCGTGATTTGATGCGGACGATGTCCACGGAGCTGGATCAGGAGTTATGGGCAACAACGCTTCGATTAGAGATGGCCGGCCGCAAATTAACCGAAGACGCAGCGCTTAAAGCAGCAGCGGATATCAACGGTATGGCCGAGGGCTTGTCCCTTGCCATCCGGCGGGATAAGGACTGGTCATCGCCGGAGCTGGAAGAAACGGAATTGCAAATACAAGGGGATTGGTTGGCCTTCTGGTCGACATTTAAGAACCCGAAGCATTTCTTTGAGGGCAGCGGAAGCTCCAAGCTTCGAGAAGCGGCAGAGCCGAAGGTGAAGGAAGCCGTGGCGAGTGTGGTGAGCATTCGGGAAGAGCAGCTGACGGACCACTATGTTCGGATGAGTGTACGTTCATTGCAGCATCATGTATCGGTGTTGGAGGAACAGCTGAAGGAATCCATGGCTGCCATCCTCGGTTCGCTGCAGGACGGTCAGTCTCCGTTGTTGTGGAGTAAGCTGGCGAATGAGCTGGAAGCTATGATTCAGGCGGCTCGGTAATGGCGGATCTTATGCCATAACATGTGCACACAACGAAAGGTGTAGATGTTGGAGTCTGAAGCTTCCATACGAATAACGATGTTATGCAGGTCTAAACTCCAATCGCATACTTTTCCATCAAAGGGCGTCCCAAATGCCATCCTGGCGGGGCGCCTTTTTTCCTATGCTCGTTCGGGTGGATAAGGTCAAGAGGATGGTATGACATATTTTAATCCGTTACAACGTTCGCACTGGGGTGAAAACGGCTTAGGATTTTACCCTTTTTCAAGCATGTTCAAAAAAGTCGGAAATCGTGGATGAAGCCTGATGGTTGAAGGGACTGACAATGTGATTATATCCCCTAGTATTAATGAGAATTTCCGATGATTTCATTATGAAACAAAGATAAGTTATACTATTTGCCCCCTTTAGGTCCTTTTGGCTCATTTATGGCGGTTTTCCCTCTTTGCCGCGGGTTCAGGTCGATGATAAACTTCATAAATGCTACATAACCTGAACGAAAATAATCCAAAGGAGGATAAACATGAATGTTCTCAGGCAACTGCAGGGCTTCTTTTGGGAGAAACGAAGTTATCTTTTTCTTTCCATGCTGTGTCTGGCGATTGCAACCGCTTTAGGACTTGTCTATCCGCATCTGTTAAAAGTGCTGATTGACGATGCAATCAAGCTGGAGAATTACGGTATCGTACCGCAGCTGGCACTCACTGTGCTGGGTGTGGTCATCCTTAAAGCTTTCATGCAGTTTTTGCACGGATTTTTTGGGGGGAGGCTGGGGAACTACCTGGCTTATGCGCTACGAAACGCCTGCTATGAAAAATTGCAATTTCTATCGTTCCGTTACTATGACACGGCTCGGACCGGGGATTTGATGTCACGGCTGACGGGCGATTTGGAAGCGATTCGAATGTTTATCGGCTTCGGTTTTGCTCAGCTGCTCAATCTGGTATTGATGGTGACTTTCGGTTCCATTATGATGTTTACCATTAGCTGGAAATTGACGCTCGTAACTTTGGTAGCGATGCCATTTTTGGTTGTGGCGGCTCTAAAGTTCGAATCCAAGATCCATCCGGCGTTCCAGGAGATGCGTCTGGCACTAAGCTCGCTGACGACCGCGGTTCAGGAGAATATCACGGGTGTTCGTACCGTAAAGTCTTTTGCTCGCGAACCTCACGAAGTGGAGAAATTCTCCGAACGGAATGAGCGTTACAAAACCAACCAGATATTTGCCTCTTCCCTATGGGCCCGTTACTTCCCGATGATGGAGCTCTTCGCGAATATCAGTGTCGTCATTTTGCTAGCCGTCGGCGGAGCGATGGTCATCCAAGGTTCCATGACGGTAGGGGAACTGGCAGCTTTCTTTACTTTGATCTGGTACATAATCGGCCCGCTTTGGGGAATCGGGTTTCACATTAATAACTACACGCAGTCCAAGGCATCGGGTGAACGGGTATTGGAGCTGCTGAATCAGCCGATCGATGTCGAAGACCGTGAGCGTGCGGTAGATTTGGTGCCAAGCGAGGTGAAGGGTCATGTCGTATTTGATAATGTCACCTTTGCTTACGGTAACAAGATGGCGGCCGTCAAAGATATTAATCTGGATGCTCGTCCCGGCTCCGTGATTGGCCTGCTTGGGGGAACGGGGTCTGGTAAATCGACCATTATCCAGCTCTTGATGCATGCCTACAATGTGAATCAGGGCAGCATCAAACTAGACGGCATGAACATTAATGATATAAAGATCCGGAGTCTGCGCAGCCAGATTGCCACGGTCTTTCAGGAGACCTTCTTGTTCTCGTCCAGCATCCGCAACAATATTTCTTACGGCATGAAGGACGTTAGCATGGAAGAAATTATCCGTGTTGCAAAGCTGGCCAAAGCCCATGACTTTATTATGGAAATGAAGGATGGTTACGATACCATTGTCGGCGAACGGGGGATGGGACTTTCCGGCGGACAGAAGCAGCGGATTGCGATTGCACGAGCCCTTCTGAAAGATCCGAAAATCCTGATCCTGGATGATGCCACCAGTGCTGTAGATATGGAAACCGAGCATGAAATTCAGTCCGGCTTCCAGGAAGTCATGAACGGCAGAACGACATTTATTATCGCTCACCGGATTTCTTCTTTGCGTCATGCGGATGAAATTCTCGTTCTGGATGAGGGAAGAGTTGTGCAGCGCGGCAAGCATAACGATTTGATTGCAGTGCCGGGGCCTTATCAGGATGTATACAAAATACAATATGCGGACCTTATTGCGAAGCAAGCTCAAGCAGGAGGCACGCAAGGGCAGGTGCAAGCATGAACGCCAATGTAAATACTGAACCGCATCAAAAGCAAAAGATTCCGAGGCCGCGGAAGCCTTCGGAAGAAACGAATGAACGTTTTGTATACAAGGACGACGATGCGATTGAAAAGCCGTTTAACTGGGCGCAGCTGACGCGTCTGATCTCGTATATGAAACCTTACGCCAAACAGATTCTCCCGTTGATCGGCCTTATGATGGTCATCGGTACCATAACGAAGCTGGCCATTCCGTTCTTGACCAGTTTGGCAATCGACCAGGCCATAGACCCGAGGGATGGCAACCCGAGCTTAACCCTATTGTATCAGATTACAATCGCGGTTCTTGCGATGTATATCATTCAATGGGTTGCAGGAATATTTCGTATCAGATTTACGAATATCATCGGTCAGCGGGTCATTTATGACCTGCGAGCAGATCTGTTCCAGCACATTCAGCGCTTATCCTTCAATTTCTTCGACAAGCGTCCGGCTGGATCTGTGCTGGTCCGGGTTACGAATGATGTTAACTCCCTGCAGGATTTGTTTACCAACGGGGTTGTCAACCTGATCATCGACTGCGTGCAGTTAGTAGGTATTGTCGTTATTCTTCTGTTAATAAACTGGAAGCTCGGTCTTGCTGTTATTGTCACGGTACCGATCATGTTCTTCATCTCGACGAAACTCCGTGTACGCATCCGGCGTGCATGGCAGGATGTACGGATTCGGAACTCGCGGATTAACTCTCACTTGAATGAATCGATTCAGGGGATCCGCGTAACCCAAGCTTACACGCAAGAAGAAGAGAATATGAAGTTCTTTGATAACATGAACATGGACAGCAAAAAGTCCTGGGATAAAGCGTCCGCCATGAACCAAGGGTTTGGGCCTCTTATCGAAATTACCGGCGGTTTCGGTTCATTGATCTTGTTCTGGCTCGGTGCCGTGTTGATCCAGCAAGGCGAGCTCACCATCGGTCTGTTAATTGCCTTCACCCAATATGTCGGAAACTTCTGGGAGCCGATCAACCGGCTTGGCCAAATGTATAACCAATTGCTTGTCGCCATGGCTTCCTCTGAACGTATTTTTGAGTTTATTGACGAGAAGCCGAGCATTGATGATCAGCCTGGGGCGAAGAAATTGCCAACGATTAAAGGGGACATCAAGCTGGAGAATGTGGTGTTCGAATACGAAAAAGGACGTCAGGCTCTCAAAGGGATCAATCTGAATGTAAAGGCAGGCCAGTCGATTGCGCTTGTCGGTCATACCGGATCAGGCAAGAGTACTATCATTAATCTGCTCAGCCGATTCTATGATATTACCGAAGGTAAGCTAACGATTGACGGATACGATATCCAATCGGTGACGGTGGAAAGCCTCCGCAATCAGATTGGCATCGTGCTGCAGGATACCTTTATATTCTCCGGCACGATTCGCGATAATATCCGGTTTGGCCGTCTGGATGCGACCAATGAGGAGATTGAGGATGTAGCCAAGGCGGTCGGCGCCCATGAATTCATCGTTCAGATGCCGGGGGGTTACGATACCGAGGTTGAAGAACGCGGGAATATGCTGTCTATGGGTCAGCGGCAGCTGCTGTCCTTTGCCAGGGCGCTCCTTGCCGATCCGCGGATTCTGATTCTGGATGAAGCAACGGCGAGTATCGATACCGAGACGGAGTTGAAAATTCAAGAAGCTCTTAAAGTGCTGCTTCAGGGCCGAACCTCCTTCATCGTGGCGCACCGTTTATCAACGATCCGCCATGCCGATCATATCGTTGTGCTGGATCACGGTAAGATTATCGAAGAAGGAAATCACAGCCAGCTTATGCAGAAGCAGGGTACGTACCATGGGTTGATTGAAGCACAATACCGATTTTTGTAAAAACGGCTTAACAAAGGTTTAACAAAACCGACACAAATGTAAAAAAAATGTCGCTCGATACTTGCAATCTTCTTCATAAACTTACAAAATAGAAGTAGAGTTTACTCAGAATTCATAGAAGAAGGGAAGCATGAGGGTATAATGAGCATCGAAAGCGTATTATCTGCGCCTGCACTGCTGATTCGAAACTTTGAGAAGAATGATTTGGAAGCTGTCACATCCTTGATGCGCGAACTGAATTATCCGACCACGCTGAATGTCATGCGTGAACGGATGGAAGCGATGAACGACAATCCTTTGTACGGCAATCTGATTGCTGAAGTTGATGGTGTTGTTGTTGGTATGATCATGCTTCGTCAAGTCAAATCCTTCACTATGACCGAACCGGTCACTCAAATTACTTCGGTTATTGTAACCTCAAGCTACCGCGGCCAAGGAATTGGCAAAAGATTGATTCGCGGTGCAGAGACATGGGGAAGACAGCATGGTAGCCACCTCTTGTTTCTCACAAGCGGCAACCGGGAAGAACTTGCTCCCGCACATGCATTTTATGAGCATATTGGATTTGAAAAGGCTGGATATCAGTTTAGTAAAAAGCTGTAATCCAGGGGCTTTTCATGAACCCATCCCATTTTTGGGATGGGTTTTTTCTTTGTCATGGCCTAAAAATCGATCGAAAGACCACCGATATAAAAAGAGATTCATCGCTTGAATCAGGCATCGACCACTACATATGATCTGGGACAAGTGCCGACTTGATCACCTATGTATAGGTAGGAATTCAAGGTCGCTTTTCCAACAATTGTAGGATTGCCCAAGGTATCAAATGTGTTACAATGTGTTCGTACGAGATTACAAAAATGTAACTATTGTTTGATCGTCCAGCACCCTTGAAATTCATCTTAGAACGGGCGGTCAAGCAAACTCACAACTATGAGCATAGGAGATGAGCATTTATGAACAACCATTGGATAAAGAAAATCGCAGGCGGCAGCATTGCTGCTGTACTGGCTGTCGGTATCATGCTGCCCACTACGGCATCCGCAGCACCTGCTGAGAGCAATAATTATGTAAATTGGCAGCAAAAGATCCAGAAGTTCCTGGAAAGCCAAGGTTTTGAATCCCAGTTTAAATGGGTGGTTCAGAAGCCGCAAACGGAAAAACCTCAGGCAGACAAACCTGTTGAAACTCCGCAAACCAGCAAGCCAGAAACCACTAAACCAGAAGCGACGCAACCTGAAACCAGCAAACCGGAAACAAGCAAGCCTGAGACTAGCGCTCCATCTACAAAACCGTCCCAGCCTTCCGAGCCTGCGGGTACAACGGAACAATCGAATTTTGCTTCCGAGGTTGTCACATTGGTGAACAAAGAACGTGCGAATGCAGGTCTGAAGCCGCTCACGGTCCATGCTAAGCTAACAACCGTAGCGCTGGATAAAGCGAAGGATATGAGTAATAACAATTACTTCAGCCACACTTCACCGACACATGGTTCGCCATTTGATATGATGAAAGCTTACGGTATTTCTTACGGCTATGCCGGCGAGAATATTGCTAAAGGGCAACGTACGCCTCAAGAAGTAATGAACTCCTGGATGAATAGCCAAGGTCATCGTGAAAACATCCTGTCTCCGAATTTCACCATGATCGGTGTTGGATATTATAACGGATATTGGGTTCAAGAATTCATCAGTCAATAAGCACTTATCTTGTTTCATATGAAAAGGCTGCCCCGGTCACGCATCGAAAGATTGCGTCCGGGGCAGTCTTCTTTGCGTGTTTTGATTTGCAAATTTTATATAGAAGTCTTAAGGTAATGTAATGAGGAGTTTTGTAGGGGGAATGTCATGAAATCATCTGCATGGATATGGCGAATCACTGCCTCCGTGTCGGTTATTGTAACGATTGTGCTCATTATCGGTTTTATGTATGCGTTCAAAGATATTAATGATCCGCAAGGACAGCCCTTGCTGACCGGTGGCGGATCCGAGGCGTCCGAAGAAGAGACAGCGCCGGAACAGCCGGGGAGCGATCCGTCACAACCGGTTTTGCCCCAAGATTTAAAGGTAACTGCGATTGGAGATTCACTGGCCAAGGGAACAGGGGACAACACCGGGAGCGGTTTTGTCCGCCGAAGCGTGGATCAATTAAATGGCGATGGACGAACAGCGAGCCTGCTGGCAAATCTGGCCATAAACGGAATGACCACCGAAGCACTGCTTCCCAAGCTGGATGACAAGGGAATACAGTATGCCTTGAAGCAAGCCAATGTGATTATGCTTTCGATCGGAGGCAATGATATATTTCAAGGCAGCGGGCTGATGGACGGGGCGGCGAATTCCGATGAGTTGGAGCTCGAACCTGCCAAGCTGATGGCCGCATTGCCGCAGGCCTCTGAACGCCTGCAGGCGATTCTGGAGAAGATTCGCGCCATTAATCCGGATGCCCGAATCGTTTATATCGGTCTCTATCATCCTTTTTCCGATTTGGAGGATTTGCTCATACCCGGCAATATCGTGGTCTCTGCCTGGAATCATTCGGTCATGGAGATTGTGAACCGGGATCCCAATATGACATTGGTCCCTACGTTTGATCTGTTTCAGCACAAGCTGGGCGAGTATCTGTCCTCGGACCATTTTCATCCGAACGGGGAAGGATATCAGGCTATTGCGGATCGAATTGTAGAGGGTATGCTCTAGGCATGATGAGGATGTCATATGGGGAGTTGGAAAACGATGAATGAACAAGCTCAAGAAATCGTGTTATCTGTCCAGCATGTAAAAAAGAAAATCGGTCGAAAATGGATTATACATGATGTGTCGTTCGACGTGCGCGCAGGCGAAATTTTCGGGTTCTTGGGGCCGAACGGGGCAGGAAAGACGACCACGATCCGGATGCTGGTTGATCTGATCAAACCGACCTCCGGCAAGATCGAGGTCTGCGGTTATGATGTGAACCGCCAGCAGGAGCAGGCGCTGCGTTATATCGGTTCCATCGTGGAGAATCCTGAAATGTATTCATATATGACGGGGTGGGAAAATCTTGAGCATTTTGCGCGAATGCAGCCCGGCATTGACCAGCAGCGAATACAGGAAGTTGTGGATACGGTGAGATTGGATCGAAGAATTCATGACAAGGTGAGCACGTATTCTCTGGGAATGCGGCAGCGGCTCGGGATAGCCCAAGCCCTGCTCGGCAGACCGAGGCTGCTCATTCTTGACGAGCCGACAAACGGTCTTGATCCGAAAGGGATCAAAGAGATGCGGCAGTTCATCCATCGGTTAGCCGAGGAAGGGTTGGCTGTTTTTGTCTCGAGTCATCTGCTGAGCGAAATCCAGCTGTTATGCGATCGCGTGGCGATCATCAGCAGCGGAAGAGTGCTTGCGGTTGGCGAGGTCGAAGAATTGATTGCCGGCAACAGCGATCATGTGATCTGGGATCTGAATCCCGCCGTGCAAGGGAAACGGATATTGCAAAAGCTGGATTATTGCCACATCGTCGAACGCCCCGAGGACGTGCTCGACGATAATTTGCTCGCAGGCATGTCTCCGGACGCTGTTGTGACCCGTATGAGCACTACATACACGTCAAGAGCTGTGGAACGGCTGGTAGCTGCGGGAGTACAGGTCCGGGAGGTTCATCGGATCAATCCTACGCTGGAGCAGCTGTTCCTGCAGATGACGGAGGGTGAGAGTATTGAGTAACCTGTTGCCCCTGATCAAAAACGAGTGCATCAAAATTATCAAACGAAAGCGGTTTTATGTTGTCCTTCTCGTTCTTCTTGTTCTGGTTCCTATGTTTACTTATGCCCAGATGAAGTCAGCTGAACGGAGCCGGGAGAAGTTCAACAGTGATTGGCGGCTTGAACTTCAGCAGCGAATCACGGATAATGAGAATTCGCTTAGCAGTGACAGGGTGCCGGATGAATGGAAACGATATAGGCAAATCTTTATTCAGCAAATGCAGTATTATTTGCAGCATGATGTGAATCCTAATCAACCAAACGGGGTTACGTTTACACGGGAATTTTTGAATAATGCGATATCCCTGTTTATCCCGCTGCTCATTATGGCTATCGCCTCGGATATCGTCTCCGGTGAACGGACGACCGGTACCATCAAAATGCTGCTGACAAGGCCTGTGAAGCGATGGAAGGTGCTGCTCAGCAAACTGATCGCCTTGATCATGTTTACGTCTCTTATTGTCGTTTCCACCTTTGTCATAGCCTATCTGATCTCCGGCCTAGCCTTCGGATACAAGGGATTTGACATACCGGTATTCACGGGATTCCAAATTGTTGGGTCTGATGTGGATATGTCCGGCGTTCATGCTGTTCCACAGTGGAAGTATTTGCTGATGCAGGGTGGATTGGTGTGGTTTGTCGGCGTATGCGTCGGTATGCTGGCTTTTATGGTGTCCGTGCTGGTTCGAAGCACGGCGGCGAGCATTGTGATCATGATGGCCGCATTGATTGCCGGAAATATTCTGACGAATATGGCATCGGCCTGGAGCAGCGCGAAATATTTGTTCATGGTAAACCTCAATTTAACGAATTATTTAGCAGGCAATTTGCCGCCAATTGAGGGGATGACTTTGAATTTTTCCCTTGCCGTATTGGCCGTCTGGGCCATTTGTGCGGTTATTGTTTCATTCAGTGTCTTTACGAGAAGGGATATCTTGAATTAAAATGGACAAAGCATGAAACATTTGTTTGCATTTTTTAGGGAACAGCGTTCTTCTAAAATATTGAAATGTAGAAATAGAAATACACGAGATACGTGAAATTGAAGGAGGAGCATGAATGGTCGAACAGATCGATATGTTTGCAGAGTCATCGAAGAACGGCGGTAACAACCGTTCAGGATACGATGCTGACGACATTCAAGTGCTCGAAGGCCTCGTTGCGGTGCGCAAACGGCCAGGCATGTACATAGGGAGCACAAGCTCGTCAGGCTTGCATCATCTGGTATGGGAAATTGTGGACAACGCCGTAGACGAGCATTTGGCCAAGTACTGCTCGAGAATTGAAATTACATTGCATAAAGACGGATCCGCGACGGTATACGACAACGGACGCGGTATTCCAACCGGAATGCACAAGACAGGCATCCCCACCCCGCAGGTTGTATTTACGATTTTGCATGCCGGCGGTAAATTCGGTGGTTCCGGATATAAGAAGTCCGGCGGTCTTCATGGCGTTGGCGCATCCGTAACCAATGCGCTGTCCGAGTGGCTGGAGGTGGAAATTTACCGTGACGGTAAAATTCATCGCCAACGATTTGAATACTGGCAGGACAAAAAAGGAAAAGAGCATGTCGGGGAACCTGTAACGGGTCTTGAGGTGCTTGGCAATACGAACAAAACAGGGACGAAGATTACGTTTAAACCGGATGCGCGCGTGTTTACCGCGGGAACGCATCTGAACTACGACACGCTTGCAGAGCGCTTACAGGAAATTGCCTTCCTGAACTCCGGACTCCGGATTGTATTGAAAGACGAGCGCAGCGGCAACGGGGAAGAGTTTTTCTATGAAGGCGGCGCAAGCCAGTTCGTTCAGTTCCTGAATGAAGGCAAGGACGTGCTGCATGATGTGATCCATTTTTACGCGGAGAAGGATGATATCGAAGTTGAAATCGCCCTTCAATATAATGCGGGATATACCGAAACGTTGGCTTCTTTCGTTAACTCCATCCCGACGCGCGGGGGTGGTACGCATGAGACGGGTTTTAAGACAGCTTACACCCGTGTCATGAATGATTATGCCCGCAAGAACAATCTTTTGAAGGAAAAGGACAAGAACCTGGAAGGCAATGATCTTCGGGAAGGCATGATGACCGTGATCAGCGTCAAGATGGCTGAGGTCGAATTTGTCGGACAGACCAAGGACCAGCTGGGAAGCGCTTCTGCACGCAGTGCGGTTGACAGCATTGTCACCGAGAAGATGCAAATCTTCCTCGAGGAGAATCCGCAGATCGCACAAACGCTGCTGAAGAAGGCCATCCAGGCTTCCAAAGCGCGTGAAGCGGCCCGTAAAGCAAGGGACGAGATGCGCAGCGGCAAGAAGCGAAGCGAAAGCTCCAATCTGGGCGGCAAGCTGACGCCTGCGCAGTCCAAGGACTTTACGAGAACCGAATTGTTTATAGTCGAAGGGGACTCCGCTGGCGGTTCTGCGAAGCAGGGACGGGATTCGAAAATCCAGGCTATACTGCCTCTTAAAGGGAAACCGATGAATCCGGAGAAATCGAAGCTGGCCGACATCCTGAAGAATGATGAATACCGAGCAATTGTATCTGCCATTGGTGCAGGGATCGGTACGGAGTTTACCGCCGGGGACAGCAATTATTCGAAAATCATCATCATGACGGATGCGGATACGGATGGCGCTCATATTCAGGTGCTGCTGCTTACGTTCTTCTACAGATACATGAAACCTTTAATTGATGAAGGCCGCGTCTACCTTGCGCAGCCTCCTCTGTATAAAATCGCCAGCAAATCCGGGAAGCTGGAAACCGTTCGGTATGCCTGGACGGATGAGCAGCTGGCTAATTATTTGAAGGAATTCAAAAACTTTGAGCTGCAGCGTTACAAAGGTCTGGGCGAGATGAACCCGGAGCAATTATGGGAAACGACGATGAACCCGGAAACACGGACATTGCTGCAGGTACAAATCGATGATGCTGCCAAAGCGGAGCGTCGTGTGTCTACGCTGATGGGAGATAAAGTAGATCCCCGCAAACGGTGGATCGTAGAAAATGTCAACTTCGCAGAGTTTGAGGAATAGAAGGTGAAGGAATGAGTTTATCTGAGCAATTTTTGCCGGCTTTTCTGGAAGAGGTCGTAGGTGATCGATTTGGCCGGTATTCCAAGTATATTATTCAGGACCGAGCGATCCCGGACGTTCGTGACGGGCTGAAGCCCGTTCAGCGCCGGATCCTGTATGCCATGTACGATTCGGGTAACACACCGGATAAACCATACCGTAAATCGGCGAAAACCGTCGGGGATGTCATGGGTAATTACCATCCGCACGGGGACTCATCGATTTATGAAGGTATGGTTCGGATGGCTCAGCCATGGAAGATGGGACATGTGCTCGTGGACGGCCACGGAAACTGGGGTTCCCAGGATGATGATCCCGCCGCAGCGATGCGTTATACCGAGGCAAGGCTATCGCCGATTGCCATGGAGCTGCTTCGGGATATCGAGAAGCGGACCGTACTGTTTAAGGATAATTTTGATAACACGGCCAAGGAACCGGTTGTGCTGCCTTCACGGTACCCAAACCTGCTTGTGAACGGAGCTAGCGGGATATCCGCGGGTTTTGCCACTGAAATCCCGCCTCACAATCTGCGGGAAGTGATCGATGCTTGTATTGCCGTAATGCAGAAGCCGGAGATTGAGCTGGCGGAGATTATGACCTTTATCAAAGGTCCGGACTTCCCGACCAGCGGAATCATCATGGGCGGCGAAGGCATTTTGGACGCCTATCGGACAGGCAAAGGCCGCGTTTATCTACGGTCGAAGACGGACATTGAATCGCTTCGCGGCGGCAAGCAGCAGATTGTCATCACGGAAATTCCTTATCAGGTCGTTAAGTCACGGCTTGTTACCACGATGGAGAACATACGACTGGAGAAAAAAGTCGAGGGCATCGCCGAGGTTCGCGATGAGAGCGGACGAGAAGGACTTCGCATCGTCGTTGAGCTGAAGAAGGATGCCGACGCAAACGGGATTCTTGCTTATTTGTTCAAGAAAACCGATCTGCAAATAACGTACAACTTCAATATGGTTGCAATCGTGAATAAAACCCCTCAACAGCTGGGGCTTAAAGACATGTTATCTGCCTATATCCAGCATCAGCGTGAGGTCGTCACGCACCGGACCCAGTATGAGCTGGAGAAAGCAGAGGATCGGGCGCACGTATTGGAAGGCCTGGTTAAGGCTTTAAATATCCTGGATGAGGTCATTGCGGCGATCAAAGCGTCCAAGAATCGCCAGGATGCCCAGAACAATCTGCAATGGATGTTCGGTTTCACGGAGAGACAAGCCGATTCCATATTGACCTTGCAATTATACCGCCTTACGAACCTTGAAATTCATTCCCTGCAAAAAGAGCTGGACGAGTTAATGAAGAAAATCGAGGGCTTGCGTGCGATACTGGACAGCGATAAGAAGCTGATTGCCGTCATTCGCAAAGAGCTGCTTGAAATTCGCGAGAAATACGGCATCGACCGGCGTTCTGTCATTCAGGAAGAAGTGGAAGAGATCAAGGTTAATCTTGAAGTGCTGGTGAACGCAGAGGACGTGCTCGTAACTCTGTCTAATGAAGGCTACATCAAGCGCACCAGCATGTTATCCTTCACCCGAAGCGGCGGTGAGCTGGAAAGCTCAGGCGTTAAGGAAGGGGATTACATCACACGTCTGTTTGAAGTCAATACCCTGGAGAATCTGCTTATATTCACGAGCCGTGGGCAGTATTTCTTATTGCCGGTTCACCAGATTCCGGAATACAAATGGAAAGATGCCGGTACGGCCATCGTTAACGTGATTCAGGTACCGAAAGAGGATCACATCGTATCGGTCATTCCGGTTTCGAACTTTGAAGAAGAGGGCAAGTCGCTTGTGTTTGTCAGCCGCAAAGGTCAAGTGAAGCGCACAGAGCTCAAGGAGTATGTTACCAAGCGGGCTGGCGCTGTTGCTGCAGCCAAGGTCGCTGCGGAAGACAGCATTATCCAGGTCGTTGTGAGTGATAACAATAAAGATATTGTGCTAATCTCGAAAGAAGGGATGAGCATCCGGTTTAATGAGCAGGAAGTCAACGCGATGGGACGCGTTTCCGGCGGGGTTCGAGGAATTCAGCTCCGTGACGGGGATGAAGTCGTTGCGGCATTATGGGTGGAGAACGATGAGGGTGAGATTTTGACTATCACGGATCTTGGCTATGGCAAGCGCAGCTTGCTGTTGGATTACCAGACGCAAAGCCGCGGCGGAAAAGGCATGGCTACGTTTGAGTTTAAGGAAGGCAAGCGGGTGAAGCCTAACGGCAGCGCCATTGTCGGAGCTTTCTATTGCCGTGAACCGCTGCAGATTATGGCGTACAGCGAAGACGGGCAAGCCCATCTGATTCACACCGAAAAAGTTCCGATCGCGGAACGTAAATCGATAGGCAAACTGCTTGCCGAAGTTGGCAAGCAAGGACGGATTGTCGATCTGGTAACTCTTCCGCATGCGGAGTCAGGTAAAGAAAGTTAAACAAAATTGCGTAACATCCTTTTCTTGGAAATTTCCAAGTTTGGACAAGATAAGATAGACGGACGAAAAGCACCTTCGATGATATTTGTCGAGGTGCTTTTGCTATATTTTGCGTTTCCCGCAACATTTGAGCTGTTATTTATACTATTTGACATATGCCTGACTGTGTCGAAGTAGGGTGAACCTTGAAAAACGCCGTCATATAAGGGTTGGCGGGTTTTGTCGCTTGATTGGAAATTATATTTTTTAACGAAAAAAGAAGGATATTGAGAGGGTGCCCGCGAAAAGTTAATCCTATAAACTATTATGGAATCATGACTAGGGTTCAAACGAAACCCATTCACAAAAAGTACAGCGCAACATCCACGGACGGTATCCGATGTTTGATCATGACAGCATTATTGAAGGGACGGGATAAATATGCATACTGCCGAATTCGCCAAGGTGTGGTCCAAGCTGGCCAAGGATTATAAGCTCCATATGGAAGCCGGATTAGCACCGACATTGACGGAATCGCAACTGATGGTGCTGGAGGTGCTTGCTGAATTAAAGCGAATGAAACCTTCCGATTTCATTCCTTACCTGGCCACAAGTCCGGCAGCCGTAACCATGCTATTGGACCGGATGGAGAAGAATGGATTGATCAAACGGGAACGGGACGCGAATGACAGACGGATCGTCTGGGTGACGATTTCCTATAAAGGGCGTGAGGAATATACACGCGGATTACAGGTTAGGGATGAGTACCTTTCCCAAATTTTGAACCGCATATCCTCGCATAATCAGCAGCTGCTTGTCTATCTGTTAGGAAAGATTAGTACAGCTCCAAAGGAAGTTCTGGTTGAGGTATAAGTATAAGTTCTAAAGCTAAAGCTAACGTTCTAAACGTAGAATAGCCCCCTGGGCGGCTGCAGACGGCAGCTCACCCTTGAGGGCTGTTACATATTTTTATACTTATGGAACATTATCGTTATATCTCGTTTCGAATCTTTACATGACGTATTGAGATTATGACTTAAGCAACCATAAAGCCGGCACGTTGGAGGGTTCCCAACCAGGCAGGGACGTGTGGGCTTGCCGGCACTCATAGGTGTTGTCGCCATATGTGACTAAGGCTCCTAGCTGGTATGAAGTGTTTGGTGCCCAAGCCGGAGTTTCCGGTGTGGAGCCGTCCGCCGTGGTAACTTGCAGTTCATTGCTTGCAGCGGAGACGTTGCCAGCCGCATCACGAGCTTTAACAGTGAAGCTATAGGCTGTGTTGGGTGATAACCCGCCGACCGTATAGGAAAGCGTGCCGCCGGATACCGTGGTCACCAGCGTTGTGCCCCGATAAACCTCATAGCCGCTAACGCCGACATTATCCGTGGAATTGTTCCAGGCTAATGATACGCTGGTTGAAGTAGAGCCGACTGATCGTAGATTGGCGGGAGCCGTCGGAGCTTGAGTGTCCGGTACCGGATTGGATGTGGCAATCGTTAACGGATTGCTCGCCGTGGAGACATTGCCTGCTCCATCGCGTGCTTTTACCGTAAAGGTATAGGAGGTTGACGCTTGCAGACCGGTGACGGTATGGCTTAAGGTTGATCCTGATACGGTTGTTACTAGATTAGATCCTTGATAGATTTCATAACCTGTTACCCCCACATTATCCGTGGCAGCGTTCCAGGAGAGCGAGATGCTGGTGCTGGTGACGCCTGTGGATCTTAAGTTACCGGGTACGGTTGGAGCTTGCGTGTCCTGATTTCCGCTGCCGTTATTCAGGTTCACATCGATTACGTTATAGAAGGCGTTGCCTGTATCGGCGATCTCCCACACAGCCAAGATCAGATAGTAGCCGGTGCGGTCGGTAGGAACATTACAGGTGTGGGTTACGGTGTTCGGCGGACGTTTGCCACCGTCATTGAAGGAGCAGAACAATTCGAGATCTGCGCGTGCGAGGGGTTTGCTGGAATCCCAGCCTTTTTTCGTAATATAATATTTCCAATCGGATGTGGCGTGAGCTGCGGTCAGCACCCATTTAAATGTATTGGGTCCGCCATTCATGTTCACTTTACTCCAGCGGGTAGGTGATTGTTCATTGAGCTCGTGAAAAATTCCAGCACCAGCAATCTGACCATCCGCCGGTCCACCGACGGGGAAGTTACCTTTTCCCTCGAGGGAATGCGGTTCATATATGATTCTGCCGCAGTTGGTGTTCTCTCCGAGCTTACACTTATAACCACGACTGGCTGGTGATTCAATATACCCATGAGCGGAGACGCTGCTTGCCGTGATGATCATGATGGTGAAGAACAACAGCGTGCTTCCTAAAAAAATCCACAGCGGTTTCAAATGCAAGCGGCGATTTGTTTGATATTGAACCTGATCCATAACAAATACCTCCTTGAATATTTAATGTGAAATTCAGCGGACACTTGTTGCTGATCAAACCTCCCTGAGCTGTGAGTTTTCTTGCCCTGTTACACATCATAAACAACCGAGCCGACCGTGTAACCATTCATGAACAGCTTTTGATCATCCTCCTCCTTGGCACCATTGATCTATATAAACTCGCAAGCAGAGTTTATACCATGATTGTACAAATCATCTAAAAAATGTTAAACTATGTAGTTTCTATTTTTCGGCATTCTTTGATAAAAGTAAAGGGATAATATATTATCGTAGAGGGATACAATATTACAGTATTTGCCATCATGAAACAGAAGTATAAAAAAACCGAAATCCAAGGCTGGATTTCGGTTTTTTTGAGTTCTATGGATAGGACCAATCATGTGGACGCCAGCTTCTCCATCGAGAACAGGCTCCAGGGATAGTCGGAGGGCGGCATGGAACGAATGGAGATCTCCTCTTTGGTAACGGGATGAGGAAATCCGACCAATACGGACCATAAGGCAATCTGCTGGCCAGCTTTGTTCACCTTGCTTCCATACTTCTGATCTCCGAACAGCGGATGTCCCGCATGGCTCAGCTGTACACGGATTTGGTGCGGCCTGCCCGTGTGCAGCTCGATCAGGACGAGGCTGAAGCCTTCGGACGTTTGGAGCACGGTGTAATCCAGAAAGGCCTCCTTGGCCCCGTCCGTACCTTTAGAGGTGACATGAACGGTGTTGGTTTTTACATCCTTATACAGCATATTTACGAGCCGGCCTGACGTTTTCGAAGGAATCCCATGAACGACCGCCACATATTGCTTGCGGAAGCTGCGACTGCGGACGGATTCCGATAATCGGGATGCGGCTTTGGAAGTCTTGGCAAACACCATCGCTCCGCCAACCGGACGGTCCAGACGGTGCACCAATCCCAAAAATACATTGCCCGGTTTATTGTAGCGCTCCTTAATGTCCTGTTTCAGAATGGTCAGCATGTCGGGATCGCCGGTAGCATCCTCTTGGGAGGGGATGTTTACCGGCTTGGTTACTCCTAACACATGATTATCCTCGAACAGAATCGGCACAACCGGATATGCTGCTGGTTCCCGCTTGTTCATTGAATCAGGACTCCCATCGACCCAGGATGCCGCACGGCAGGTTCATGCCGGAGCGGGTAATCGGCAATCCGATCTCTCCCGCACTGATGGTACCGCCGTATTTCGGCTTCATGGTCATGGTCAGCATGTTATTCAGAACGGTAGGGGAGATTCCGGTTGTATAGGAGTTAATCAGCATGAACAGCGGATTATCCGATACGATGCTCATGCAGCTTTCGAGGAAGGGATACAAGCTTTGCTCAAGCTTCCACGTTTCTCCACTTGGTCCGCGGCCATAAGATGGAGGGTCCATAATGATCGCATCGTATTTGTTCCCCCGCCGCTGCTCCCGTTGCACGAATTTAAACACATCATCCGTGATATAACGGATAGGACGGTCGGCAAGTCCGGACAATGCCGCGTTTTCCTTGGCCCATTGAACCATCCCCTTCGCAGCATCCACATGTACAACCTGAGCTCCGGCCGAGGCGGCCGCGACGGTTGCTCCGCCGGTATAGGCGAACAGGTTCAGCACGCTGACCGGACGTCCGGCAGAAGCGATCTTATCCATCATCCAGCGCCAGTTGGCTGCCTGCTCCGGAAACAAACCGGTATGTTTAAAATTGGTTGGTCGAATATGAAATTTCAATTGGTCGTATGAGATGGTCCACCGGTCCGGAAGCTGCTTTTTCATGTCCCATTGCCCGCCGCCCGACGAGCTGCGATGATAGTGTCCGTGCACACTGCGCCACTGTCCATCTTCGCGTTCAATCGGCCATATGATCTGCGGATCCGGACGTCTGAGAATCACGTCGCCCCAGCGTTCCAGCTTGTCTCCGCCTCCGGTATCGATGACCTCGTAATCTTGCCAATCCTGAGCTACATACATGTTGAAAACCATCCTTCAAATAGTCATTTAGATTTTATTGTACAACATATCAGAAGCTGAATGCCACCAAGGATTCCCCGGCTTGATCAAACCTATTCGGATGATATGGACTTTGAAGCTCGACTTACCCCAAATCTTCGAAAGCGGAGTGGAAACGGAATTCGCCATGCAGGTGACCGAGCGCGCCCGGCTGAAGCTCGGCAACCATGAACACTTCATCGGAAACCGTAAATTGGGTGATGTCGATTCCATAGGCTCTGGCCTGCACAAATCCGTAACGGGGATAATATGCCGGATGACCGAACAGAAAAACAAGTGGATAGCCATGCGAGAGACACCGCCGTTTGCCTTCTTCAATCAAGTTCCCGCCGATCCCTTGTCGTTGATAATCCGGAAGCACGGCCAGCGGCCCTAGCGCAGCCACGTGATGCCTATGAACCCCGTCAAAAAGGCTAGACCGGCTGAACATAATATGTCCCTTGATGATCCCATCTTCTTCCGCTACGATTGATAATTCCCCTTGAAAGTCTTTATCTTCCCACAGCCGCCGCACTAGAATCGCTTCTTCCTGTCCGGGAAAAGCCTGAGTGAGAAGGTTTTGGACCTTCTCATAATCGTTCTTGGTTTCTGTACGTATGTTCATCGTAATCTCTCCTCCGAAAATCCTTAGCATTCTTATTGATATCCTGGTCTACCCACCGACAAGAGTTTCGTTATTCCGGTTTCGTTTCGATCTGCAGTCCTTCAACGTGCTTGCGGTTCATCAGTTTACGCTTCTTCCGGTTCTCTTTGCTCTCAAAAACAATATCAAGATCATAATCCTCCGGATAAAGATCCTTGGCTGCAATATAAGGCTTCAGCCGTTTATGGTTAATTTTCAGTCTATCCTTCTGAATCATCACACCGATATTACCTCTACCGTCGATGGTTTCATACACGGTTCCGCTTCGTTTCAAATAAGGCACATAGACACGATCGCCTAATTGATAGAGGGAAGAGGGAGAATCTTCTTCTTGATGATCTTCATCATTCATTAGCTTATCCTGTTTGTCTGTCGGCAACGTACCGTATTCTTCCGGACGTGTTTCTTCAGCCTTATCATCGGACTCTGAGCTTACCTTTTGGATAAGGGCCGTGTTAGCTCTTGCCGCTCCAGCTTCCGTGATTTCCCGCGATCTGGCAATGATCGACTCCGGTATGCCCAGCTTCGCTGCAATGACAAAGGCATAACTGTGCCCGGCTTCACCAATCCGCAGACGATAGAGCGGCTCGAGTGTGTCAGCATCAAATTCCATGCGGGCATTCTCAAAGCCGGAGGTGCGCTCGGCAAAATTTTTGATTTCGGTAAAATGGGTGGTTACCACAACCGTTGCTTGACGTTGACTCAACTCCTCCAGGATGGCGATCGACAATCCAACGCCTTCACCGGGATCCGTTCCCGAAGCCATTTCATCGAGCAGTACAAGCGTGGACCGGCCGGCTGTCTGCAAAATGTCGCGGATGTTGCGAATGTGCGCAGAGAACGTGCTGAGGGCATGCTCCAAACTCTGCCCATCTCCGATATCGACGGAAACCTCGTCAAAGATGGAGCAATGGCTGCCTTCCGCGACAGGAACCAGCAGACCGGATTGCACCATAACGGTGATGAGACCAACCGTCTTCAGAGCAGAAGTTTTGCCGCCGGTATTAGGCCCTGTAATGATCAAGGTTTTATACCGCTCCCCGATAGAGAAGTCCAGCGGTACCATCGTGGAGCCGATTAAAGGATGCACCGCGGATTTTAGATGGATGACCCCCTCCTGGTTCAGGCTTACATTGCGCCCGCCGATGGAAACGGCGTACTTGCCCCTGGCTATGATGTAATCGTAGATTCCAACAATGTCGGCATTGGTTCTCAGTTCGAATTGATATTGCTCGGCAAGTGCAGTCAAATCACTCAGCACCTTCGTTTCTTCGCGGACTTCATCGGCGTGCAGGAAATTCAATTCCATCTGAAGTCCCTGCAAGTCGGAGGGCTCGATGAATACCGTCTGCCCGCTGGCCGATTCATCCAGAATCGAGCCATTCACGGATTTACGGTGCTCCTTCTTGATGGGCAGCACGTAACGATCTCCGCGCTTGCTGATGACATGCTCTTGCATGATCCCTTTGTAACGGCTTATCAGGCTGTCGAGCTTACGCTTGATCCGTTCCTCGGCTACGATGATTTTTTTGCGGATTTTGGCCAAATCTTTGCTGGCGCTATCCACAACACGTCCCCCGTGAATGCTGCGTTCGATTTCGGACAGAAGTGGACGCAGTTCATGCATGGATGAGGCGTAGGAACTGATCAATGGAGCAATGCCCTCCTTGGCTTTCATATACTGAATGAGCTGACGGCAGCTTCTCAGATATTGGACCATATTCCCGAAATCGCGCTCAGACAGCACGTAACCGGTGCCGAGCAGATCCAGGATCATTTCAATGCCCTCCAGTGAAGGAATAGGGACGCTAGCTCCGGTCTGGAGCAGGGTTTTGGCTTCCTCCGTTTCATTCAGTTTGTTGCGGATGGCTTTTATCTGGGTGAGGGGGGCCATCTTCCGGATATGCTCGACGCCCAGATACGATACGGCAAAGCGTTCAAGTTCGGTGCGTATTTTCTCGTACTCCAATTTGTTTAATGCGAAGGGTTTCATGGGTTACATTCTCCTTTGACTATAAAATGGATGGTATACAACACAAAAAGGGCGGAAAGCGAACTACTAAGGTTCGCTTTCCGCCCATAGATCGTTATTCTGATGGCATGGCGTTATGGGACGGCTCCAAATAACCCTTTTGAATAAAAGGAGGGGGAGACCCAAAAAATCCGTGCTGAACTCAGCACGGATGACCATATCATATCTGAATAAACCCTAAAGGGGCTTCCATTGATATCCGCAGTTCTTAACTAATTCAACGGACGAAATGAAAATCCATCAAAAAATAAACATATCCCTTTACAGGAAATGCCCAAAATTTTACATTTCGATCCATATGAAATTTGGTTAGTTAAGAACGACCACCGACATCAAAATCTCTCCTTTAGATAAGAGTATGAAATAACTATATCCATAAATAGGGTCACAAGTCAAGGTCGAAAAGCGGATACGATCCCTTAAAAAACTGTGATATGATGGAATTGTTATACAGTTGCTTATCCATAGTAACTGCTGGCGTCAATCATGAGAGGACAAGACACGAGAGGAGTTATATCCATGGGGAAATTGCTGACACGAAGTGAGGTTCCAATCGAGGCTACTTGGAATCTGGATGATTTGTTTGTCTCGCAAGAAGCATTCGAAGCGGGATTAAAAGCGATTGAATCGCAAGCTGCTCAATTGACTCGATTCAGAGGCAGGCTGGGAGAGGGTGCGACCGTTCTTCTGGAGTGCTTGAACGAACAGGAAGCTCTGATGGAGAGCATTAGCAAAGTCGGGGCGTATGCTAGATTACGACAATCGGAAGACGGAACCAATCCGGCCAACCTGGCAAATTCGGCCAGAACGGGCGATGTTCTCTCACGCATCCAATCTTCCCTGACGTTTATTGAATCGGAGCTGCTGGATCTCGAGGATGGAATCATCGAACAATACATAACGAAGGAAGACGGGCTTGTTCCTTATGCCCGAAGTTTGACATTGCTGCTGGAATCGAAGCCTCACCGCTTGAGTCCTGAGACGGAAAGCGTGTTGGCATCGCTGGGAGAGGTGCTCGGTTCCCCTTACCGCATCTATTTGCGCAGCAAGCTGTCGGATATGACTTTTGACGATATTCAAGTGAATGACGGAACCAAGCCGGTCTCGTTCCGCCTGTACGAGAATTCTTACGAAATGTCAGAGGATACGCAGCTTCGGCGCGAGGCCTATGCCTCGTTCACGAAGTCACTGCAGGGATCGCGCCATACATTTGCCGAGGCATACGCCACCGAAGTGAAGAAACAGGTGGTGATGTCCCGGCTTCGCGGGTATGATTCCGTAACGGACATGCTGCTGAAGCCGCAGCAAGTGACGATGGAGATGTACAACAACATTCATGATACCATTCTGACGGAGTTAGCTCCGCATATGCGAAGACTGATGAAGCTGAAGAAGCGTGTGCTCGGGCTGGATCAAATGCTGTTCTGCGATTTGAAAGCGCCGATGGACACGGATTTCAATCCAAGCATTACTTATGAAGAAGCGTGCTCCACGATTTCCAGTGCCTTGTCGATACTGGGTCCTGAATACGGCGAGATCGTTCAATCGGCGTTCTCCAAGCGCTGGGTGGATTATGCCGATAATATTGGTAAGTCTACAGGAGCGTTCTGTTCCTCCGTATACGGAGTGCATTCTTATATCCTGATGGCATGGGCGGACAATATGCGAAATGCCTTCACCTTAGCGCATGAAGTCGGGCATGCTGGTCATTTGATGCTGGCAGCGGACCATCAGCGTATCACCAACGCCCGTCCTTCCTTGTATTTTATCGAGGCGCCTTCCACGATGAACGAGCTGCTGCTGGCAGATCACCTGCTCAGTCAATCCGAGGATAAGCGGATGCGGCGCTCTGTTATTCTTCAGCTTCTGAGCACGTATTACCATAACTATGTGACTCACCTTCTGGAAGCGGAAATGCAGCGACGGGTATACCGCCATGCGATGGCCGATGAGCCGATTACCGCAGATAAGCTATCTGAGCTAAAAGGTGCTGTGTTATCCGATTTCTGGGGTGACGTGGTTGAGCTCGATGAAGGAGCAAAGCTTACCTGGATGCGACAGCCGCATTATTATATGGGTCTTTATCCATATACGTATGCCGCTGGACTAACCGCATCAACAGCTGCAGCACAATTGATTCGCGAGGAAGGTCAACCGGCTGTAGACCGCTGGCTCCAAGTCCTCAAGGCCGGAGGCAGCAAGAGTCCGCTGGAATTAATGGCTATGGCAGGGGTCGATATGTCCACTTCCGAGCCGATCTCCAAAGCGGTTGCATATGTTGGATCGCTTGTCGACGAATTGGAGTCCCTGTACGAGGAATAGTACCATTTGCATATATGGGAAAAGGGTGGTCCACAGCTCATCGCTGTAGATCACCCTTTTGCTTGTAGAGAATAGGGGAGAGACGCCTATGCTTGTTTGTCCGTGACTTCATCCTGCAGCGTACGGATCGGGATCGTAAAGTAGAAGGAGGATCCAACATTTTCGCGACTCTCGACGCCGATGACCCCGCCCATCAGCTCGACCAGTTTTTTACTGATCGCCAGTCCCAATCCCGTACCCCCATATTTGCGATTCAAGGATGGGTGAAGCTGCGAGAAGGAGGTGAACAGCTGATGCTGCTGTTCAGCAGGGATGCCAATTCCCGTATCCTTTACTTGAAAAGCAAGCGTGATTTCCTGGGTCCCGGTCCTGCGCAGTCCCTCGACACTCATCGTGATGCTGCCCTCATGCGTGAATTTGATGGCATTGCTGATGAGATTAACAAGCACTTGCCGCAGCCGCAGAGCATCGCCGATGATCACATCGGGAACAGTGGAGCTGTTGATGCTGCAGGATAATGATAATCCTTTTTCTTTTGCTTTGGCCGAGAATAAATCAACGACGACTTCAAGCAAGGAACGTAAATCGATCGGTTCCTGAATGAGTGTCATATTGCCGGTCTCGATTTTGCTGAAATCGAGAATCTCGTTCAGGATGTGCAACAGCGAGCTGCTGCTCTCCATCAAAATATCGGTATAATTCAGCTGATCCTCGTCAAGATGGGTCGTTCGTAATAGCTCAATCATGCCGATGATGCCGTTCATCGGCGTGCGGAGTTCGTGACTCATCATGGTCAGAAACTCCGTTTTCGCTTGATCTGCCCGCTCGGCATTCTCCTTCGCCCGGATGATTTCTTTCTCGTCGGTAATATCGCGGAATACCATAACGGCGCCTTTGCGCTCGCCTTGGTCCCAGATTGGATTGACCTGATAATCTGCCAGAAAGCTGGTGCCGTCGCCCCGCCAAAGCACGATTTCGGCTCTGGACAGCGGTACGCCTTGTTGGACGGCTCGAACAAGCGGAGAATCATCCCCCCGATAAAAAGTGCCGTCATGGCGAATTTCTTTGATGATCTGGTCGCAAAATCTTCCGATGGTGGTGGCCGGTTCATAATCCAGCATCGCTGCGCCTGCCGGATTGATAAATGCGACGTGTCCGTGAATGTCCAGCCCGATAATGCCTTCGGACACCGTATTCAGCAAAAGGGCGAGCTCCCGGCTCAGCTTCTTGATCTCTTCCATGGTTCGTATGCGCTCGGTGATATCCCGGGTAATGCCATAGACGCCGACGACTTCGTCATCTACGAAAATCGGGATGTTAATCGTATTGATGTCGATGGGATGTCCATCCTTATGGATAATCGTTAGATCATAGCTCTGAGGTATGCCTTCTGTTGCCTGGTTAAAATGAAACAACGTGCGAGCCATGTCCTTTTCCGCTACAATCGGTCCGAAATACATCCCGATCAGCTCGTCCAGCGTATATCCTGTCAGCTCCTGCAGATTCTGGTTGGCCGTTAAGTAGTCGCCATCCAAATTCATGGAGTATACGGCCGACGGATTATATTCAAATAGAGAACGGTATCGCTGCTCGCTTTCCTTTAGCTTGAATTCCATCAGTTTTCGTTCGGAGATGTCGCGGGCAATCGAAATGATCTCGTTCTTTTGGCCGTCCTGCGTGCTGATGTACTTGCAATTGACTTCAAACCAGATGTGCCTGCCATCCTTATGTATATAACGGAAGGTGATCGGTGTGAGCAGTTTGCCGTCCAGGCAATTGTTAAAATAGTCCTGTAGCGGTATGATATCCTCCGCGTATACATAATCGAATATACTGGTGCCAACCATCTCATCCGGACGATATCCAAGCAGTGAATAACAGGAAGGTGAACAATAAAGAAACGTTGAACAGTCTATGGTGCTGCTCGATATGAAATCAAGGGAATTTTCGGTTATGAGCTTGTACTTGTTTTCATTCTCCAGCGACTGCTGTTCAATCTGCACCTGCTCGGTGATGTCCTGCGCCATACCGACCATCTCCATGGGTCTGCCTTCCTTCGTAACGGAGACTTCCCATTGAGCTCGAATGGTTCGGATTTGACCGTCCTGAAGCTGGATCCGATAGATGATTTCATCCGCCTTTCCTAGAATGGCTCTGCTCACGGCTGCCTCCAGCCGCTCACGGTCCTCCGGGACGACCAATGACAGCAGCGTGTTATGGTTTGGTTCAGTGGCACGGATCTGATATCCGTAAATTCGCCTCATTTCATCGCTGTAGGTGAGCGTATGCGTGATCAAGTCCCAACGCCAGGAACCGATCTTGGCAATCCGCTGCGCATGGGCCAGCGTATCCTCATCCGTTTTGCGCTTGGTAATGTTTCGTCCAATGGCCAGAACCTTGTTAACCTCGCCGTGAGCTCCCCGAATTAACTGAAAAGACGTTTCAAACCATAAATAATGCCCGTCCTTATGGCGAATGCGACGAACGAAACTATCTTCCTCTGAAAATAGCTTGCCCGGTTCTTTCATTTGCTCGGAATCCACCTGGTGATAGTAATCGATCCGGCATTGGCCCGTCATTTCTTCTTGGGTGTATCCGAGTATTTCCGTCACAGATGGTGAGATGTATTCGATGATGCCATCAGCGCTGCTGATGGATATAAGATCTTGTCCGCTCTTAGAAATGAGTGCAAGGAGTTCATCATTCTTAATGGTCGGAGGCAAAGACGATTTCTCCTGTACGGTCCCGGGCTCTATACAGCATAATATCCATGGAGCCTCTCCAGGGGCGGGATGGTTCAGCAGGGAAATCGAGACAGAGACATGGACTTGATCTCCGTTACGGTGGATAAAATATGAGTCTCTCTTGAGCGTGGACGTTTGTTCATATGTCAATGATTGCAATATTTGTTGAATCGATAGATTAGATAGAACTTGGATTTCGGAAGGTTTGAGCTGAAGCAGGTCTGAACGTTTGGATTCGGTAAGTTCGCAGAAACGATCATTAACCTTCGCCACAGGCTCGTCAACCGCAGAGATCAGGATCGCCCCCATAGGCAATTTATCAAACATCTGTTCCCAGACCCAATGTTCCGCTGTTTGCCTCATGATTATATAGATGCCTCCCTAACTTAAGCTATACCCTTTGATCATAGAGGATAGGATCACTCTATCGCAATAGTAAATACCAGTGCTGCATTTGAACTTGGACATCAAGGCGCGTGAAAGCCAACCGATAAGAGGAGCATCCTTATGGCTGGCGAGATTAACCTTACGGTACATCCGTTTACGAATGATGTTTTAATCCTCTTTTTTATTTGTGCAGCAGGTCACGCTCGTCGACGTTTTTGTCAAAATAATGCCCGGCATAAGAGCAAGCGGGGATGATTTTCAAATCTTCTTCCCGAGCGTATCCTATTACTTTTCGCACGAGTTCGTCGGCGATTCCTTGCCCTCGCAGGCTGGGTGAGATATAGGTATGATCGATACTGATCACTCCGTTTCCTTGAGGCGAGTAGGAGATTTTGGCTACCGTTTTTCCATTGTTTTCAATAAAAAAGCTGCCGGGCTTTGTCTGTATATTTCGATTGTCCATGATGTTTAACCCTCCTTCATCTGGTTGTACTATACCCGTATCTACGATGCATTAAACGGATTTCACATAGGCGAACACCCTTGACGGGACATTTGCATACAATGCGGGTAGAAGAGAACGAAGGAGGAGCATCATGAACAATTATTCAACGCAACCGCAAATGCTGTTTCAATGCGATCACCATCTGGTACATTCCATGAAAAAGCATAAGGAACATGCTCACGCAGCGCTCAAAAAAGCCGTGAACCGAAAAGTTAGAGTGCAAACCTTGGACGATGAAGTCTTTGAGGGTATCATTATTAACCTGGATGCCAAAAATGTGTACATTCAAATCGAGCAAGGGGATCGAGGTTTTTATCCCGGCCCTTATCCGAGACCAAGACCACCATACCCGCCATACCCGTACAATCCGTATTACAGCAATGTGATTCTGCCACTGGCGTTGTTTGATCTGCTCGCGGTGAGCTTGCTGTGGTAGTGAGTATCGTTTAAGTAAAAACCTGCAGATTTTGTCTGCAGGTTTTTTTGTTGGAAAGGAGTTGAGGGTATCAGACCAATTTCAGATATAACTATTTACATACATTCTGTTTGTATGTTAAATTGGATTCATCCCATTTAGAAGGAGATGTTTTCCAGATGAAACTGCAAGGATTTTATCCTGTTATCATGACAGAGAAGGTTGCCGAGAGCACAGAGTTTTACACACGGTTGTTTGGATTTGAGGTTGTTTTTGAAGCGGATTGGTATGTAAGCCTGAAGAATGGAGACCAGGGACAAGGCGCTTATGAAATGGCCCTCTTGTCCAAAAATCATCCCACGGTACCGTCTTCCTTTCAGAAACCAGTGCAGGGATTGATTCTTAATTTTGAGGTGGAGGATGTGGATGCCGAGTATCAAAGGCTGATCATCCACGAAAAGCTGCCGCTTCATCTGGATATACGGGATGAGGAATTTGGGCAGAGGCACTTTATTACCAGTGACCCGAATGGGGTGATGATCGATATGATTAAAGTCATTCCGCCTTCACAAGCATTTATGGAGCTGTATAATGAAGATGTGTGGTCCACCGATGATGACCAACCCGGTAAATGAGTACATCCACCGCATTAAAGGACTACTTTGGAAGAGAACTGGCGATTCTTTTATCAGATCGAATTAAGCCGCTTGCTCCGGAGTTTCCCTCGGAGGTTTTCATTGAAGCCGTAAGCCGCAAGACAGCGACGCTTGAATTGAAAGGAAGGGTAGCCGTTATTGCGGAAGAATTGCAGCAGGCCCTGCCCTTTGGTTATCCGGATAGTTTGGAGATTTTACTCGGCATCATAGGACCAGAGAATGAAACAGAGAAAGGAATGTTCACGGAAGGGTATTTTCTCATGCCGATTGCATATTTTGTGGAACGATATGGGCTTGATCACTTTGAAATATCGATGAACGCGTTATATGAAATTACCAAACGGCACACATCGGAGTATGCGATTAGGCCCTTTCTGCTCCATTATGAAGATCTGTGTCTTGAAATTTTGAAGGACTGGCTTTCGGATGATAATTCGCATGTCCGTCGCCTGGTTAGTGAAGGTACCCGGCCTCGTCTGCCGTGGGCAAAGCGAATTCCAGTGATCAAGGGAGATCCTGCCCACAATTTGGCACTGCTAGAGCCCCTTCTGCAGGATTCCTCTGGCTATGTCCGCAAATCGGTTGCGAATCATCTTCATGATCTAAACAAAGATTACCGGGATACCGTCCTTCCCTGGCTGCTTGAACATCTGGAATCGTGTGGGATGTACGGTCCTTGGATACTTCAGCATTCGCTAAGATCCATGGCCAAGAGCGGAGATCAGGAAGTGCTGAAGCTACTAACGTCCATGAGAATAGCATCCGAATGATGCATAGGAGAGAGAAACGCGAATTATGAGAAGAACCAAAAGCGAAGCTAACGAAACTATACAGTTGCTGCTGAAGGTAGCCAGAACACATTTCACGGAAAAAGGTTATGCCAATGCGGCACTAGAGGAGATTGCCGACGAAGCTAAAGTTACCCGCGGTGCGCTGTATCATCATTTTAAGAATAAACAAGGGCTGTTTCTTGCCGTGCTAGAATTAGTGCAGTCGGAAATTGGGCAGCGCGTGGAGGCGGAAGCAGATAGCTCTGAGGATCCTTGGGAGCAGCTTCTGTATGGCTGTCGGGCTTTTATTGCGACCGTGGTAGAGCCGCAGAATAAGCGCATTATGCTCATTGACGGTCCGAGTGTCGTAGGGTGGGAGTCTTGGCGCGAGATGGACGAGCAGAATTCGATGAGTCACCTAAGGGAGCAGCTAGCCTTCATGCAGAATCAGGGAATGATGAAGACCGTTCCGGTTGATGCTATGACGCATGCCTTGTCCGGCGCTTTAAACGAATGCTCGCTGTGGGTTGCTCAAATGCCGGAAACGGATAAGGGCATCGAGGAGACGATGGATGTAATTACCGGCATGTTACAGTGGTTTAGAGTAAGTTGATTCCCGGATAACTAAACCACGGTGTAGGTATTAATGTTAATTTTAGTAGCAAATCATGTTAAACATCCGATCCGGATCCGGGCCGGATGTTTTGGCGGCCTACATACCTGTATGAGATTAAAGCACTAGAGAAGGTTTTCCCCCTAATATGGACCGGATATCCAGCAAACCTTACAATTTGCATGAATGTTGTATGCTGGAGAAGTACATCCAAAATCCATGAAATGGAAGGGGTTAAACATGAAATCAATGAAGCCGCTGCAGGAGTTTTTGGAAGAACAACAGGATAACCCGATCGAAGCCATCGGAAGCTACATTTCCGAACACATTGAAGGGAACTGGCAAAAAGTACTTACCGTAAACCAGGAAAAACTGCTGAAGGCATACAACGAGGCTGGAGATGCGGCGTATGGGACGTTTTTGAACCTGTTATTCTTACCGATTCATAAACAATTAAAGGAGATGGGAATACGTCCTGAACCTAATTTCCCGGGTAACTTCGACATCTCAAGAGAATGGGGAAGTCAGGAAGGGACAGACCAGCAGCGCTGGATGTGGAGCACGGTTTATTCGCCGGTGAAGGAGCCGCTCGGCACCATCGTTACCGTTGTATATCATGACCATACACAGTTTCGCGTCCCAAGGCAGCCTCGAATCATAGCCTTGCATGAGAGAGGAAAAGAGGAAGTCGTCGCGGCCCTTTCGCTTAAATCCCCGGATTTTAAGGAAGCGCTCGAGTTTACGGTTGAATATGAAGCATATCTTCGGGGTGTACAGGAGTAAGGAAGGAAAGCTCTGTCAGCGCGATTATTCTACCCGCCGGGAGATGATTCGCGCTTGCGTAGAATATCAGACGGGTCATTAACCTATAAAAAGCGCCTTGAGCAGGATGAAAATATCCTGGCACAAGGCGCTTTTAACATTTAGATTGAAGCCAGCTGATCGATCGTTAGGTCTAACCAGTCTAATTCTTCCCTCGTCAGCTGGATGGTTGAACCCTCATCACAGGATTTTAATTCTTCCGCAGTCTGCGCACCGATCAGCGCACAGGTCGGGAAGGGCTGGTTCAGCACGTAAGCGAGCGCAATCTGTATGGCCGTCGCATTCTTCGAAGCGGCCAGTTGTTTAGCACGCTCTAACCGTTCCCAGTTCGCATCGCTATAAAATACCCGCACAAGATCCGCATTGTCCCGAATTTCCGGTGTGAACCGGCCGGTGAAGAATCCTCTCGCTTGGGAAGACCAGGAGAGCAGCGGAAACTGCTCAGCTTCATGCCACGCAATCGTCTCTGCATCGGCTGAGACGCAGCCTTTCCAGAACGGCTCGTTTGGTTTGGCCAGACTGAGATTCGGGCTGCTGAAGGAGAAACCGACCAGTCCATTCGCTTCGGCATAGGCATTGGCATCCCGGATGCGCTCCCACGTCCAGTTGGATACCCCAATGGCGCCAACGCTCCCATCGGCAATGTACTCATTCAGAGCTTCAATAACTTCACCTGCCGGAACCTCCGGGTCGTCACGGTGAAGAGCATACAGATCGATGAAATTCGTCTGCAGTCTCTCAAAACTCGTTGTGATGTCGCTCTTGATGTCTTTTTTATTTACGCGCGGACCATTCTGGTCATGATGGGCACCTTTGGTCAATATGACGATCTGATCCCGGTTACCTCTTTCCTGCATGTATCTGCCGATCACTTCTTCGCTTTGACCTCCACAGTAGATGTGGGCGGTATCAACGGAATTGCCGCCGATAGCCAGGTATGCATCCATATTCGCGGCTGCTTTCTCATACGAATCATGATAAAAGTAGTCCGTTCCTTTCATTAGCGCAGAGACAGGTTTGTTTAATCCCTTGATTGATATATATTTCATATTCATATCCTCCTTGGGTGTAATTACAACACAATTCGCTTCCGTTCATGGGCAGATTGCAGACAGGCGTCTATGACTTTCATATTGTGAACGGCATCCTCTGAAGAGTAGCGGAGAGGCTTGTTGTTCAAAATAGCTTCGGCCATATGGTCGCCTTGTTCGCTGTATGCGTTTGCACGAGGGACCTCGATTTCTTTACGTCCGTCGCCGGTCGTTAAGAAGAAGTTCGCTCCGTCCTCAGGCAGGCTATAGGCGTAAGGGACTTCAATCAGGCCATCCGTGCCCACAATTTCAAGAGGATTGCGATACGCCGCCCACATTCCGCAATCAAATGTCAGCGCTACATTCCCTCCAAATTCGATTAATCCGGATGCCATCATGTCGACATGATCATGCTCAGGGGAGAAGAAAGCTTGAACGGTAACAGCTTCCGGCTCTTTATCCAGCAGGATGCGCGCGGCGTTGATCGGATAACAGCCGATATCATAAATCGAGCCGCCGCCCCAATCCTTGCGAAAGCGGACATTCCCGTGATTGGCGGAACTGTTGAAGGTAAACGCGCTGCGTATGCCCCGAATGTCCCCGATGGCACCGGCGTTGATCATTTCCTTCAACAAGTCATACCGTGGGTGATACCGATACATAAAGGCTTCGGCCAGCACTACCCCGGCTTTAGCTGCTGCTTCCGCCATTTCAGCTGCTTCTGCTTCCGTCAGCGCAAGCGGTTTTTCGCATAGAATGTGTTTACCGGCTTCCGCCGCACGGATGCTCCATTCTTTATGTAGATGGTTGGGGAGCGGAATATAGATCGCATCTATGGAAGAATCCTCGAGCAAGGATTCGTAACTGCTGTATGCAGTCGGGATATTCAGTTCCTCTGCCGTTTGCGCTGCTTTTGCCTGATCGCGGCTGGCAATGGCAACGACTTCATTGAGACGGGATTGCTGTAAACCAGGTATGACCGAGCGTTTGGCAATACTGGCGCAGCCAAGGATTCCCCAACGAAGTTTTTGAGTCATGTTCATCAGCTCCTATACAACTTATTAATATTATATTGCGATTATAAAAGACAAGAAATAAAATTGATATAATATTATTTTGTAGTACAATACAACAATATTGTCATACGAGGAGTATTATGATGAAACGACAAAGTCATCTGCTGACCCTACCGCAAATGCCATTCTTCTGCCTGCCTGAGTCGGTTGGGATATACCGGGATGAACCGGACCATACCGTTACGCGGGCAGCCGGGTCTCTGAACAATTTCAATATTCACTATGTGGCTTCCGGTAAAGGGTATGTTGAAATCGAAAACGTAGTCCATACGCTTGGCCCAGGTGAAGCCGTGCTGTATTTTCCAATGCAGGCTCAGCGTTATTACACCAGCGAGGACGATCCGTGGGATGTGCGTTGGTTCCACTTTTATGGCAGCGGTCTGCAGAACTATTTCATCGAACGCGGATTTCATAAAAGCCAGCTGTGGAGCATTCGGCAGCCATCAGCCTTTGAGGAAGCGCACGAAGCGCTGTTATATGAGGCGGAGACCCATCGGATGCTCAAGCCTGCGCAGCTGTCCACGCTAACGTATTCTTTGTTAGCCGTATTCGTGGAGCAGGCATCCGCTTTATCGGATAATAAATCAAACAACTCGGCCAACCGGATTCTTGAACTGCTGCCGATCATGCAGCAGGAAGCGGCACAACCGTTTATTTTGGAGGAGTGGGCGGACAGACTCGGCGTTACCACTTACTATTTCTGTAAATTATTCCGCAATGTCATGGAGATGACCCCAATGGATTTTGTAACGCGCTGCCGGCTTCAGATGGCAAAGCAGTGGCTGCTCGACCATAAAGAAAAAACCATCGGACAGATTGCAGTGGAAGCGGGCTATCCGAGCGTCAGTTATTTTAACAAGCGATTTATGGAGCATGAAGGTATGACGCCATCTTCCTATCGTCGCTTATATGGGGTATAGTTATGGGTATCACGTCGCCAGGTCAGTTGAGAACTCGACTTAGG
The DNA here is from genome assembly GCF_015326965.1 of Paenibacillus sp. JZ16. NCBI lineage: Bacteria > Bacillati > Bacillota > Bacilli > Caryophanales > Paenibacillaceae > Paenibacillus > Paenibacillus sp. JZ16. The sequence goes on from NZ_CP017659.1 coordinate 7,099,438, forward strand.
TCTAGGTCTTATTCACACCTATAGTCGGTTATGGAAACGGCTTGCCTCTACTACAATGGAATTAACGAAGGATTTGACGAAATCCGGCTTCAATGAAATATGTAATTAAGTATGTGGGGGAAAGCAAATGTCCGATAACCAAAATATATATGTTCTTCTGACTGATACGGGTACGATGTTTACCAAACTGATTAAACGAATTACGGCAGCGCCCTATAATCATGCTTCGCTGGTGCTGGATGAGAACTTGAATGAAGTGTTCAGCTTCGGCCGGAAATGCGCCAACAATCCCTGGATAGGGGGATTTGTTGAGGAGGATGTATACGAAGGAACCTTCCGTCACTTTCCCGGCACGCGCTGCGCTCTGCTCCGTCTAAAGGTCACGCGGGAGCAACTTGAGGCAGCGAGACGCGTGATTCAAAGCTATAAGGATGAAGAGGATGCTTACGGCTACAATCTTATCGGCATGTTTGGCGTGCTGATGAGACTTGATATTACGAGGGAAAGATCGTACTTCTGCTCACAATTCGTAGCGGAGGCAATGAAGCAAAGCAGAATTCATCTATGGGATCGCCCTTCCTCCGCAGTAACCCCGAATGATTTCTTTCAGCATCCGGCATTCGAGGTTATATACGAAGGCATGTTATATGACTATCCATTACTTGATCAATCCAAGTTGGCTGGATTCCAATACCCGTTACAAACAGCTTCAAGTTGAGTTGATTTTTGATCTGATTTGTTGCATATCGAACCCTAACTTCTGCCCGCGGCAGAAGTTATTTTTGTATTGCGGGATTCTTAAAAACGTTATTTAAATTGGGCATTTGCACGCGTTATGATCGACTCGATTTTTTGTTCGTGACTGTAGATGCTTTTCTTTTTCGTCAGGATCTGACCGGAGAGTGTCAGCAGCCTGGACAGGGCATCGCTGGTTCGTGCCGATTCATTGGTCTTTACTGCGGCTTTGAAATTCTTCCACTCGGTTGCCATCAGTTTATTCGGCGTGGAGATTGCGCTTTTATCGCCTTTGATTTTGCTTTTGTAGGATTCAATCTCGGACAGGATGGAACGGACTTTAGCCGCTTTGGAAGCTTTCTCTTTCTTGGCCGCCGTAAGCGCCGCCTGCTTAGTTCGAATATCATCACGTCCCAAGGATACCAGGATCTTCATGCCACTGGCCTGTGACTGCAGTATCTTGGAGAGCGATTTGTCTTTGAGTTTTTTGGCTGCGGCGATTTGTTTATTGAGCGCGGAATAGGTATTAAACAGCGGCTGGTACTTGGTTTTGGCTGCTTGCAGCTGATCCTCCAGCTTGCGGATTTTATCCTTATCGATTTCGCTGATTTTTTTGCGGGTTTCTGAAGCTTTGGCTTCATTGGCATAGCGAAGGGAAGAGATTCGATCATCCAAATCCATTACCTGGTTTCGTTCGGATTTGAACTCATCAAACTGTTTGATGAGTTTGGTACGTACGGATCCGCCAGCCCGGTCCGCCGTGGCTTTCAATTGGGCTTGAACCGTATCGGTGAACTCGATCGCAGCTGCATTCGCGAAAGGCATGGGGATGAAAGAGAGTAAAAGTGCCATCACAAGTGATGAGGTGAGTAATCTTCTAAACATAAACATCGCTCCTTAAATAACTAATAATTATCATTAGCGGTATTCGCATCATGACAGAATGGCCGGACCCACGACAAAAAGCACCCGTTAGAAAGGCGCATTCAACGCCAGACTTACGGGTGCTTCCTTCGTAAGAGTTCCGATTCACTTTTTGTAAATATACAGGTAAATTTTGGATTTGTCAAACACTTATTCCCCTGAACTGAGCGAAAATTCTCTAAGAATGGTCTTCCAAGCCTCCGAATCTCCTTCCCATGTGGGCCCTTTCGGTATTTGCTTGATGAGAACCCGATCCGAGAACGAAGGGAGATTTACAATTTGGGGACTGCTGCTGAGCATAATAAATAACAGGTTTACGTCCGCTTTGGGATAGGCTTCGCGTATTGCTTGATCAATCGTCTCGGCATCCTTGGTATTCGCGATGATCCGCACGAGCAGAGTCTTCCGTTCAGAATTCAAGCAGCGGTTAAAGCGTTCGATTCTTCGATCCAGCCGCTCGCGAAACGCGGGGTAGTCATATAACGGAGGCTCCTCCGGATTGTTCTTGAAATCATGGAAGGATAAACAGGAAGATCGTTTATCGCGCACATAGTAACAGTTCACGGATTTGCCGTATATGTCGAGATTATCCCGTAGCATGAAATCGCTGAATTGACGTTTAATGACTTTACAAAATTCATGGGTCGAAGCGAAGTTGAACCAGTCCAACGGGCCAGCTGCATGACGCAGCTGGTTTCTTCTTAACTGGGCGGCAACCTGACAGTTGTGACCCAGACTGAAAATGGCATCAAACTCCACAGGGGTTGTCATGCTACCAGACCTCCTTGAATCTATCATTAGATATCATATGCAGATCGATAGAGTTGGTATGGAGCAGTGACCAAGGGTGGGTGTGGAGTGCGGTTCATAGCCACCGTGCAGCATAATCGGAGGTGGGCCGGATTTGAGGGGAAACGGAGTGGTGGGAAAATTACGGACCCGACCCTCAAGGACTCAAGCTATATTTTGAATGAAGCTGCCATATTAATTCCCTCCGGCTGTTGACGCCGGTTTTAACAAATATGGACTTTAGATGATCCTGAATCGTGTAGGGGGAGATAAACAGGGATTGAGCAAGCTCCTTGGTGGATAATCCTCGCAGAATTCCGCTGATCACTTCGTTCTCGCGCTCCGTTAATCCCAACGCATCCGAGATAAGCGGCAGCATATCCGTTGTATTGGCAGGCTCAAGCGTGACTGCAAGCTTGGCAAGAGAATCGGGACCATGCAGAAGGCATGCCCGTATGCTGGCAAAGGAGCCATTACTTAGCCTGACGCGAGTATGAGCGCCCGTCGAATAGGCCGTACCTCGGGAGCTCTCGGACAAAGCTCGGAAGCAGACTGCCCGCAGCGGGCGGGGGAGCGAAGCGGCATCCATACCCTCTGCATCCTGGAGCAATGACATCCACTGCCGTGCAGAAGCATTATATGAAAGAATATCGAGCGTTTCGGACAGCACCAATAAACCAGGCTCAGGCATGTGATCTATTCCATCAACGGGGGATCGCGGAAGACTTCGATCACGCAGCATGGCCGCCATGAATGGTGCCAGGGAAGAGAGTAGCTGCCGTTCCTCCTCGCTAAAAAAGGGCTGGCCCTCCTGACGGAATATCGTCAGATATCCCCAACACATGCCGTCCGCTACCAATGCGGCACGCATCTCATCATGAAAGCCTGCCGGCTGCAGGACGTTCAGATAACGAGGGCTTGTGTTCAGAGCCCCGTTCGTAGCTCCGCTTAGCGTAGCCACCTTCTCCATGGAGTTCGCCAGTTTATGAAAGTGATTGTAATCGCTGTGCAGATATTCATACTCGAACAGGCGATCATGGATTGCCTCAATGTCTTCATCCGTGATCGCACCCGTCGAGAGCAATGTACGTGGATCTACCGTCGTAAAGCAAGCCGATTCGAAAGGAATCCAGCAGCGCAATTGCTTCATGAGTTCGCTCCGGTAGGTTTGGGAATTAGATAAAGCCCTGCCAAGAGCCGCTATTTTATTCAATAAGCTGTTAAGATGTGTGCCCATATTCAGTCACCTTTTTCGTCGGTCTAAGGAAAACCCCACATTTCTGGGATAGGGTTATCGTTCTCCATCCTTATAATTGAGAATGATTCTTATTATGTCATGTATGCGGAAGGAATGAAAGAGACTGCATACTTGCATCATGTGGAAAAAAGGGAGGTTTACCCATGGAAAAAGTGAAATCAGGGCTTGCTTCGCTGAGGATTTTCAAGTCTGAGCGGGGGCTCGTTACTTATATAGATTTTTTTAGAGATGGAGAGGAAGTATCATGAAGGAACGCATTGTGGTTGTAGGCGGATATGGGCATGTAGGAAGGATTATATGCGAGGAGTTAGGGGAGAAATATCCCGGTCTTGTATACGCTGCAGGAAGAAGTTTGGAAAGAGCCGAGCGTTTCAGTCAGGAGACAAGCGGGAAGGTGCTCCCCATGCGATTGGATATGGGGCAGCCGGTCATGGCGAGTGAGTGGGAACGGATCAAACTCGTGGTCATGTGTCTGGATCAGGCGGACGATGCCTGGGTCGGAGCTTGCATCCGGAGCGGGACCCACTATGTGGATATATCGGCAAAAGCCGAGTTTTTGAACCAAGTGTCGAAGTGGAAGGACGCAGCCGAGGAATCCGGGTCGTCAGCTATTCTGAGTGTAGGCCTGGCCCCGGGTTTAACCAATCTCATGGCAAGCTGGGCGAGCAAAGGTCTGGATGTAACAGAGTCGGTTGATATCTCGATTATGCTGGGATTAGGGGATCGGCACGGCAAGGCTGCCGTAGAGTGGACCGTGGACAATCTACTGTCCACCTTTCAGGTGATGGAGAACTATCGCGTTAAGACGGTTGCGAGTTTTTCGGATGGAAGGTCGGTTTTTTTTGGCGAAAAAATAGGACGTAAATCCGTGTATCGTTTCCCATTCTCGGATCAATCCACATTGCCCAACACCTTGGAAGTTCCCACCGTATCGACCCGGTTGGGTTTTGATTCTTCCCCTCTAACTACCATGCTTGCAGGATTCCGTGCATCCGGTCTGCATCATTTGCTTAAGGTTAAATGGATACGGAACGCTGCCGTGAAAGCTTTTATGAATATACGGATGGGATCCGATGATGTTGCTCTAAAAGTTGAAGCGCAGGGCAAGCGCCGTGGCAAAAACAGTACAGTTGAATCTTTGCTGGTCGGGCGGGATCAGTCCAGATTAACGGCTAAGGTAGCGGCGAGTGTTGCGGATGCTGTATACAGTGGGAATATCGCGTGCGGGGTGTTTCATATTGAACAAGTGTTTGAATTAGCGAGTATGAAGGGGTGGCTGGAGAAAGAGGTTCGCATGGAGGTATGGCGGGATGGGAAGAGAGGGAGTATGTAGCCGCCTTCTAAAGGCGCACACATCATGTGAATGCTCCACTGCTTCTATATCATTGTATTTTTCGTCTTCCTCATCCGTATGTTATATTAAGCCTTAGAATATTCAAAGGAGGATTATTGCATGCGGCAAAAAAGATGGATTTGGGTACAAAATTTGAGGGAAATCGCATCATTGACCCTATAAACTGCGTATTCCCCTAAATTTATGGGGGCACTACCAAGTGGAAGAGATTACTCAACCAAGTCAAAAATTACGGATCACAAATGTGAAAGGCGCGTTTGCCTGGCTGGGATTTTTGGTGTTTTTCAGCGTTTTGAATGAAACCGTGTTTAATGTGGCACTGCCGGATATCGCCAGGCAATTTCATGTGGAGCCATCGACGGCCAATTGGGTCAATACAGGCTTTATGCTGACGTTTGCCATAGGTTCATTTGTGTACGGAAAAATATCGGATCTGTACGGGATCAAAAAAATGCTCATGATAGGTATCGTAACGTACGGCAGCGGCTCTATGCTGGGATTAGCGGGACATGCCTATTTACCTGCTGTGATTGCGGCAAGATTTATTCAGGGGGCGGGAGCCTCTGCCATCCCTGCGCTGGTCATGGTCATGATTGTACGTTATTTCGATGCCAATCAACGCGGAAGAGCGTTTGGTCTTATAGGATCACTGGTTGCAACGGGCGAAGGTATCGGGCCTGTCATCGGAGGCGTCGTTGCCCATTATGTGCACTGGTCCATGTTGTTTGTTTTTCCTCTTATGACACTTGCCACGATTCCTTTCTTCTTAAAAGTGCTACCGGATGAAACTGAACAGAAAGGGACCATTGATGTTACGGGGGCAGTTCTGCTCTCGGTTGGCGTAGTGCTATTTACCTTGTTTACGACCAATGAACATTGGATGTATCTGGCTGGCTGTTTAGCAGCGCTCGTATTATTCGCCTTACGAATCAAGCGGGCTTCCAATCCATTTATCGAACCGTATTTATTTGTAAGGAAGAAGTTCATCGCCGGGACGATCGCGGGCTGCGTTATTTTGGGCATGGTAGCCGGATTTCTATCCATGGTGCCTTATATGATGAGAAGCGTCCACCATCTGTCAACGGGCATGATTGGCGCGGGGGTTATGTTCCCTGGTGCCATGAGTGTCATGCTGTTTGGCATATTAGGGGGCATACTCGTTGATAAGAAAGGTCATCATCTTGTGTTCTATATAGGCACCTTGATGATTATCGGTAGTTTTTTAACTATGGCGATGCTGAAGGATCAATCACCTTGGATTGTAACGGCCATGCTGATTTTTGTATTTGGAGGCCTTTCTTTTGTGAAGACGGTGATTTCAACCGTCGTTTCCGATTCGCTGGAAGAGAAGGAAGCGGGAGCTGGGATGGGAATGCTTAATTTTACATGCTTCTTATCTGAGGGGATTGGAGTGGCAATTGTAGGAGGTTTGCTTTCCAGAGGATTGCTGGAATTCCCACTTCTTCCGATGTTACGGAATGCTGGGACAGACTTATACAGCAACTTGCTGCTTCTGTTTTCGTTGGTTATCGTAGCTGGAAGTATGATCTATACATTGACTTATGTCGGAAAAAGAAGCAGACGAATCTAAAGCATAGAAGCATATTTGTGCTCCAAATCCCGATCTCTCTTGTAACAACGGAGAGAGCGGGATTTTTTTGGTAACAAGCTCTTCATACGCCATTGTGCCGCTTCTGTATTGATCATTGGGGGAGAATAGTCTGGATAGCTGTCGAAACGTCTTCGTCAAGTCCAGACTATCATGTTGCTCCGTTTAACAGCGGATTACGGTCATTTCCTGTGGCTTGCATTCGTTGACAGAACTCGGGTCTGGTGATATCCTCCAATCAAAGACGGGGTTTATCCGGGATCAAATGAATTAATCCGTATTGTCCCCTTGGCGAGGGAGTGAGCTCTCCCAAGCGACGGTTGCGGCAGCCATTTCTGAATACCGTAAGTCTGAAGCTCTTCGTTTGAAGAGTTTTTTTCTTTTATATTACAACGAAAAGAATGTGATGACAGATGTTGGTTCGATTACGAACCCAAATGAACGGTTTGCTTCAACATCATTTATCCGGGGAGTCGATGGACTACCGGCAGATTTTCGCTTTATTTTTTCCGATCTTGATTGATCAGGCATTCATCATCGGTTTGAATCTGGTCAACACCGCCATGATCAGTTCGTCGGGCGTATCGGCGGTCAGCGCCGTGAACATGGTGGATTCCCTGAATATTTTCCTGATCAATGTGTTCGTGGCGGTAGCAACCGGGGGCACCGTCGTCGTTGCACAATATAAGGGAAGCGGCAATGCCATGATGGTATCCCGGGCTTCTGCGGCTACTGTTACATCCGTGGCGATGATCGCTTTAGCGATCGCGCTGCTGATCATTGGGCTTCACCAGCCGGTGCTGAATCTGCTGTTCGGCTCAGCGTCACCCGAGGTGCTGGAGAGTGCGCGAGTATATCTGATCGGAAGCAGTACTTCCTTCATCGGAATTGCCATCGTGCAGGCGGTTTGCGGCGCGCTGCGGGGGATCGGCAAGACCCGGGCTTCACTGGCATTGTCGTTAATCATGAATCTGCTCTACGTTCTGCTCAACATCGTGTTCATCACCCTGCTGAATATGGGCGTTATGGGCATGACGCTGGCGATTAACATCGCCCGCTTTGCCGGTGCAGCCTGCGCGCTCTACTATCTGTTCAGAGTGGACGCCACGCTGCATATCCGCCTGCGAGATCTGTTTCATTTCCCGATATCCATGCTGCGCAAAATTATGTTTATCGGGCTTCCGTTTGCAGCCGAACAGATGTTTTTTAACGGAGGAAAGCTGTTAACCCAAGTGTTTATCGTCAGCTTGGGTACGTACGCCATAGCTACGAACGCGATCGGGTCTTCACTTGCGGCCGTCTTCCAAATTCCAGCCAGCGCGTTGTCCTTAACGATTGTGACCGTCGTTGGTCAATGCATTGGCCGCGGAAATATAGCGGATGCCCGGAAGTTCATCAAATCTTTTTTGTGGCTTGGCGCAATCTCGCTCGCCTTCATGGGTTTGATTTTGATGCCGCTCTACCGGCCGCTGGTCGGGCTGTTTAACCCGCCTCCGGAAATCGTGAACGATCTGTTTGTAGTGCTGTTGATTAACACCCTTGTACAGGTTCCGCTATGGTCGATAAGCTTTATTCTGCCTTCGGCGCTGCGTGCGGCAGGCGACTCGCGTTTTACCTCTATCACTTCGATGCTGACCATGTGGCTGTTCCGGGTGATTCTCGGTTATATTATGGGGATCGTTCTGGGCTGGAGCATCCTTGGCGTATGGCTGGCCATGAATTGTGAATGGGGAGTGCGGGGAGCGATTTTCCTATGGCGCTTCCGCGGCAAGAAATGGTATGCGCACAAGCTGATTTAAGCCATTATCTATTGTATATAAAGCAAGAAAAGCCCCGTGTTTCCGGGGCTTTTTTGCATGTTTTTTTACTGCAAGCAGCATGTTTCATCAGTTCCAAACAGATTTAATTAGGAACGATTAGGATGGCTTGTAAACCGCTGCGTATGTTTTCCAGCCGCCGTCGAGATTCTTAACCCGGAAGCCATGCTCGGCCAAAATACGGGCCGCCAAGTATCCGCGCAGCCCAACCTGGCAAGTCACGTACAGCATCTCATTCTCCGGCAATTCCTTCAGTCGGCTGCGCAGATCGTTAAGCGGAATGTTGACGGAACCTGGGATATAACCCGCTTCCCTTTCTTTAGGCTCACGAACGTCGATCAAGGTTGCACCGTTTCCGACCAGGTCGTCGATTTCATGCCACTGCACCGTTTCAACCAAACCGTCCATGATGTTGGCGGCAACATATCCGGCATAGTTAACCGGGTCTTTGGCGGAGGAATATGGGGGCGCGTAGGAAAGCTCCAGCTCCGCCAGGTCCCATACATTGAGATTTCCCTTGATAGCTGTAGCAATGACATCGATTCGCTTATCCACGCCATCTGCTCCAATCGCTTGCGCTCCATAGATTTGACCTGTTTCCGGATGGAATAACAGCTTCAAGGAAATGGGATACGCCCCGGGGTAGTATCCGGCATGAGACGAGGGGTGAATATGGATGGCTTGATAAGGGATGTTCATCTGTTTGAGGCGCTTTTCGTTAACGCCTGTTGCAGCAACCGTTAGATCAAAGACCTTGGCAATCGACGAACCGAGCGTGCCTTTGTAACCATTGGTTTTACCATAGATGTGGTCTGCAACCAGGCGCCCCTGCCGGTTGGCAGGACCGGCGAGCGGGATAAAGGCCTGGCTCTGAAGGACATAATCCTTTACCTCAATCGCATCGCCGATGGCATAAATGCTCGGGTCAGCGGTCTGCATATATTCGTTAACTTGAATCGCGCCGCGATCATTGACGGGAAGTCCGGCAGCTGATGCCAGCAAGCTCTCTGGCTGAACGCCTATCGAGAGCAAGGTCATCTCGGTTGATATTCGTTTGCCGCTGGTAAGCTCGATTTGTTGACCGCCCTCATGAAACCCTTTTATGCCATCCTCAAGAATCAGACGGACTTCTTTTTCCTTAAGATGCGATTGGACGATTGCGGCCATTTCGTAGTCGAGCGGAGCCATCACCTGGTTGGCCATTTCGATGACTGTCACCTGAACGCCGCGATCCGCCAGATTCTCGGCCATTTCCAGCCCGATAAATCCACCCCCGACAATAACGGCTTCCTTCGGCTGGACTTCATCCACGTACTGCTTAATGCGGTCCGTATCGGGGATATTGCGTAAAGTGAAGACGTTTGGTGATCCGGTCAGACCGCGAATATCCGGCGTAATCGGCTTCGCGCCGGGTGATAGGATCAGATAATCATAACCCTCGGTGTAGGTTTCTCCGGTAATAAGGTTTTTAATCGTAACCATTTTTTCATCACGCAGTATGGACGTAACTTCGCTAAGATTCCGAATATCCAGCTCGTAGCGGCGGCTAAGACCGGGTACGGTCTGCACCATGAGCTTATCGCGGTCGGTTATCGTTTCTCCTATATAGTAGGGCAGACCGCAGTTGGCAAACGAAATATATTCACCGCGCTCCACTAAAACAATGGCAGAGTCCTCATCCAATCTCCGCAGTCTGGCAGCTGCCGAGGCTCCTCCCGCTACGCCGCCGACAATGAGAATTTTTTTGCCCATCGAATATTCCTCCCTGATTTGGTGTATATAGTGAATGGATTTTTATATACCCTATGGGGTATCATAACATATGGCAGCACGGAAGAGTGTGACAATTATCAGACATGTCATGATAAGCGTAAAGTTAGAATTATCCATTTGACAACATACCCTTGGGGGTATATATTGAAGACATGCAAGCCCGTATGCTTTTAATCATGCATCCTAAAAAGTGCAGAGACAGGAGGGGATCGAGATGGACTACAATGATCAAATGAAAAATCGGGTGAAACGCATCGAAGGTCAGCTTCGTGGCATTCTGAAAATGATGGAAGAGAACAAGGATTGCAAGGAAGTGATTACCCAGCTCTCCGCAACGCGGACGGCGATAGATCGGACGATCGGCGTTGTCGTCAGCTCCAACCTTGTGGAATGCGTACAGAAAGCTGAAGAGACCGGGCAGGACACGGAGAAGCTAGTGGTTGAAGCGGTCAATTTGCTAGTGAAAAGTAGATAACATGAGGACAACGTTCCCTCAATTGAATACCAGGCAGTAGGAAGTTCAATCAGGATTGACATGACTTACGCCATTGCTTGAAATACCCCCACAGGTAAATAACGAAACATATAGTCATCATTTTAAGGAGGAATTATAATGAACGCGGATAAAGTATTGGATGTGAAAGGCTTGGCATGTCCCATGCCGATCGTGAAAACAAAGAAACAGATGAAAGAGATGCAACAAGGCCAAGTGCTTGAGATTCATGCAACGGATCGAGGCGCGAAGAGCGATTTGACGGCATGGGCCAAGTCGACGGGTAACGAGATGCTGGAGCAGGCAGAGGATGGGGGCGTATTGAAATTTTGGATTAGAAAGGGATAATTTTTTTTGAATGGAAATATACCTATGGGGGTATAAACGTATTCATTGAGATTTATAAATCAAATTTTACAAGGGGAGATCACGAAGTGACGGAAACAAAAAAGACAACGATTGTATTATTCAGCGGCGATTATGACAAAGCCATGGCCGCCTATATCATCGCGAACGGCGCTGCCGCTTATGACCATGAGGTGACGATATTTCATACCTTCTGGGGACTGAACGCACTGCGTAAGGACGAGGATGTCATGCTGCCCAAGAAAAAAAGTTTCATCGAGAAGATGTTTGGGAAAATGATGCCGCGCGGATCCGATAACATGGGTCTTTCCAAAATGAATTTTGCCGGGATGGGTCCAAAAATGATCAAGGATGTGATCAAGAAACACAACGCCGTTCCGCTGCCGCAATTGATCGAGATGGCGCAGGAGCAGGACATCAAGCTTGTTGCATGCACCATGACGATGGATCTGCTTGGGCTGCAGCAAGAAGAACTGTTTGACGGCATTGAGTATGCGGGGGTTGCTGCGTATTTGGGCGATGCTCAGGATGGCCATGTTAACTTGTTCATTTAAGGAAAACAGCGGCGACGGTTGCTGTTATAAAGAGAGGGAATAAAGATGGATATACTCAATGTATCGTTCATTGCACTTATCATTCTGTTTGTCGTTTGGAGAATCCTCCCGGCTCAGGGAGTCAGGCAGATTACCTCGGCACAGCTGGAGCAAGAGCTTAAAGACAGCAACACAATCAAGCAGTTCATCGATGTCCGGACGCCGGGAGAGTTCAAGGGGAATCACATACGGGGTTTCCGGAATATTCCGCTGGACCAGCTCATGTCGAGCAGCGATTCGCTCTCCAAAGACATGGAAGTGGTATTGATCTGTCAAAGCGGCATGCGAAGCAACAAAGCGAGCAAAACTTTAAAGAAATTAGGCTTTGAGACGGTGACTAACGTGAAGGGCGGCATGAATCGCTGGTCTTAACTAAAAAAAGTAAAGGGAGTTCTGATCAACATGAAAGAGATTTCTCCAAAAGAAGTTGAGCATCTGCTGAGTGACGGAGCTGACATGAATATCATCGATGTTCGAGAAGCGGAGGAAGTCGCGGAAGGTAAAATTCCGGGCGCCGTCAACATTCCTTTAGGTTTGATTGAATTCCGCAAACAGGATCTTGATCGGTCGAAAGAGTATGTCTTGGTATGCCGTTCCGGGGGCGCAGCGGCCGTGCTGCAGAATATTTGGAAGGTCAAGGCTATCAAGTCGTCAATATGACGGGCGGTATGCTGGCATGGGAGGGCAATACAGAGTAACTGTGTCTATTTGAAAAAGAATGGGTGTGATAGGCACCCCCTTTTTTTGAACTGAAATATACCCCTGGCGGTATGTGTGTCCGAAAACAAAACAATGGAGGTTCGATGTGATATGGCAGCAATTGAATCGAATATGAGGCTGGATGCTAAGGGGCTCGCTTGCCCGATGCCCATCGTCCGCACGAAAAAAGCGATGAAGGATCTTGAAGCCGGACATGTACTGGAGGTAGAGGCAACCGATAAAGGCTCCAAGGCCGACATGCAGGCATGGGCGGAAAGCACGGGGCATCAATATCTCGGAACGATTGAAGAGGGGGATGTGCTGAAGCACTACCTTCGCAAATCATCAGGAGAAGAAACGGCAGAACGAACTTATCCGCATGTAGCCTCTAATGATCAGCTGGAGGAGAAACTTGCGTCCGGAGCGTCAATCGTCGTTCTGGATGTAAGGGAAGCGGCGGAGTTTGCTTTCGAGCATATTCGCAATGCCGTATCGATTCCTCTTGGTGATCTGGATGAACGTATGGCTGAGCTGAACAAAGAGGATGAAATCTATGTCATCTGCCGTACCGGAACGCGGAGCGACCTGGCTGCGCAAAAGCTTTCAGCTAACGGCTTTGCAGGCATTATAAACGTCGTACCTGGCATGAGCGGCTGGCGTGGAGAAACTGTGGGCTTGAACGATAACGCAGTTTAAGATGGCTGCTGAAAAAACATGCTGAGCGCTTTTAATAGGCAGCCGGAAGGAATTTAACATTTCAGATCCATTTGAAATTATGAGGAGGAAGGCGACATGACAGTAAGAGTAATGCAAGCGCAAGAAGTGGCCATGAAGGCGATTCGCAAAGAGAGCCTGTTCATATTGGACGTGCGGAACCCATCGGATTACGAGGACTGGAAGATTGAAGGCGAAGGAATTCAGCATTTGAATATTCCCTACTTTGATTTGATTGACGGCGTGGAAGAAATTTTGGATCGAATCCCGAAGGATCAAGAAGTGCTCGTCGTATGCGCCAAGGAAGGCTCGTCGGTGATGGTGGCTGAGATGCTGGCCGAGCACGGCCGGCATGTGGCGTATTTGAAAGGCGGCATGAAGGCCTGGAGTGAACACCTTGTTCCCCTGAAGATCGGCAGTTTGGCAGATGGAGGCACGCTTTATCAGTTTGTTCGCATAGGCAAAGGCTGCTTGTCTTATATGGCGGTATCGAACGGTGAAGCGGCATTGTTTGACGCAACCCGTATGACGGAGGTATATCTTGATTTCGCAAAAAGCCTGAATGCAAACATCAAGCATGTGTTTGATACCCATCTCCATGCGGACCATATTTCCGGAGGACGATTGATTGCTAAGCAGACAGGAGCCGGATACTGGCTTCCGCCAAAGGATGCCGGCGAGGTGGCGTTTAAGTACGAACCGCTCAAGAACGGAGGCGAAGTGGTGATCGGCGGCAGCACAATTCGCATTGAAGCGCTCCATTCTCCGGGCCATACCATCGGGTCCACCTCGTTTGTAATTGATGATCAATATTTGCTGACAGGCGATATTCTGTTTATCGATTCCATCGGCCGTCCGGATCTGGCGGGGCTGGCGGAGGATTGGGTTGGCGACTTGCGGGAAACGCTCTATGTCCGCTACACCCATCTATCGGATGATCTGACCGTGCTGCCGGCGCATTTCATGGTCATGGACGAACTGAACGAGGACGGAACCGTCGCGAAGAAACTGGGAGAGCTATACCGGGAAAACCATGGACTCAACATCGCCGATGAGGCAGAGTTCCGGACGTTGGTCACGCAAAATCTGCCGCCGCAGCCTAACAGCTATCAGGAGATCCGCCAAACGAACATGGGTAAAATGAATCCGGATACGGAGCAGCAGCGAGAGATGGAGATCGGGCCGAACCGCTGCGCGGTACGTTAATCTTGCAAGGGTCGCTAACAACATCGGCCATGGATATAAACGGATGAAACTAGAGAAAAAGAGATCAAGGGGAACCAGACAGGTTCCCTTTTCTAAAGAGAAATAAGGGGGCAGCACGATGGAACTAATCATATCCTTCATCATTACGATATTTTTAATCGGGTTCATTGGCTCTTATATATCAGGAATGGTTGGCATTGGAGGCTCGATCATCAAATACCCGATGCTGCTGTATATCCCGCCGTTATTCGGCCTTGCGGCTTTCACGGCGCATGAAGTATCGGGCATAAGCGCCGTACAGGTATTCTTCGCCACGATCGGCGGCGTGTGGGCATACCGTAAGGGCGGATATCTGAACAAAACGCTCATTATCTATATGGGTTCGGCCATACTGCTGGGCAGCTTCATCGGCGGTTTCGGCTCCAAGATGATGAGCGAAGGCGGCATCAATCTCATCTACGGCATATTGGCGCTGATTGCGGCCATTATGATGTTCATTCCGAACAAAGGGGTGGACGATATTCCGCTGGATCAGGTCAAGTTCAATAAATGGCTGGCCGCTTCGCTGGCTCTTGTGGTCGGTATCGGAGCTGGCATCGTCGGGGCGGCCGGGGCGTTCCTGCTCGTTCCGATCATGCTGGTTGTATTGAAAATACCGACGCGAATGACCATTGCGTCCTCGCTCGCAATCACCTTCATCTCATCCATCGGTTCTACGGTAGGGAAGCTGACGACGGGACAAGTGGATTATATCCCGGCCCTTATTATGGTTGTTGCCAGCTTGATCGCTTCTCCACTGGGAGCGGCCGCGGGCAAGAAGATGAACACGAGGATCCTGCAGATCATGCTGGCCGTTTTGATCCTGGCAACGGCTATCAAAATTTGGCTGGACATTCTATGATGGCGGACTCCAGAAATCACTATGGTTAATCCTGACCGAGCCCAGTGGAGATTACGCGCAAAGAGGCTAATTCCCCGAACCATTCGGAAGTCCCGCTAACATCGATGCGGCAGGAATGGTAAGATGGGGATGAGCTTTTGTGTGTACAGAATGGCGTTGATTTTAAAGAAAGAGGTGCTCAAACGATGAATCCATGGAATGAACGGTTTCAGGGGGACGATTACGTATTTGGAACGGACCCGAATGTATTTATATCCGACATGCACAAGAAATTAGGTTTAACGGGCGACGCACTGGCTATCGCAGAGGGAGAAGGACGGAATGCGGTGTTCCTGGCCCGGGAAGGCATGAACGTAACCGTATGGGATTACGCGGAATCCGGCCTGAACAAAGCCAATCGACTGGCGGAAGCAAGCGGTGTGCACATTCGCACGGAGCTTGTGGATCTGCACGAAGCGCAGTGGAAGCTGGATCAATGGGATGAGATTATTTGCGTGTTTGGACATTTTCCAAAGGCATTGAGAACGAGGACTTTAGAAGGCGTGAAGACAGCGGTGAAGCCGGGAGGATATTTCCTCACTGAGGTATATTCACCGTACCAGATTCCTTATCGCAGCGGGGGACCGCAGGATCAGCAGTTTTTATACGTGCCTGAGGATTTCCTCGAGCCCTTTGCAGATTGGCGCATAGTCCACTTTTTTATGGGAGAGGTCGTTCGTCATGAGGGCCAGGGGCACCAGGGCTTGTCCCATGTCATTCAGTTTGCGGGGCAGAAGCCGTTAAAAACATGAATGAAGACGAGCGAGGATTAAGTGAACAGCATGGACATATCGGACCGATCGTCTTGCTGTACATAGTCAGAGGGCGACAGGCCGGTATGTTTTTTAAACATCCGATAAAAATAGGACGTGTCATAATAACCCAAATAGTGGGCGATATGAGCGATGGTCATGTCCGAATGAAGCAGCAGGCTGCACGCTTCCAGCACGCGCAGCTGATGCATATACCGGATCGGTGAAAGACCGTATACCTCTTTGAAGAGGGCTGCAGCATAACTCGGAGAGCGATGGATTAGTTTCGCTAACCGATCGATTTCGATAGGTTCGCGGTAATGCTCCAGCAGATACGATTTGATGGTATCCGCGTAGTTTCGTTTGCTGGGTGCTAGCTCATTCTTCTCGAGCTCGCGGGCCAGCATGCCGATGAGCTCCTGCATAATGCCCTGACAGATCATGGTACGGTAGCTTTTTCCACCCCGCATTTCCTCATACAGGCGCTCACAGCGCCGGTAAACATATTGGATATGAGAGAGATTGAATTTCATGAATCGACCCGCATCCAGAAATGGAATTCCTGTGGGTTCTTGACGATCCAATGTAAAGAGAATGGTATGCTTCTGATGTGAAGTGTCCTTCCAGTTGCCTCCGCTTCGTCTCGTCGACTGAGGGATATAGAGTACGTCTTCTTGCTCGGCAATGATGTCTTCCCCGTTGATTTCGTATCTCACCTTGCCTTCTCTAACCACAACAAGGACATTGTACTCAATCGTCTCCAGCTGGGTTCGCCAATTCGGTATGTAATCATCAAAATTCACGCTCATCAATTGGATCATAGGACAACACCCCGCAGTGATTTTATACCTATAGCCTAGCACAATAATGCTTCATTTGAGTACTCATTGATTCGATTATGTGATCCTGTTATTTCAAATCGGAGTAGAATCGTACAACATAGTGACAAAATGTACATCGACTCTGCAGGGATCGTGGCCTATAATTTCAAACAAATGCAGAAAAATTGTAAACGCTGACATGTGAAGTCTTGAGAAATATCAAGTGAATTCAGATGAGGAAGGAATCGATGAGGATATGAGAGTATTGTTGCTGGATTTGGATTCGACAAGGCCGGATCATTTAGGCTGTTATGGCTATCATCGGAATACGTCGCCGAATATTGACCGAATTGCGGCGGAAGGCGTGCGTTTTGACAATTACTATACCTCGGATGCTCCATGTTTTCCTTCAAGAACCGCATTGATGACAGGTAAGTTCGGCATTCATAACGGTGTCGTCGGTCATGGAGGCACGGCTGCCGATGTGCGCCATGAAGGTATCACCCGTGACTTCCGCGACAAGCTGGGGTCGGAGAGCTTTCCAGCTATATTCCGCAGGGCCGGCATGAAGACCGCTTTGATCAGTCCGTTCGGTGAACGTCATTCGGCTTGGACCTTCTACGCGGGCTTCAATGAAATGTATAATACGGGTAAGGGCGGGTTGGAGTCGGCAGAAGAAGTATCTCCGGTCGTGCTGGATTGGCTGGATCGCAACGCCGATGAAGATAACTGGATGCTCTATGTGAACTTCTGGGATCCGCACACACCGTATCGGGCACCCCAGTCGCTGGGAAATCCTTTCGAGCAGGAACCGCTTCCCGATTGGATTACCGAAGAAGTGCTTCAAGAGCATCAGAAGAAGGTCGGACCGCATGGGGTGAACGAAATTAACATGTATAATAGTGAAGTATCCCCCGATTATCCGCGTCATCCCGGAGAGATCAGGACGATGGAGGATCTGCGGACCATGGTGGACGGCTATGATTGCGGCATTCGCCATATGGACGAGCATATCGGTGCGATCTTCGAATTGCTGGAGAACAAGGGAGTAATGGATGATTTGGTTGTCATCATTACCGCGGATCATGGCGAGAACATGGGGGAGCTTGGCATTTATGGAGAACACGGAACAGCGGATCAGGGCACTTGCCGTATCCCGATGATCATTCGGGGCCTGGCATCGTGAAGGGGGGAACGGATCCCGAGCTCCACTATCATCTGGATATTCTCCCTACGATGGCGGAATATTTGAACGTTGCGCCGGTACGTAGCTGGGATGGCATCAGTTATGCGGAGAGCCTGCGGACCGGTAAAGGCGGCGGCAGGGAGTATCTGGTGGTTTCTCAATGCGCCCATGTCTGTCAGCGAAGCGTGCGATTTGGAGAATGGCTCTACATTCGAACGTATCATGACGGCTATCATCTGTTCGACAAAGAAATGCTGTTCCATATCACCGAGGATGTCCACGAGCAGTACAATCGGGCAGCTGAAAGACCGGATCTGTGCAGGGAGGCTGTATACCTTCTGAATGAATGGCATGATCATATGATGTCAACGATGCCGTATGACGTGGACCCGTTGTGGACGGTCATGAAAGAGGGAGGACCTTACCATGCCAAAGGTCATCTGCCCCGGTATATCGAGCGTTTGAAAAATACAGGCCGAGGGGAAGCGGTGCCGGAATTGATGCGTCGCCATCCGCAGGAATTCGTATAAAATATATAGTTAAAGTGAAGCAGGATAACCGCTCCGGTAGTGGTTGTCCTGTTCTCTGTATCTAGCATAGGAGGAACGAGCATGGGAGAACAACATTCTTGCTGCGCCGGCGTGAGAGCGAAAGTACAGTTGGGGGAAGCCGATCCGAAGGATCATCAAGACAGTCTAAGTGAAGGCCAATATCATGACCAGTCTCATCTTGAGCTACATTCCAACATGATCACGATCCCTGGAGGGACGTTTACGATGGGCACGAATTCACATGAAGGGTTCCCGCGTGACGGCGAGGGTCCGGCTCGCAGCGTGACCGTTTCCGGATTTGAAATCTCACCGTATGCCGTTACGAATGAACAGTTTCAACGGTTCGTGGAAGCTACCGGTTATGTCACGGAAGCGGAGCATTTCGGATGGTCGTTTGTATTTGAACTGCTGGCTTCGGAGGAGACCAAGGCAAGTGTTGCACAAGTTCCGCAGGAAGTGCCTTGGTGGCTGGTGGTCGAAGGCGCATACTGGGCTGCACCCGAGGGAGCGGATTCGAGCATCGAAGACCGAATGGACCATCCGGTTGTACATATATCCTGGAACGACGCGGTTGTTTATTGCCATTGGGCCGGTGTGCGGCTTCCCACAGAAGCGGAGTGGGAGTATGCGGCGCGCGGCGGTTTGGAGGGCAGGACCTATCCTTGGGGAGATCTGCTGAAGTTGGACGGAGAGCATCAATGCAACATATGGCAGGGTAAATTTCCAGTTAAAAATAACGCAAGCGATGGATTTATCGGTACCGCGCCGGTAGATGCCTATAAACCGAATGGTTACGGACTATATAACATGTCCGGCAACGTATGGGAATGGTGCGGCGATTGGTTTAGCCCGACTTATCATCAAATGACCTCGGCCATCAATCCGTTCTTTGGTGAGTCTACGGGTAGAAGGTCGATGCGCGGCGGTTCGTACCTGTGCCACAGATCCTATTGCAACCGTTATCGAGTCGCGGCACGCAGCGGGAATACGCCCGACAGTTCGACGGGCAATTGCGGTTTCCGTGTGGTGAGATAGAAAGTAGAATATGAAATATGTTGTATTATGATGATGATGCACATTCAGGATTATGCGCGAATGAAGACGCATATAAATGAATAAAACGGAAGAATATTACTTGAAAAGCGGGACATAAATGAATATAATCAAGGTGTGAAGTGGAAATAAAATGAATAAACGGGAGGATAATTGTATGGTGCAAGATCAATCAGGAATGTTTGCCGAGGAACGTCGTCAGAAAATTCTTGCTTTGCTGCATCAAGATAAACGGGTGATTGCCAAGGACTTGGCCGAGCGGTTTGAAATATCGATTGATTCGATTCGTCGGGATTTGACAATCATGGAGGAGCAAGGTTTACTCCAGAAAACGCACGGAGGCGCCATCCCCTCCATGAAAGTCAGGCAGCCGCCCTTGGCTCCGGAACAGCGGTATGGTGAAGGCTCTCCGGAAGGGCACGCCATTGCTCAATTAGCCGTTTCATACGTCCGAGAAAGAGATACCTTATTCATTGGCAGCAGCTCGCTTACCTACTTACTGCTGAAGTTTCTTCCGGAGCAAATGCCCTTGACAATCGTGACCAACTGCATGCGTGTAGCGGATGCCCTGCGAGAGCGCGAATGGATTGACACTTATTTAATTGGCGGACGGGTGAAGCCTTCCGGAAATATCACGGACGTGCTGGCTAACGAATTTATCCGTCAATTTAAATTTGATATCAGTTTCGTTAGCGGAGGCGGTATTTCCGATGAGGGAATATTCGTCGCTACACCAGAAGTTGCCGCTTTTGGACGCGCGGTCTCTGCCGTATCCCGCCGCAGAATTGGCTTGGCAACGCATCGGATCCTTGGGCAGGATGGTTTTGCCAGAGCTGGTGCCGTCGAAGATCTGGATGTGTTAATTACCGATCAGAAGGCGGATCAGGAGGTTATGGACCGGATTCAGGAGCTTGGCGTAAAGGTCATTGTGACGAAAACGGAAGAAGTTGCACAGACATGACGATCCATTGATATAACTTTATATATGGTAAGATTTAACAGGTAAGCGAGGTAAAATCATGATTCAGAAGCTTCTGCAAGCGAACTGGCCGGAGTGGGACGGTCAACTGGCTAAAGGTCCTACGGGTTGGAACAATACGACCCATTTTATTCATAATGAACAACGCCGTTCGGTCATGCGCATTTACAATACACATCGAGACAGGGCAAGAATCGAATTCGAGTTTGCGGTCCTGGACTCGCTGCAGCGGGTGCCGCTGAGCTTTAAGATTCCGGCTCCTATTCCATCCATGTCTGGCGATAAGATGGTTCGGGTTCAGGACGGGAGTGAGCGTTACGCCTGCCTGTTTACCTACATTGAGGGAGTACGTCCGGAAGAAGGCAGCATTCAAGCAGCGTATTCCTTCGGGGAGAAGACGGGGGAACTGGTGAATGCCCTGGCGGTTTGTTCAATCGAAATGAAGCCGGTGTACCCGCCGTATTACGAGCTGCTTCAGTCTTATCCTGTGTGCAACAAGACGTTCATACTTGATTTTTGCATGCAGCCGCCACCGGCATTCAAGGATCAAGGAGAGGCACTCCATTTGCTAAAAGAAGCATACATCGATATATGCAGCAGCCTTGAATCGCTAAAAAATCTGCCGCAGCAGTTGGTTCATGGCGATCTGAACTTTTCGAACCTGCTGGTAGACGCAGAGCACTCGCATACGGTCACCGCTTTGCTTGATTTTGAATTTTGTACACAGGATGTAAGAGCGATGGAGCCTGCGGTCGTCATATCGGGGTTTATGGGAATGGCGGACGAGAGGGAGGCCATCAGGCGGTTTTGCGAAGGATTTGCCAAACGTGTACGGCTGAGCGCAGAGGAGATTGGCACAATACCGATTCTCATGCGCTTGCGTATGGTGGATGTGTTTCTTCATTTTTTGAGCCGCTATCGGGAAGGGACCGATGAGTCTCATGTGTTAGTGGAACAAGTGGATATGCTGGCTGCCGGATTTAAGCGGATGGAATACAGCCAGGAGTGGCTGGATGATATGTTGTTTCAGTATTTGCTGTGAAAATCTCTCATGAATCCGAAAAGCCCGGCTCTAAGAGACCGGGCTTTTCCGATGTATTCTGGAACATGCTATTGGGAAAGTAAGAGTTTCCAATCACGGTTATTTTTTCAGCAGATTAATATGGTCCAGCTCTGTGCTGCTGTTAAAGATGAACTCCAATTTGTACTCTCCCCGGTTGTAAGTGAGCTTGGTTTGTTTGATTTTTCCGGTTTTGAAAGTGGTTGTGGCATCCGGTGCAAACCAATTCTGCTTCAGCATTTTCATGGTGATGCCGCCGATGTTGGTCTGCTGTTCCACGTTCGTGCCAAAATAACGCATTTCGCGGATTTTGTTCAGTTTATAGGAAAAGGCGTAGCCAGGATTCCCCATGTTTGCCCCGTATACATCGAAAGCATCGGCATGCTTGCCGGGCACGGAAGGCTCGCCAATGGCTTTGTACACGTCCTGCTTCGTGCTTTTGCCAATCGTTAAACCGATGACGGCTCCAGGGAAATGTCCCTTTAAAGCGGGTTTATAGAAGCTGTTAAGTGTCTTGAGCGCTTGCTTCGCGGCATAATCGCCGGTATTTGCGGCCTGGGCGGCTTCTGCTTGCTGAAGCGGAAAAACAGCATGATTTACGCCGATTGCACTTACGCCGAAGACGCCTGCCATGGTCAAGGCAACGATTGCTTTTTTTGCTGGATGTTTCAAGTTCATGTTGCATCCTCTCCTTTGTAACAACTAATTACCACATGCACTGTGCATCAAACAAGTGTGTCAAACTTATCTTCCCATAATAGTGGAAGCGAAGCGGCATTGGGTTACGATTCTATGAAGATGAAATATCAGAATTGATACCCGGAGTGGATCGAGTTCTGCCCACCATGTATGTTTCATCGGGGAGAATGGGGTAATGATGCTTGAGGTGATATGAATTATTGGAAAAATCGTGTAATCTATATAGAACCGACTTTTTCAGGAGGAATTATGGAAACCGAATCATTACTCAAGGTGGAGCAGCTTGCTCTCAAAAAACACAAAATTTTCAAACAAAGCCATCTTCGTTACATCGCCCGCTCCATGCTTGCCAGCATGTTTATCGGCTTCGGTGTCATTGTTGCGTTTAAGACAGGCAACTTCTTTTATCTGGAACATTCCCCTCTGACTTACCCGATGGCCGCCATTACATTTGGCGCGGCGATCATTCTAATCGCATATGGGGGAGGGGATTTGTTTACGGGGAATACGTTCTACTACACGTATGCCGCTCTGCGCAAGAAACTAAGGTGGCTGGAGGTCGTCAAGCTGTGGGTATTCAGCTACGCGGGGAATATTTTGGGGGCGTGCACGTTTGCGCTGCTGATATTTTTGACCGGGCTTTTCATGGATTCATCCGTGAACGGTTTTCTGCTTGATGTGGTTGAGCACAAAATGACCACCCCGACGGTGCAGCTGTTTTTCAGGGCTATTCTCTGTAACTGGCTCGTGTGCCTTGCCTTTTTTATCCCGATGTCATTGAAGGGCGACGGGGCCAAAATGTTTGCCATGATGCTGTTTGTATTCTGCTTCTTCATTTCCGGATACGAGCACAGCATTGCCAATATGTGCACCTTTGCCATTGCGCTCGTACTGAACCATCCCGGCACGATTTCATTGGAAGGCGTACTGCATAACCTGATTCCGGTAACAATTGGCAATTTGATTGGCGGCGTGCTGCTGATGGGTTTTATGTATTATTTTGTGAACAAACCATTTCTGGATGCCAATGAATCCCTGGATGAATAATCTTCCGCGGTTTATGTACTACCTCTAACGCAAATGAAGCTGGTTCTTTAATAATGAGTACACCCGCGTATCGTGCGCCACGCCATTTTGATATATATACTGGCGAAGAATACCTTCTGCTTCAAAACCGAGTTTGGTCAGGAGGGCATGGGAAGCCTGGTTCTCGATAAAAACAACGGCACCGATGCGGGTTAAGCCAAGCACTTGAAAACCATATGCGATAACGGCAGAGGCGGCTTCACTTGCATAACCTTGTCCCCAGAATGCAGGATGTAATTCATATCCGATCTCGGCCCTCTTATGCCGCGGGGACCATACGTTATACCCAATCGTGCCGATGAGACCCTGGGCATCTTTCCTTTCGATGCCCCATCGAATTCCGCGTTTCTCCCTGTAATTGTTAGCGAAGAGCTCAACGAAATGGAGAGCCTGCTCTAGGGTGGTCAGTGTGTCTTGTCCGTAATAGCGAGTCACGTCATCATTCGAGAAGCAGCTGTAGATAGCCCCGGCATCCTGATGCTGGATCTCCCGCAGTCTTAATCGTTGGGTCTCTAGTATTGGAAACATGTTCATCCTCCCAAGTAGATAATAAAATATTATATAACAACGGGCTGGCCTTAAAAGGACCAGCCCATCTAAATTGCATTCATTTTAATGTTAGTCGTCCGCTTTAGGATTGCCCAGCACTTATCGTATCGGAATCCGACTTAAACTGCCTCCGTCCGCAAATAAACGCTTGATGCTGCGTTCGACCTCTTCATCCGGTATTAATGGCGGGGCCTGATGCGGCTTCGTACGGGCATCGATAATGACCGTATCACAGCCCCAATGCTTGTGCTCATAGCGGCTGTTCACACCGTGAATGTCATGGGAAGGATTGCTGCGCGTAAAGGTTGCCCACAGAAAATTATTCACGGTCGCACTCATGAATTCACTGTCATCGCACAGAATGATCATCGGACAAGACGGGAGCGAACCTCGCTCGCGGATTGCATCGCTTAGGCTCGCCATTTCCTGCTCCACTTCGGCATAACTCGCAAAAGGGACTCCCTGGATCGCAACAATGCCGGGCATGATCCATTTTGCTGGCGTGTATCCCGGGAGATCCTTTAGGACTTCAGGCAACTCATGGCACAATTCCCTTTTTTTATCCCCGACCGCCGCGAATACGACCTTGCTGCCGGTGTTGAGTCCGGTCCCGGAATAATCGAGTGTATCGATCGTGGTATTGGTCTGGAAATGGATGTCCCGCTGCAGATCGATGCGTTCCAATATATAGGTCAAGAAGTCCTCGATGCGATGTGTGCTTAAAGGCTCTTTCTCTTCCGCCGCGATGAACAAATACTTGGCTAAGCTTAATTGACCCGTGCCCAGTATCCGATTGGCAATCGTGAGAAGCTCAGCCGGTTGTTTTACTTGTTGATAAGGGGTATATCGTTCGCTGCCGATGGCAAAGAGCAAGGGGTGTACTCCTGCAGCGTCCACTGCATGCACCTCTTTGACACCCGGGATTTCTTGCCGGATGGCACCGCCGGTCAGTTCATGAATCAGTTCTCCGAAGGACGTATCTTCCTGCGGCGGTCTTCCGACTACCGTAAATGGATAGATTGCCTGCTGTTTGGCGTAAACCTTGTGCACGCGCATGACGGGAAACGGATGGACCAGGCTGTAATAGCCCAGATGATCGCCAAAAGGTCCCTCGGGCTTGGTTTCGCCGGGATGGATCTCCCCTGTTATGACGAAATCCGCATCGTGGCTAATGCAGTAGCCGTCAACATAGCTGTACCGGAAATGGCGTCCGGACAGCAAGCCGGCAAAGGTTAGCTCGCTCATGCCTTCCGGCAGCGGCATAACCGCTGAAATCGTATGGGCAGGGGGGCCCCCGATGAAACAGCTTACTTTAAGCGGCTGCCCCAATTTATTAGCCTTCGCTTGATGAATGCCGATGCCCCGGTGGATCTGGTAATGGATGCCGACTTCCTTGTTCGTTTCATATTCGTTGCCTGTCAGCTGCACCCGGTACATGCCCAGATTGGAATTCATGACGCCGGGCTTCTCCGGATCTTCCGAATAGACTTGAGGCAGCGTGACAAAAGCACCGCCATCGTCCTTCCAGTGTTTAATTAGCGGCATATCAGAAATTTGGATTTCCTGAAACCCAGGTGGCAGCCCCCCCGTTTTTTTGATAGGTAACGCGGTTTTAGCTGCTAATCCTGTCCCGACATATTTGAACGGATTTTTGAGCGCCTTCATCGGATCGTTGCGCAGCGCAATGACGTCTTGCGTGGATGCAAAGGTATCCCGAAAAATGAATTTACTACGCTCGATCGTCCCGAACAGGTTGGAGACCGCGCGGAACCTCGAACCTTTTACATTTTCAAACAGTAGTGCCGGGCCGCCTGCAGCATAGACCTTCATATGTATGGCAGCCATTTCCAAATGAGGATCAACCTCTTCATGTATACGAACCAAATGCCCATGTTTCTCCAGATCCATAATGCATTCTTCCAGATTATGATATTTCATTACATAGCTCCAATCCCTTGAAGATAGTGAACTTATTCTACTATCTACTATTATCGACAATCTCACAGCACAGGTCAATGACACCCGATATAGACTGGAAGAATGGGAAACGGATCTTGATAGAGTGCGGGGCAGGATTCATGCCCGTTGTTCTGCTCCCCCATAATGATCGACAGCGAAGCTGAACAATACTTTCAGCATAAACAGGGTGCCGGCCAATAACATGTAGGGCTGGATGTTGGACAGCAAGAACGTACCCCCTATGCCGATCGATAGGAGCAAGCCTCCTACAAAATGCTGCGATGATTTCCCGATCAGCGCATTCACGATCACAGCTCCAGCGATGGTATATGCCCATATTCCCACCGCATACACCATGTCGGTATCCAGCAATACGGCGACCAGGAGGATATGAACGTGAATGGCGATGAACACAATCCGCTGTTTTTTACGGGCTGCATAGAAATTACTGGTCGAGCGGGTGAAATTGGCGATACAGCCGCAGAAAATATCGAAAATAAGCAATAAAGCTAGGATACCACGCCATAAAGGCAAAGAATGCAGGATATCCGGAAAAACAAGGCTTACCGCTAGGGTCAGACATCCGCCGAACGCCAAGACGACAAGAATCGTGCCAACGGACTGCTGTTCACCGAAAACCTCATGCAGAATCGAAGGAATCCTTATTGCTTTCATTTCATACCGCCCTCATTTCTTCGTAATTTAATTTGAAGTTATGTAGTAAATAGAGTAATATACTACAAAAAGAGTATAACTTCGAGTAGGTGAATGTCAATTGTTTTGTAGTGAAAATATTGAATCACTCTAAAACTTGGTTTATACTTCATTCGAGGTGGAGAACACATGAACGGGTATGAACGCAGAAAGCATAAAAAAATGGAACAAATCTACGCTGTCGCTTTCCAGCTTTTTTCGAGGCACGGTTACCAAAAGGTTAGCGTTAATGAAATCGCCCAACAGGCAGGCGTGTCACCTGCAACGATATATAACTATTTTGGAACCAAAGATCAGCTCTATATGGATATGATCATGGATTGGACGGACAAGCAGTTGGCGCTGTATGAGCGCATTCTGGATTCCGGGCGCACATTTGCCGAAAAGACCCAAGAAATCATGCTGCTGGAGGCTAAAAATCTGACCTTTTTATCGGAAGAGTTTCGGAATTTCCAAACCTCCGAGGAGCGCGGCATAAGTCAGACCATCCAGCAGTATAGCGAGGAGAAGGTGAAAGATTTTTTTATGAAGTTTGTCGCGCTGGGGAAACAAGAAGGGTATATTCATAAGGATCAAACCGAAGAGGTCACGATGCTGTACTTCTCGATGTTCATGCATGAGCTGGGGCGACGCTGGGATTCGGGGAACCGGGAATATGTCAACGGCAGCATGGAAACCTTGATGGAGCTTTTCTTTTATGGTTTAGCCGGACAAATACATGAAGGAAAATAGCAATTATACGGTTTTATATCATGTTTGAGCTGTTACGGAAAGTGCTCCTAAACGAAGTATGTCTTGAATGGCGTATTTATAGAGGAATGAATAATAATGAGAAATGAGCCTCAAATATGGGAGGCTTATTTCTTTTATTTAGGTTCTTCCAAGGCTGGAATGGTGTTTTTATTCATGCGGTGGGGTAGGAACAGGTTGATTCATACTGCTTTTTAGTCAACGATCTTGGTGTTACTTTTCTTCTTGCTGTGATTACGTTTTGCAATGTCAGTCTGGCCGAGTATGTAATCAATGCTTACGTCATAGAAATCCGCTAGTTTGATCAATACTGAGCTAGGTACGTCCAAATTTCCACTTTCGTATCGAGAGTATGTGGTTTGAGAAATGTGCAAATAATCCGCCAGCTGCTGTTGTGTCAGATCTCTGTCTTCGCGTAGTCCTCGAATTCGTTTATACATCATATATCACCCATGAAAAGTTTAGTTTATGCGAAAATTGCATATTGATATTTATGCGTTTTTCGCATAAAATTTATTAATAAATGGTATGAGGAGTATCGAAGTCTTAGATGGACAAAAAAATGAAGGCAGTTAATCCCGAGGGTAAGTTAATGATTGATGTTATTTTAAGTTCAGAAATTATCGTAGATAGTTATGGGAAATTAACGTATGCAATTAAAGAAGCTATCTCTGCTGGCGAAATAGAAAAGCTTAAACAACTTCATTCCAAGTATCTCTATTTTTTTGAAAATTCGTTTAAGCGGTTGAATAAGTCTGAGAAGGAATTTATTCGGCGCTGGGTCGATGACAAGAAAGGAGCCGTACATGAACGAATTAACGAAAGCGCAAATCGTTGATCTGGTGACAAGTCTGTATAATGGGGAAGGCAGCGAGGAAGAGGTGGGGGAATGGATCGAATTGCTGCAGCGGAATGTTCCCCACCCCGACATTAGCAATTTGATTTTTTGGCCGGAAAAAGATCTGACACCTGAGGAAATCGTTGATAAGGCATTGAATTATAAACCAATCGTACTATGAGCTCGTTGATGATCGTGCATTTGGTCAAAAAAGCAGCCGCTTCGCATATTAGCGAAGCGGCTGCTTTATCGATAGATGGTATTATTGCTGAACGATTGCGATAATTTCGTCTTCCAGCTCAAGTCGTACTTGCTCACTGTAAGCGCGGATATTGTATTCGGAGTACAGGTAGCGGAGAATAGCTTCGATGAGGTTAGCCTCAATCAAATATTGCGTTCTTCCGCCGACCCATACTTCAGCTGTATATCCGGTATCTTCGTCCCAGCTAAGCTCAAGCGATACATCGGTTGGTTTGACGCCTCTGCGTTCCGCCTGATGAAGGCAGACCGCATTGACGATTTCGTCCATGCTTAGAACCATGGATTAGTACCGATTATTGTTATTGTTGTTGTCGCGAGGCTCGTTTTGTTTACGGCGATTCTTCACGGAGCGTACAACAGCCATAACGATCATAATCAAAGCCCAGATTGCGATCAGGTTAATGAGCAATCCCATGATTTCGCCCATGAAGCCCATGCCGGCGAACATGCTGCCGAAGAGCAAGCCAGCCAGACCACCGATCATAAGTCCTTTCATCAAGCTGCCACCGCTGAAAAATCCTGGTTTTTTCGTGTTAGCGGCTGCCCCTGTATTGGAACGGTTGTTCGTTTGTTGAACATTATTAGTATCCTTTTTCGGAGTGCTGTTGTATGACTTGGTCCCGGATTTGAAACCTCCGCCACCTCTTCTGGCATCTGCGGAATCAGGCGTCAGCGCTACAAAGAACAGTGTAATCGCTACAAGAATCGTCAATACTTTTTTCATCGTGTTCTGTCGAACCTCCCAGTAAATTTAGAGTAATAAAGAGTAATACGGACGAGTCACGATAAGGTTTCAAAATTTGTGCGGCCATGTTTTGAGGCTGTTGTGTGCTGCTGCTGTCTCAGTAATTCCAGTACCCAATCACACCATTTCAGCTCGGTTTCAGCCATCATCAGCCCTTTGGTAGCGAGTACATAATTGCTGAAAGCCTTGCTTCCAATCTCGCGGGTATCCTCCGGAATTCCCTCTAAAATCTGCTCATAATAACGTTTTTTCTCCAGATACCCGATTCTGCGGTCCTCGAAAATATCGACGGCGATGCCGATCTCCGTCAGCCACAGGCAAAAGGTTCGAAGAGAAAGTTCATCCTTGGTGACTGCAGGCGCGATTGGTTGGTACATCCATTCACGCAGCTTCTGCATGCCTTTTTCTGTAATCGCATAAATTTTCTTGTCCGGTTTATCGCTTTGCTGAACCCAGTGCGAGGACAACAGCTGTTTCTCCTCCATGCTGGACAGCAGGGGATAGATTTGACTGTGTTTGGCCTGCCAAAAGGGCTGTATTCGAAGCATCAAATCATATCCTGATGATTCTCTTCTTGCTAGTAAGCCTAACAAGCCGTATGACAACGTATTCATGGACATAACTCCCTTTGAAACGCATATCGTGGACGCTAAGGCGTGGATGGTCATCCGCCTATTGGTCCGGTTGTTAAAAAGTGTACACTGAAACTGTATGGTTTGACAACTGGGGGAGGGGGCTTTCTCTCTGCTTTTGGCAAAATTGTGACTAAAAAAGCACAAACGCGTATGCGTTCGTGCTTCCATTTGACTTTGATCGAATTATTCGTTCTCGTATCCTTCTACGACCAGATCAAGCGCGCCGGTGTTAGGGTCGATGACCATGCCATGAACGGGAACGTTTGGAGGAAGAAGCGGGTGGTTTTTAATCAGGCTCACCGTATTTTTTACGCCGTCCGTAATGTTATCGAAACCGCGAAGCCATTTGGATAACCGGATGCCGGAGTTTTCCAGCGTGGATAACACTTCATCGGATATGCCGCGGTCTCTCATATGCTGGATCATATCATCCGCGTTCAAGGAAGCCATGCCGCATTCGTAGTGACCCACAACGATGACTTCTTCGGCGTGCAGCTCGTACAGTGCAACCATGACGCTTCGCATAACACTTCCGAAGGGCTGTGAAATGATCGCGCCGGCATTTTTAATGATTTTGACGTCGCCATTTTTGAAATTCATCGCTTTAGGGAGCAGTTCAACCAATCGTGTATCCATACAAGTAATAATGACGAGTTTCTTCTCAGGAAAACGCCCTGTCAGGTAGGATTCGTACTCTTTATTCTCTACAAAGCTGCGATTGTGTTCCAGTATGCTGTTAAGGTGTTTTTCCATCGATTTTCTCTCCTTTGTATCTATAAATTATTTGTTGTAGTTACGCTCTGGCATCTAATACTTGAATATTGGTGCCATAGTTCTGTCCGCTGCTGTCCAGCCGGAAGGAGTAAGTGGCTGGATCTGCATCGAGCCTCATCTTCTCTTCGAAAAAAACGGCCTGCTTGCGGTTTACGATAAACGACACCGGGCTGCCTGTCTCGACAGCGATATCTTCCGTCGTCGGCTCATCTACAATACGCAGGCTTGGGACGCCGTTGACGGCACATCCGCATCCCTCCGTGTCATAGATCAGCCTGATTGCGCCCGGCTTGTCCCCGAGCTTGTCCTTCAGCTTCAGCTCGGCTTGCCGGGTGAGTTGAATATTCACGGCCTCCTGACACTCCTTTATATGTATGTTGTTATTTATTCTTTCTGGAAGTTGATTATATACCTTGTAAAAAGTATCATCAATAGAGTAAAGAAAAATCCTAATATAAAAAAAGAAGGTGTGCCGGAATGGCAGTACAACATTTACCACAATGGGAACAATTTGATCGATTGGTTCGCAAAATTATGAGTTATTACGAAGCTATTGGCCTACTTCATTGGGATTTACGGACGGGTGCTCCACGCAAGGGAACCGAAATCCGTTCAGAAACGATCGGGGTTTTATCTACAGAGGCATTTAAACTGCAAATATCGGAAGAGATGGGTCAGCTGTTATCATTTTTTTCGGAGCCGGAACAGGCGCATCAGCTGGATGATCGCGAACGCCGCATGATTGCGGAAGTGCGGAAGGTGTACGATCAGAGCAAATCCATTCCGCCTGAACGCTTTCAGGAGTATTCCATTCTCGCCGCCCAATCGGAGACGAAGTGGGAGGAAGCGAAGAAGAACAGCGATTTTGAAGGTTTCGAACCTTACTTAACGAAGATCGTTGCGTTCAAGCAAGAGTTTATTGATTATTGGGGCGTGAAAAACACCAGATACGACACACTCCTTGATATGTATGAGCCGGATTTAACGGTGGAAAAGGTGGATGCTATTTTTGACCGTCTGAAAGCGCGCCTGGTACCGCTGGTTCATGCGATCCAGAAATCGCCCTACAAGCCGAGAACGGACTTCTTGAAGCAGCTGTTCCCGAAAGAACAGCAGGAGAAATTCAGTTTGTTCCTGCTGGAGCAGATGGGCTACGACTTTGAAGCGGGACGTTTGGACGAGAGTGTGCATCCATTTGCAACGGGCTTAAACCCTGGAGACGTGCGCATTACGACCATGTATCTTCCGGACGATGTGCTAAGTGCGGTATTCAGCTCTTTGCATGAGGGCGGGCATGCCCTTTATGAGCAAAATATCGATAAAGAGCTTGCAGGAACGCCGCTCTCCGGCGGTACCTCGATGGGCATCCATGAATCTCAATCCCGATTGTGGGAAAATATGATTGGTCGCAGTCGCCCGTTCTGGCGCCGTTATTTCGCGGATCTGCAGCAGCACTTCCCAGAACAATTGAAGGACGTGGACATCGAGGATTTTTATTTGGCCGCGAACAAGGTAGAGAACTCTCTGATTCGAATTGAGGCGGATGAGCTTACTTATAACCTGCACATCATTATTCGTTATGAGATCGAGAAGAAACTCTTTAACGAAGGTTTGGCCGTGAAGGATCTGCCGGAGACCTGGAACGCGAAGTATAAAGAATACCTCGGCATTATGCCGCCAAATGACGGAATGGGCGTTCTGCAGGACGTTCACTGGTCCGGCGGGGATTTCGGATATTTCGCTTCGTATTCCCTTGGCAATATGTATGCGGCCCAGATGCTTCACACGATGCGCAAAGAACTGCCAAACCTCGACCAGCTTATCGAAGAGGGGAACCTCGCCCCGATCAAGGAATGGCTGACGGACAAGGTTTACAAGTACGGAAAGAGCGAGAAGCCGTCCGAGATCATCGTGCGCGTCACCGGAGAAGAATTGAATCCGGACTATCTGGCCGATTATCTCGAAGAGAAGTATAAAGAGATTTACAAACTTTGATCCACATTATAAACGCAGCCCAAGTGGCTGCGTTTTTTTTGTATT
This sequence comes from Paenibacillus sp. JZ16, assembly GCF_015326965.1. Lineage (NCBI taxonomy): Bacteria > Bacillati > Bacillota > Bacilli > Caryophanales > Paenibacillaceae > Paenibacillus > Paenibacillus sp. JZ16. The sequence continues at coordinate 7,132,160 of NZ_CP017659.1, forward strand.
AAGACAGTATACAACTCTGAAGCTTCAATGCTTATCTCGCTAGAAAAGCTTCCACTAAACGTGGTCTGTCCTCCGAGAAAATACGTCGATAGACGGTTTACGATCGATCATGCCAAATGAATAGCCCCCAGCATATCTATCAGGCGTTTAACCTTTGGGCAGGCACATGCATATGCTGAAAAGAAACAAAGGGTCAATGGGAATGGAGGGTTACGATGAAGCGTCAAAAATGGTGGGGGCTGGCGTTAACCATGCTGCTTGTTTGCGGAGTGGCGCTTGCCGGGTGCGGTGGCGGCGGATCGGCTACGAAGGTCAAGATTGGCGAAGTGACGCGCTCGATCTTCTACGCGCCGCAGTACGTCGCATTGGAAAAAGGATTTTTTAAGGAAGAGGGGCTTGATGTCGAGCTGCAGACGACCCCTGGCGGAGACAAAACGATGACGGCCCTGCTGTCAGGAGCCATCGATGTGGCACTTGTCGGCTCGGAAACTTCGATTTACGTGTATCAACAGGGCTCTGAAGATCCGGTCATTAACTTCGGACAGGTGACGCAGACAGACGGGACATTTTTGATGGCCAGGGATGAGGGCGCATTTGACTGGAACAACCTGAAGGGTAAAGTATTCCTCGGTCAGCGTAAAGGCGGAATGCCGCAGATGGCAGGCGAGTTTACGCTCCGTAAAAAAGGGATCGATCCGCACGCGGACCTGGAACTGATTCAGAATATCGATTTTGCGAATATCGCCTCTGCTTATGCTTCCGGCACCGGTGAATTTGTTCAGCTCTTTGAACCGCAGGCCTCCATCTTTGAAAAAGAAGGCCGTGGCAAAGTGGTGGCTTCCTTTGGCGTAGAAAGCGGACGACTGCCATATACCGTATTCATGACAAAACAGAGCTTTATCGACAAAAACGATGCCACGGTGCAGAAGTTTACGAATGCCCTGTACAAGGCACAGCAATGGGTGGATGCGAGCAGCCCCGAAGATATCGCGGATGCAATCATGCCTTATTTTAAGGATAGCGACCGCGACATCGTAGTGTCTTCCGTTAAACGCTACAAGGAGCAGGGCAGCTATGCGACCGATCCGATCGTGGACGAGGCGGAATGGAACAATCTGCTGGACGTGATGGAGCAGGCCGGGGAACTGAAAGAACGTGTAGCGCCTGAAACAATCGTCAACAACAGCTTTGCCGAGAAAGCGAAACAAGCCAAATGATGAAATAGCCTAATCCATAGAACGAAGGGAGAGAGCACCAATGGTACCGGTAGTTGAATTGAACGATATCGCTCACGTATATGTCACGGATCGGGAAGCCTCTCTGGCTGTGGAAGGGATTCAATTGAAGGTGGAACCGGGGGAGTTCATCAGCCTGGTTGGGCCTAGCGGCTGCGGCAAGACAACGATTTTGTCTGTCATTGCCGGCTTGCTGCAGCCATCTAAAGGAGCCGCTTATGTGAACGGCAAACCGGTAAACGGGCCGTCGCCGGCGGTCGGGTACATGCTGCAGCAGGACTATTTATTTCCTTGGCGCACCATTATGGATAACGCCTTGATCGGCTTGGAACTGACGGAGCGGTTGAATCCGGAAAGTCGCGGTATCGTTCAGAGTTTGCTCAAGGAGATGGGCCTTGGGGACAGCGGCAACCTCTATCCCGCCCAGCTGTCAGGCGGAATGAGACAGCGGGTTGCACTTGTAAGGACCTTGGCGACGGATCCGGGCCTGCTATTGCTGGATGAACCTTTCTCCGCACTCGATTATCAGACGAAGCTGCAGCTTGAAGATCTGATCGTGGACACCTTGAAGGAGCGCGGGAAGACCGCCATCCTGGTGACCCATGATTTGTCCGAAGCCATTGCGATGAGCGATCGGGTCATTCTCCTGAACCGCAACCCGGGGAGGATTCACCGAATGTTCAATATTCCTGAGAACATACGTCAGGTACAGCCTTTTTATGCTCGTAAGGAGCCGGGGTTCAACGAATTGTTTCATGAGATCTGGGGCGAAATGCAAACGATCGGGAAGGAGTGAAGCCTATGACATCAAGGGATGAGCCTCATGCTTCTTCTTCGAAGGGCTGGCTCCAGGATATTTATGTAAAACACATGAAGCGCAAGAAAAGTTTACGCAGACGCGTGCTGACCGTCCAGCTTAGCATGCTGCTGCTATTCTTTATCTGGTGGGAAGCGGCGGGGAGATTCAAATGGATAGACGTGCTGCTCTTCAGCTATCCGACCAAAATTTTTGCCAACATATGGGGGAATATGATCAGCGGCGAGTTATGGGGGCACTTGGGGATCACGGTAGGGGAGACGGTTGTCGGATTCCTGCTCGGTACGCTGGTAGGCACGCTGCTCGCCGTATTCATCTGGTGGTCACCGTTTCTTAACAAGGTTCTGGATCCCTATATGGTTGTGTTCAACAGTATGCCGAAAGTAGCGCTGGGTCCGATATTTATCGTGATGTTTGGCGCAGGTTTTACGGCTATTGTTGTCACTACGTTATCCATCACGGTCATCGTGACCACGCTTGTTGTATACAACAGTTTTCATGAGGTGGATTCCAATCTGATCAAGGTCGTCCGGACGTTCGGCGGAACCAAGCGCCAGGTGTTTCAGCGGGTTATTTTGCCAGCTTCGTATCCGGCGATCGTATCAACGCTCAAGGTCAATGTGGGCATGGCATGGGTCGGCGTCATCGTCGGCGAATTTCTGGTCGCCAAATCGGGTCTCGGTTACTTGATTATGTACGGGTTTCAGGTATTCAATTTCACGCTTGTGCTGTCGAGTCTGCTCATTATCGCCGTCGTGGCAACAGCCATGTATCAAATGGTGGTATATATAGAAAGGAAATTGCTGACTCATCGTTAATGGGCTTGGTCTATTGCCCCCAGGCATGGTTGTTTATGGCATAAAAATAAGCTAGGATGAAGATACCTTATATATGTGGTCATATAAAAAGAAACATATATAGTCATCATCAACTCGCCTGGAGGCTCTTCATCACATGGGATTTCGTGTCATCAAAACGGCTGCGGCAAGCCTGCTTGCCATCTTAATTACAGATGCCTTGAACATACCGGGGGCTACGTCCGCCGGTCTTCTTGCTATACTTGGCGTTGACGTCACGCGAAAACGGAGTGTGCGCTCCATATCGTCCAGATTGTTCGCTTCATTGCTGGGTCTGGTGCTGGCGTGTATTCTATTTTATTTTCTCGGATTTCATTATTGGGTATTGGCTCTATACATATTGCTTGCCTTTCCCGCGATTTCGAAGGCGAACTTCAAGGAAGGCATCGTAACCAGCTCGGTCGTGGTGTTTCGGGTGTTCCAGGGGGAAGAGATCGGGATGGACATTTTGCTCACCCAAATTGAACTGTTGATCATCGGTCTCGGATCGGCGATGCTTGTGAACCTGGTTTATATGCCGAACAGCGAGGGAGCGATGATGGAGATCCGCCAGAAGGTGGACGGGCTCTTCTCCGTCATTTTCCGTCACTTCTCGCTTACGCTTCGGGATCCTGAACATATATGGGACGGGAAAGAGCTGATTGAGGCCAACCGGCAGATTGAGAAAGGAATTGAGGAAGCGAAGCGGGCATCGGAGAACCAGATGATTCATCCGGACGGCTCCTGGAACATCTATTTTTATATGCGGAAGGAACAGATGGAGAATATCCAGAGCATGATGCATCAAATATCCCAGGTGTACGAGCGGCTTCCTCACGGTGTGCTGACGGCGGAAATATTCGATCAATTAAGCAAGGATGTCGTTGCCGAAGGATATACGGGCAAGTCCGAAGGATTGCTGATTGAGCTGGAGGACAGGTTCAAGGAGATGGAACTGCCGACTACTCGCGAAGAATTCGAGGTCCGTTCCGCGATCCTGCAGCTATGCCATGAGCTGGAATACTATTTGAATATTTCAAAGAAGTATAAGGCGCCCACGGCAAAAAAACCGCAGAAGCGCGCGGATTCGGCCGTATAGCTCTGGGATTTGCAAAAAAAAAATCTGATATTTTTAGCATCATATGAATTTATTTGGACCACTTCATTCAACATTCGCCCATGTCTTGCATACACATGTATGGAATGATTGTATGGAGGAGGTTCGAAGATGTCATTGAGTCATAAACACCAATGTAGAGAAATCATCACGAAGGCGATCTGCGGCAAGGGTCGTAAATTCTCTACCGTAACACATACCGTGACTCCGCCTAATAATCCGACCAGTATTTTGGGGGCTTGGATTATAAACCATCAATACGAGGCGGTTGCCGCCGGAGACGGAATTGAAGTTATTGGTACTTACGATGTTAACATCTGGTATTCCTATGACAAAAATTCACAGACCGATGTGGCGAAAGAAACGGTATCGTATGTAGAACGCGTGCCTCTTTCCTATCTGGATCCGAAGCATCGTGCATCCACGGTGGAAGTGTCGGCTGAAGCGACACAGGAGCCGAGCTGCGTTGAGGCCAGCGTATCCTCGAATGGCACGAGTGTCATTCTGCGGGTAGAGAGAGAGTACGCGGTGGAGCTGATTGCCGAGACCAAGGTCGTTGTCAAAGTATGCAGCCATCATCATGGCGATTACGAGGACAAAGAATTCGATTACGTCCTGGGAGACGAAGTCGATGATTACGAAGACCTTGATTACGAAGGTCTGGAGGATGAACTGTAAGATAACCCTCCTGTAGGAATGATTCTAATCTTAGCATATGCAGTGAGGGCAGCTTTGCGGAGGGCGGATGCCCTCTTTTTTATTTTTTTTTACAGGGGGACTAGGAGATGGCTCAATTTAAAGTAAAACCAGCTGCTGTAAAAGAATATGTACCCTTGAAGGGAGCTGCTGTGCTTCTCGCGCAGGCACGTCTGTCCAGATCCGGAATACCGTCCCTTCTGGGCTTGGGCTCGGTTGAGGAAAAGCATTACACGGCCAGGTACGCGGTTCATGTTGAGCAGCTGTCCGCAGTCTCGATCCGCTCCTATCAGCTCGGCGGCGGTGAAGTCATGTTTGAGCCTGACCCCGAGAACGGGAGGTATGAGGATGGCCTGCATCGGCGATTGGAGAAAGCGGCCCTGCGGTCGCTGTATACGCTGGGCGTGGATGAAGGAGAGGTTATCATCAATGCCCGGCCCGAGCGAAGATATGTAGTCGAGGACATCCGCATGAAAGCGGGCCGGATTAAAACCGTCATGAGTGCGAAGGGGGTGCCGGCGGCAGGTTTTCACGCGCATAACGAAGACAGTGAATCCCCTTTGGCTGCGCCGCTGCTCATGGGGATGGATCCCGAGTTTGTGCTGATGAAGGATAACGGGGAGATTGTGTTTGCATCCGAATTTATGGAGCGCGGCGGATCGGTCGGCAGTGACGCCGTTCGTTTTCGGGGGGAGGTCATTTACCCCATTGCCGAGCTCAGACCGTTACCGAGAGCGAATCCGAAGGCGTTAATGATTGAAATGCAAAAAGCTCTGCGTCAAGCCCAGAGCCTGATTACCGATCGTTCGCTGACATGGAGGGCAGGAGCTCTGCCTTATGGTGATTTCCCGCTAGGCGGTCATATTCATTTCAGCGGAGTACCGCTCTCCCTGTCCCTTCTTCAGACGCTGGACAATTATCTGGCTCTGCCGCTGGCGCTGCTCGAAGACCCCAAGGGGCGTTTTCGCAGACCGCGTTATGGGTTCCTGGGGGATTTTCGGAGGCAGCCGTATGGCGGCTTTGAATACCGTACGCTTCCCAGCTTTCTCGTTTCCCCGCTTGTCGCGAAGGTGTCACTTTATGTTGCCTACCTGGCAGCTCGATACAGCGACCGTTTGCTGGCGAGGCCATTCAATACGGAGCGTTACCATCGCGCCTATTATGAAGGCGACAAGTCCGTGCTTAAAGAATGTATCGCAGGCTGGCACAGGGATTTATCAGCGCTGCCGGAATATTCGGACTTTGCCCGCGAAATCGAACTGGCGCTTGCTCACATGGAAGCGGGGCGGGCCTGGGATGAGAGCAGAGATATCAGGCCGCTATGGAATATTCCCGTTTAAGAGGTTGTTCAAAAAGTCCGATTTTGATAAGAAAACCAATCGAGGCCAATCAAGGATGAGCGACCGCGATTCAAAGGTAGGTTTTCTTGCGATATAGAATTTCATCAGCTCTGCTGATAACGAATAAATTCTATATCTAACACGAAGTGAATCAAGAAGCAACTCGGCATCGAATCTTGAATTCAGCCGGGCCTTCCGGTGCTCACGTACAAACTACGTACGCTCCGCTCCTCACTCCCTAGCTTCATCCAACTGAAGCGTTTTGAACAAACGCACATCGGAAGCATAAGCTTCGGTGCTGAAAACCGACCTTTTTGAACGCGCACGTTAAACCGTAATGCCTTGCGGTCAATTTCTGTTATAATGGAGGTCAAGCTAGAAGGTAATGGAGGTACGTCATGGCTAAATATACGCCGATGATTGAACAATATTTGAAGGTCAAAGAACAAGCGCGCGATGCGTTTCTTTTTTTCCGCTTAGGCGATTTTTACGAAATGTTTTTTGATGATGCAATCCTTGCATCGAAGGAATTGGAGATTACGCTGACCGGCCGCGAAGGCGGCGGTGCAGAGAAAATACCGATGTGCGGAGTCCCTTATCATTCCGCGGAGGGTTATATTCAGCGGTTGATTGAGAAGGGGTACAAAGTCGCCATCTGCGAACAGATGGAGGATGCTTCAGTCACGAAAGGCATGGTGCGGCGGGAAATCGTTCGGGTCGTCACGCCGGGGACCATCATGGACGGCAAGGTTGTGCACGACAAGTCGAACAATTACATGGTGTGTGTCACGGAAACGGGCGGCTTGATGTCTTTATCGGCATGCGATCTGTCAACCGGGGAGCTTTATGTGACGTCAGTTCCATCTTCGGAGGAATGGCTGCGGGATGAGATTGGCCTCTATGAGCCTTCCGAGATTATTGGGGACGCGGCGCTGCTTGATATCATTTCATCTCAGGCGCTTCCAGGCAGCCGCAACATCGTCTATACGGCATGGGATCGCAGGGAGGACGCATTGGTACGCACCCAGTTCGGTGAGCCGGCTTGGGCCCGCCTGGAAGAGGAGCGAAGAGCCTGCATATCCCTGCTGATCTCGTATTTAAGCGAGACGCAGAAGCGGTCGCTGGGGCAGCTGACGCAGATTGCTTCCTATGAACCGGGACAATACATGGTTCTGGATCCGTTCACCAGACGCAACCTGGAGCTGGTTGAGACGGTTCGTGAGCGTTCGAAGAAAGGATCGCTCCTGTGGCTTCTGGATCGCACGGAAACCTCGATGGGAGCCAGACTCCTGCGGCGGAGAATCGATAAACCGCTGCTGTCCCGCAGCCGGATTGAAGAGCGGCTGGAGGCTGTTGAGCATTTGTATAACCAGTACATACTGCGTGAAGATTTGCGGATGGCGCTTAAAGAGATATACGATCTGGAGCGATTGGTCGGCCGGATTGCGTTCGGCAGCGCGAACGGACGGGATTTGAACGCGCTCAAACTGTCATTAAGACAAATTCCTTCTCTGAAAGAGCTGTGTGCCGAGTCTGCTTCCGAGACGCTGCGCCGGGTGGCTGCGGATACGGATATTTGCGACGATCTGTGCGAACTGATCGAGAATGCGATTGTTGACGAACCGCCGGTATCCGTGCGTGACGGAGGCATCATCAAGCCGGGTTATCACGAGCGGCTGGATGAGTTTCGTGAAGCGAGCACCAGCGGCAAACGCTGGATCGCCGAGCTGGAAGCCAAGGAACGCGCGGCTACGGGGATCAAGTCGCTGAAGATCGGTTACAACAAGGTGTTCGGCTATTATATCGAGGTGACGAAGTCCAATCTGTCGTCCCTGCCGGAAGGCCGGTATGAGCGCAAGCAGACGCTGGCGAACGCGGAGCGTTATGTCACGCCCGAGCTGAAGGAGAAGGAAGGATTGATCCTTGAGGCGCAGGAGAAGATGGTGGATCTGGAGTACGCTCTCTTTACCGAGCTCAGGGACAAGCTGAATACCCAAGTGAGCCGGCTCCAAAAGCTCGCGGAGCGCATTGCCGAGATTGACGTCTATCAATCCCTGGCCGCGGTCAGCGCGGAATACCGGTTCGTGAAGCCGGAGCTGAGCGAAGGGTATGATTATATCGTTGAAGGCGGTCGTCATCCTGTCGTGGAAGCCGTCATGAAGGATTCATCGTTTATCGCGAACGGGACGGATTTACGCAAGGACGGCTCCTCGATCCTGCTGATTACCGGTCCGAATATGGCTGGAAAAAGCACATACATGCGCCAGGTTGCCTTGTTATCGATTTTGGCCCAGATGGGCTGCTTTGTTCCGGCAGAGCGCGCGGTTATCCCGCTGGTGGACCGGATCTTTACCCGCATCGGAGCGGCAGACGATCTGATCGGCGGCCAGAGCACTTTTATGGTGGAAATGGCGGATATTCAGGTCATGACGGAAAAAGCAACGCCCCGCAGTCTGATTATCATCGACGAGCTGGGACGCGGTACGTCGACGAGTGAAGGCATGGCGATTGCGCAAGCCGTGATTGAGTATGTGCATGACCATATCGGCTGTAAGGCATTGGTATCCACGCATTTCCATGAGCTCGCCCATCTTCAGGAAAGCCTTGGCGGTCTCAAAAATTATTCCATGGCGGTTCAGGAAAGCGGAGACAAAGTGCATTTTCTCCGCAAGCTGATCCCTGGCGCGGCTGACAGCAGCTACGGCATTTACTGTGCGAGATTGGCAGGATTGCCCGGCAGCATCATTGACCGCGCCTATGGGCTCCTGCAGGGCCTGGAGATGGCCTCGCTGGCCGCGGTGGCATCGGAGCAAGGGATTGTGATGCAGCGCGAGCAGCCAGCTGCCGCAGCTCCTTCCGATGAGAGACGAAGCGGATCGGAAGCTGTCTATGAGCATCGTGATGATAAGATGCCGTATACCGAAAGCTTGAGCGGCGCCGACCGGAAGGGCGGCGTGGTGCAGCTCTCCATTTTTGGCGAGGAGGAAGTGCCTGAACCGAGTGTTAAGCCTGGCAAGGATCAGCATTCCATGGCGCAGGAAACTTCTCAAGATCCTGCCGTCAAGAGCCTCATTGCTGCCGTTAAAGGCGCGGACGTGATGAATATGACGCCGCTTCAGGCCATGCAATTCCTGAACGACCTGAAGCTTCAAGCGAAGGATATGTGATTTTGGCATGGGGATGAAATGAAACGGAGGTAGGAACGATGGGGATTATTCGGATTTTGGACGAGCATATTGCAAACCAGATTGCTGCCGGTGAGGTGGTGGAGCGGCCTGCCTCCGTTGTAAAGGAGCTAGTCGAGAACGCCATTGATGCCGGGAGCACCAAGATTGACGTAACGGTCGAAGAAGGCGGACTGGACAGCATTCGCGTAACGGATAACGGCGCCGGCATTGATCCGGAGGATTGCGAGACGGCTTTTTACCGCCATGCGACAAGCAAAATCGCTGAAGGCCGCGATCTGTTTCAAATCACCAGCCTTGGATTCCGGGGCGAAGCCCTGCCATCCATCGCGGCCGTATCCAAGGTGCGTCTGGTTACGTCCAATGCTCAGGATGGCCGCGGACGGGTGCTCGAAATCGAAGGCGGTCATCTGCGCGTGAACGAAGAAACGGCTGCACCCCGAGGAACGGATTTTCTCGTGAAGGAATTGTTCTTCAATACGCCGGCAAGGCTGAAATATATGAAAACGATCCAAACCGAGCTGGGGCATATATCCGACTATGTGTATCGTCTGGCCCTTTCCCGGCCGGATATTGCCTTTACGCTCAGGCACAATGGAAACTCGCTGCTGCAGACGCTGGGCAACGGCGATGCCCTTCAGGTCATTGCGGCCATATACGGTACCCAATCGGCCAAAGCGATGCTACCGTTTGAAGCGGAGAATATGGACTACACGCTAAGCGGATATATCAGCCGCCCGGATTATACCCGGGCAAACCGTAACGGCATGTCGCTGATCATCAATGGGAGGTATATTCGGAACTACGGCTTGATGCAGGCGATTTTGAGAGGTTATCATACGCTGCTGCCAATCAACCGGTTTCCGCTCGTTGTCATTCAGTTGTCCATGCACCCCTCTTTGATTGATGTGAATGTTCATCCCTCCAAGCTGGAGGTGCGGTTCAGTAAAGAGCAGGAGCTGTTCGCTTTGGTGGAGGAAGAAATTCGCAAGGTGCTGCAGCAGGAAATCCTGATTCCACGCCCGGCCAAACAAAATATTGGCAAAAGCGACAACGCCTATATCCAGGAACAGCTGCAATTTTCTCCTGCGCAAAGCCATGCCTCGCCGAACGACAGCGGCAGTGAACGGGATATCGCGATCCCCGGAAGCGGCGAGCCTTCAATTGGCGGAAACATGCCTCTCAAGGCGCCACCTGCAGCGACATGGCCGGAGGGGCAGGTCTTCACCCGGTCTGAGCCGGATATCAAGCGCGCTTATGGGTCCGGAGCAGCAGGTACATCCGCCACCTCGCAAATGCGGGAAACGGCAGCAGCTTCTTCTTATCGCAGTGAATACCGCAATGAGACCAGGGGGAATGCCGGAATTCCTGCCGTAACGAAAGAGTGGCTGCAGTCGGCCTCAGGACCAGATCCAGAGATCCCGCCATTTCCGGAGCTCACGCTTATCGGCCAGCATCACGGCACTTATCTCATAGCGCAGAATGATACCGGGCTGTACCTGATTGATCAGCATGCCGCGCATGAGCGGATTAACTACGAGTATTACTACGAACAGTTTGGCAACCCGGCAGACGCATCCCAGGAGCTGCTGCTGCCGATTACGCTGGAATTTACGCCCTCGGAATCGGAAAAGGTGAAGGAACGGCTGCACTGGTTTGAAAAGGTTGGCGTGTATATGGAGTTTTTTGGCGGTCATACCTTCCTGGTGCGCTCCCATCCGTTCTGGTTCCCCAAGGGCGACGAGAAGGCCATTATCGAAGAGATGGCTGAATGGGTGTTGAGCGAACGCAATATCGATATCGCCAAGCTGAGAGAAACCTCGTCGATCATGTGTTCCTGCAAGGCTTCCATCAAAGCCAATCAGAAGCTGACGGAGCAGGAGGCGATGACGTTGATACAGCGTTTGGGCGCCTGCCGGCAGCCATACACATGTCCGCATGGACGACCGATTGTGGTTTCCTTCTCGGCTTATGATTTGGAGAAAATGTTTAAGCGCGTTATGTAACAGCAAGGAGGACCTTCATGATAATAACAACTGGAGAAGCGGAAGCGCCGGACATTGTGGAGCGCGCGATAAGTTTAGCCCGGGAAACCGGCTGCCGTTATGTCCAGCGCGGCGGTCATTCATTGCGAAAATTAGCACGCAGGTCCGGAGATGACGACGTGTTGGTCGTACTCAACGGACATGTACGTCTTAGCGGACCGGACGGCTCGGTCATGGAATTTCATCCGAGCATGGGGTTTGTCCGATTGAAACGCGTACTGAGCGGAAAACCCGATCCCATGCTGGAGGCTTCCGGAATGGAGGAAGGGGATTCCGTACTGGATTGTACGGCGGGGCTTGGAGCCGACTCCCTGGTATTTTCGGGCAAAGGCGGCCCGAACAGTCGGATCACTGCTCTGGAAAGCTCGCTTCCCTTGTATGCGCTGCTGAAAGAAGGGCTTCGGACCTATGAAAGCCATCTGGAGGCCAGTGATCAGGCGATGAGGCGAATCGAGGTCAGGCACAGCCATCACTTGGATTATTTGAAGTCGCTGCCGGACCGGAGCGTAGACATTGTTTATTTTGATCCGATGTTCCGTGAACCGATCGCCGAATCGGCTTCCATCCATCCTTTGAGACATTATGCAAACGGGGAGCCGCTGGAAATGGAAAGTGTGAGAGAAGCGGTCAGGGTCGCGCGCAAAACCGTTGTCATGAAGGAAGCGCGATCCAGCGGAGAGTTTGAACGGCTTGGCTTTACATTGCCTGAACGGGGAAAATCGAAAATAACGTACGGAGTGATTTCCATTGACAGTTGAAACCAAACCGAAACTGCTCGTTCTTATAGGACCGACAGCTGTAGGTAAAACCAAAATGAGCATTGAAATTGCGAAGGAATTCGGATGTGAGATTATCTCGGGCGATTCGATGCAGGTATACCGGGGAATGGATATCGGAACAGCCAAAATTTCAGTCGAAGAAATGGAAGGCGTCCCCCATCATCTCATTGACATTCACGAGCCCGATCACCCCTATTCGGTAGCCGAATTTCAAGAGCAAAGCCAAAGGCTCATTACGGAGATCACGCAGCGGGGAAAACTTCCGTTCATTGTTGGCGGAACCGGCCTTTATGTGGAGTCGGTGTGCTACGGCTATCAGTTTAGCGAGACCGGAGCGGATGAAGTTTTTAGGGAAGAGCAGTTCCGCTATGCCAATGAACACGGAGCCGAGGCTCTTCATCAAAAATTGGCAGAGGTTGATCCTGAAACGGCCGAACGGCTTCACCCTAATGACCTACGCCGGGTCGTTCGTGCTTTAGAAATATACCATATGACCGGCGTCCCACTTTCGGCCCAACTGGCGCCCCAAACCAAGCAATCTCCCTATGACTTATGCTTGGTCGGTTTGACAATGGACAGGCAAATGCTATATAACCGTATTGAAGAGCGAATTGATCTTATGCTGAGCCAGGGACTTGTTGATGAGGTGGCGGCGCTCATGGACAAAGGGTTCGCTCCGGGACTTGTATCCATGCAAGGGTTGGGTTATAAGGAAATCGTTTCATACCTTAGCGGAGAATTCAGCTACGAGGAGGCCGTCGTGCTGCTCAAGCGCGATACACGCCGATTCGCTAAGCGGCAGCTATCTTGGTTTCGCCACATGAAGGACATCGAGTGGGTAGACGTCACCGACTCGGGAAATTTTTCTGCAAACTATCAAAAAATCCGTGCTATAATAGCAGGAAAGTTTCACTGAAATCTTGAATATATTTTCAAAACAATCTAAATGAACCATTGGGGGTACGGCTAATGAACAAGTCCATTAACATCCAAGACACGTTCTTGAACCAACTGCGCAAAGAGAACATTCCGGCCACGGTATACCTTACAAACGGCTTTCAGATCCGTGGAACGATCAAAGCTTTTGACAATTTTACCATCGTGATTGACAGCGACGGCCGTCAGCAAATGGTGTACAAGCATGCTATCTCCACGTTCATGCCGCAGCGTAATGTGTCCCTGATGCAGGATAACAGCAGCGATCAATAGATTTTAGAATGGTTTTATAAAGAGCAGAATCATACCGTCAACTGATTAATTTGAAACTTTTTGGTTTATAATTCGTTTAGCTTATAAGGAGTGCAGAGAGCAACCTGAGAAGGTTGTTCTTTTCTTTCCGAGGCATGACTTAAAGTCAGAAGGCTTGATCCCGCAAGGGAGTAAGGAGGGGGACAAATGGCTGGAAAAGATAATCAGATGTCACGGTTGAATAAAAACAAAGACAACTCGAAGACATCCAAAACCACGAAACCGAATGCGAAGAAGAAAAAGGGCAAGGGAAAGCGAATCGCGTGGGCGTTGTTTTTCACGGCCGTCATTGCGATCTTCTGTGCGCTTGCAGGTTATTTGTTCATCCTGATCAGCGGTGAAAAGCTGCTGGAGCAGAATCAGGATAAATTGACCGCATACGGTACTTCCAAGGTATATGACCGTAATGGCGCGCTGATGGGCGAACTATCCCTCCAGAAGAGTGATCCCGTGAAGTACGAGGATATTCCTGAGAAATTGATACAAGCATTCATTGCAACAGAAGATAAACGGTTCATGGAGCACAACGGCGTGGACATGTGGTCGATCGGCCGCGCAGCGGTAAAGGATATCATGGCCCGTTCCATGGTTGAAGGCGGAAGCACGATCACACAGCAGCTGGCGAAGAATATATTCTTGACCAGGGATAAAACCTTCTTCCGGAAGGCGACGGAAATGTCGATCGCGCTGGCGCTTGAGCGTCAGCACAGCAAACAGGAAATTATCGAGATGTATTTAAACCGGATTAACTTCGGAGGACCTTATTACGGCATCAAAGCCGCATCCGAGCGTTATTTCGGCAAGTCGGATCTGAACAAGCTGGATTTATGGGAAATGGCGACACTTGCGGCAATGCCGAAGGGACCGTCCCGATATAATCCGCTTAAGAATCCTGACCTCTCCAAAGAGCGTCGTGCGGTCGTATTGACCCTGATGGAACAGCAGGGGTATATCACGGCCGAAGAGGCAGCGGAAGCCAAAAAAGTGGACTATGCTTATACACCGCCTGAAAGACAGCAGAAATATACAGCGTTTATCGATTATGTCATGGAAGAGGCAGAAGAGAAGTGGGGCCTTACCGAGGACGACGTTAACATCGGCGGTTATCAGATTTACACCACGATGGACGTGAATGCCCAGACGGCAATGGAAGAAGAGTTCAAGAATCCGGAAAACTTTGAAGAAAGTCCGGACGACGTGCCGGTTGAAGGTTCTATGGTCATCATAAACCAGGAAACCGGCGGTATCGTCGCCATGTCCGGTGGACGGGAATATACGCGCGGCGGGTTCAGCCGGGCTACCGACAGCCGTCGTCAGCCGGGATCCGCCTTGAAGCCGATTGTATCGTATGCACCGGCGCTGGAATCCGGGAAGTTTACGAAGGACTCCAGATTAAGTAATAAAAAGCAATGTTTTGGCAGCAATTACTGTCCGAACAACCTGCACGGTTACTCGGAGACCATTGGCATGCCGGAAGCGATTCAGCGTTCCGAGAACATTCCGGCCGTATGGCTGTTGAACCAAATCGGCGTAAAAGCCGGATTCGAGTTTGCACAGAGTCTCGGCATCAAGATGACCGAAGGCGATGCGAACTTATCCCTGGCCCTCGGCGGAATGGATACAGGTACGAACACATTTGAGATGGCACAGGCTTTCAGCGCTTTTGCCAATGGCGGAGAATTTAAAGAGGCTTTTGCGATCAAACAGATTAAGGATAACAAAGGCAAGGTTGTGCATGAGAATAAAGGCAGCAAAGGGAAGCGCGTAATGAGTGCTTCGACGGCTTCGCAAATGACAGACATGATGAAGCGCGTCGTAGAGGACGGAACGGGTAGAAATGCTCGAATCAGCCGTCCGGTAGCCGGTAAGACCGGAACCACGCAGAGCGGCTATAAGGGCGTCAGCTCAAACCGCGACGTATGGTTTGTCGGATATACGCCGGAGTTAACGGCAGCTGTATGGATGGGTTATGACAACCCTGACCGGCAGCATCTGCTGAAACGAAGCAGTTCGATCTCGGCTTCCCTATGGGGCAAAGTAATGGAGAAGGCGGTTCAGGGATATGAAGCCAAGAGCTTCCCGAGTACCGAGCCGGTACAGCCGCCTGTAGAAGAAACGACATTAACTGCAGTCAGCGGTTTGACGGGCTCCTATAACGGGGAGACTCAGACTGTATCACTGAGCTGGAATCCGGTTCACGGCAACATTCAATACCGCGTGTACCGTAAGGAAACGTCGGAATCGGAATACACCCGCATTCTCGATTCCTTGGGAGGAACCGCTATCGAGGATATGAGTGCGATGGAAGGTTTGACTTACGATTATTATGTGACGGCCTTCGATCCATCAACCGGCGATGAGTCGGAACCTTCGAACATTTTGCAAATCGTGGCTGTATCCGAGGAATTGCCGCCTGAGGATCTGGAACCCGATCCGGGGGACATTCAGGAACCGCCTCCGGTTGATGAAGGTGACAACGGAGCTGGCAATGAGTTCCCTCCTGGAAATGAGAATGGCAACGGGAACGGCAACGGTAATGGCGAGCCAGGCAATGGGAATGGTGAAGGCCCAGGCAATGGCAACGGAAATGGTAACGGTAACGGTAACGGTAACGGTAACGGTAATGGAACAAATCCTCCTGACAATGGAAACGGGGCCGGGAATGGCCAAGATGGTCAATTTCCTGGCGATGGATCGGATGGCTCGGGAGATGGATCTAACAATGGCGACACAGGCACTGGAGGAACCGACACCGATTCGGGCAATATTCCTACGGTACCGGGAACCATTGTGGAGCCGTCGGATCCGGTTGACGGATCTGACGAGTCCCAGGACAGCCCATAATGAATTTGAAAGCCTCCGCATGATTGCGGAGGCTTCTTTGTTTTGAGTGTGAAACCCAAATGTGGTAAGCTGGGAATACGAATGGGGAGGAAAAGTTCCATGAAACGTAAATTCGGAGATCGGGCGAACTGGCGCCGTATCACCCGCCGGCACTTCACTTCCCGGTATGTGGAATGTGAGCAATTTACAGGGTATCTCACGTTATATACCATATATGGCCTGAAAGAACCGTTGTGGAAGACGTATGGCCGTCATACTTACCGAATCGCGGACAAAGGTTATTCATGGCTGCAGTATTATCCGAAGGACAGCCATTTCATCGTGACAGCCATGTTTGATGACAAACGAAATATTGTTCAATGGTACATCGATATTTGCAAGAAACAAGGGGTAACGGATCAGGGTGTCCCTTGGTTTGATGATCTGTATTTGGACGTTGTTGTCGTCAAAAATGGTGAAGTGTTCTTGCTGGATGAAGATGAGCTTGAGGATGCCTTAGGGCGGAATGACATTACGCGGGATGATTACAGGCTTGCCAAGGTGACCGCGCGGAATCTGCTTCGGGCCATCGACGCGCATGAATTCCCTTACTTTATGATGTCTCTGAAGCATCGCGACCAGTTATTTCATAACGGAGAGTTCAGGAGGAAGAAATAATGCGTCAGGAAATACATAAGAGTCTGCCACGAGCAGGCACTAAGAAGAGAGCATGGTATCGGAGAGGGATGATTACCCTGCTCTCTCTCGTTGTTCTTGGAGTGCTCTGGTCAGGTTATGCATATTGGAAGATCGAAAGCGCCGTCAGCAGTCCGTCGGAAAAGGCGGATGTCGGCATCATCTTGGGCGCTTCCATGTGGGGAGATCAGCCAAGTCCTGGGCTTCGCGAACGGCTTGAGCATGCACTGGTTGAATACCATGCAGGCCGTTTTGATACCTTCATCGTTTCTGGCGGCCTTGATAAGCCCGGGTATCCATTTACCGAAGCCGAAGGGATGAGAAATTTCTTGGTCGACGCGGGCGTACCCGAGGAACAAATCTTCCTGGAGAACGAAGCTACGAGCACTTACGAGAATTTGCTCTTCAGCCAAGCAATAATGGAGGAGCATGGGTGGAAAACCGCCATTATAGTAACCCATGACTATCACGGGACGAGGGCGATGGAGGTTGCGACAACCCTTGGTTATGATCGTCCTTCTATATCGCTGACGGAATCTACCGTTTTGCCGATGGCCAAACACAAGTCTAGGGAAGTGCTGGCGTATACGAAATGGACGGCCGATCGGCTGTTGATCGCCATGGGTGTCCTATGAGGACGAAACTTCTAATAAGCAGGCTGTAAATAGAATACATTGGAATAGATAGTCAGCCCTTTGGATAAAGAGGTGAGGAGCAATGAACGGGCGTGTAACGGCCGCTAACGGCCGATCTGAAGGACGGCCATCCAGGCAGATTAATGTCGTGCTCCGCAGCGCGGAACCTCCACTCATCAGCAGTGCGGTTCCGGAACGCGAACCGGCCCCTTCGCCAAACCCTGTTTCCCAGCACAGTCTATTCCAGGAAATACAGAAAGAGCTAGATCAACTGGTAGGTCTTGAACAAATCAAAGACTTGGTATTTGAAATCTATGCTTTGCTTCAAGTGGCCCAGATGCGTTCGGAAGCAGGCTTATTAAGCGGCGGTCATGTGTACCATATGATTTTTAAAGGAAATCCCGGAACAGGGAAAACAACAGTCGCCCGTATCGTGGCAAAGCTGTTTCAGAAGATGGGCGTGCTTAATAAGGGTCATCTGGTCGAAGTGGAACGGGCGGACCTCGTAGGTGAATATATCGGTCACACGGCACAAAAGACCAGAGAGCTGGTTAAAAAAGCGCTTGGAGGGATCCTGTTCATCGACGAGGCTTACAGTTTGGCGCGCGGTGGCGAGAAGGATTTTGGCAAGGAAGCGATCGATACGCTGGTCAAGGCGATGGAGGATCATAAAAACCAGTTCATTCTTATTCTGGCAGGCTACAGTGATGAGATTGATTTTTTTATGGATTCGAATCCCGGCCTGTATTCCCGTTTTCCGATCCAGATGGACTTCCCGGATTACAATCTGGATCAATTGATACAGATTTCGGAGCTGATGGCGAAGGAGAGGGATTATATCTTGATGCCACAGTCGCTGAGCAAGCTCAAGGAACACCTGCAGATGGAGAAGGATCACGGACTGCACGCCTTTAGTAATGCGCGTTATGTACGGAATGTCATCGAGAAATCGATAAGGAATCAATCGGTTCGGCTGCTGAATCAGTACGTAACCGGTAATCCCGGCAAGCTGGAGCTTATGACCCTGCGGCCGGAGGACTTTAAGTTAAACGGAAAAATACAATGATTTTAAGCTTGTCTTCGAACATAATGAAGGGGTAGCGCTGCTTTCTTTGGATCATAATGTTTATTGCGGGCAGCAGCGGTTAGTTAAATTAGGAGACGTAATGTTAGAAGGAGTTGGCTATATGACAAATATAACGCATGATACCCGGACAGAGATCGAAGATAAAGCCGTTTTGGTCAGTTTGGTGACGGATGCGGTTAAACGCTCGGGAATAAACCCGGAACACTCGCTCCAGGAGTTGGTTCAGCTTGCTGAAACCGCAGGAGTGGAGGTGCTGGATGTCATTACGCAGAATCGCGAAGTTCCGGATTCCAAGTGGTTTATCGGCAAAGGAAAGGTCGAAGAGCTGCGCATGGCCATTGATGGCTTGGGCGCAACAACGGCCATATTTGATCAGGAATTATCCGGTGCGCAAGTTCGGAATCTGGAAGAAACGCTCGATGTAAAAATTATCGACCGGACTCAATTGATACTGGATATTTTCGCTCAGCGGGCGAAGACCCGTGAGGGGATTATCCAGGTGGAATTAGCGCAGCTTACTTATTTGCTCCCGCGGTTGTCGGGACATGGCAAGAACCTGTCCAGGCTAGGAGCAGGGATCGGGACACGCGGACCGGGGGAGAGCAAGCTTGAAACCGACCGCAGGCATATTCGGGACAGAATCAGCGACCTAAAGCGGCAGCTGGATGAAGTCACCCGGCACCGGACGCTCCACCGGGAGCGCCGGAAGAAGAGCGGGGCCGTGCAGGTTGCTCTCGTCGGTTATACCAATGCCGGGAAGTCGACATTGTTGAACCGTTTAACGGCAGCAGACGTATATATTGAAAATCAATTGTTTGCTACGCTGGATCCCACTTCGCGCGTGCTGGAGCTTCCGAGCGGCAAAGAAGTCGTCCTTACGGATACCGTAGGATTTATCCAGAACCTTCCTCACGATCTGGTAGCGGCGTTCCGTGCGACGCTGGAAGAAGCCAACGAAGCCGATCTGATCCTTCATGTGGTAGATGCTTCTTCGCCTATGCGGGACGAACAGATGGCTGTCGTTCAATCCATCCTCCAGGATCTGGGGGCAGCGGATAAACCGCAGATCGTTCTGTTTAACAAAAAGGATGCTTGTGAGCCGGGCCAGCTGGAAATGCTGCCGACGGGGGATGGACAATTAAAGATCAGCGCGTATGAGGATCAGGATTTGGAAACGGTACGCGAAGCGATTCAGGACCAGCTGTCCGGAGGGAACGTGACGTTCCGGATTCCGGCTGACCGCGGAGATCTGAATTCGGTTGTATACCGTGTCGGAGATGTGCTGGAGCAGTCTTTTGATGAGAATGATATCCTCTATGAGGTTCGGATCAATAAAGCGGATTATGAGAAAATGGGTTATTTGCTCCATGATTACGTTCAGAATGGATCTTAGTCATAGGTAGGAAATGCAATATAAGCCCCTGTACAGGGGCTTATATTGCGTGTTCAGGGCGGCTCGAGGTGGATGAGTTCTATGCAACAAAAATATATGTTAAGATGTGAGACATCATGTGTATAAGAGGAGAGAGCAGTTAGTCATGGCAAGATTTTCGCAAGATATACTCGAATTGAGCAGTGAGATTGAGTCCAAAATCGGTCAGCGTATACGGGAGATCGACGCTATTGTTGATTTTAATCAGTGGAAGGTAATCGATGCTTTCCAGAAGTTTCAGGTGAGTGATTTTCATTTTGCGGCTTCCACCGGGTATGCATACAATGATCGCGGCCGTGAAGTGCTGGATGAAGTCTATGCGGACGTATTTGGAGCCGAATCTGCCCTGGTAAGGCCGCATTTTGCTTCCGGTACCCATACGATCTCAACAGCACTGTTTGGTGTGTTAAGGCCTGGAGATGAGCTGCTGTATATTTCGGGCCGTCCCTATGACACCCTCCATAAAGTGATTGGCGAACCCGGGGACGGCACTGGGTCTCTTCGAGATTTCGGAATCGGTTATCAGGAGGTTGCGCTAACCGAACAAGGGGAGATTGATTGGGAGCGGGTAGAGAGGGCCATCACGCCTTCAACTAAGGTGATCGGTATCCAGCGTTCCCGAGGTTATGATTGGCGTTCTTCGTTCACGGTATCGCAGATTGGTGACATGGTCAGCCGGATCAGGTCTATACGCAAGGATTTGATCGTTTTCGTTGATAACTGTTACGGCGAGTTTACGGAGCGATTGGAGCCGACGGAGGTGGGCGTTGACCTGATGGCAGGTTCGCTTATCAAAAACCCTGGCGGCGGCATTGCTGAAACCGGCGGCTACATATGCGGTAAAGCAGCCTATGTCGATAAGGCGGCCTATCGGCTGACTGCTCCCGGCATCGGACGAGAAGTGGGGGCTATGCTGGGAACGACCAGAGGGATCTATCAGGGATTATTCCTGGCACCATCCACGGTTGGACAAGCGGTTAAGGGCAGCATTTATGCTGCTGCGATGTTTGAGGCGGTAGGATTCACAACCAAGCCGGGCTGGCAGGATGAGCGAACCGATTTGATTCAGGCTGTATCGTTTACCGGTGCGGATCATCTGATCGCTTTTGTTCAAGGGATTCAGCAGGCCGCGGCGGTCGATAGTCATGTGGTGCCTGAACCTTGGGATATGCCTGGGTATGAACATCCCGTAATCATGGCGGCAGGTACGTTCATTCAGGGAGGAAGCCTCGAATTATCAGCGGACGCGCCGATCCGATCACCTTATATCGGTTATATGCAAGGCGGCTTAACCTACTCCCATGTTAAATATGGTGTGCTTATGGCCCTCCAAAGCATGAAAGATCGTAAATTGTTGTGAGTTATCCTTACATGCGGTTGACGTGGTTGATCAGGAAATGTACAATAGGATCAGAATAGACCACTTGGAAGGTTGATGAGATATGGGTGATGAGATTCGGAGGAATATGGCGTTATTTCCGATAGGCATTGTTATGAAGCTTACGGATCTATCTGCCAGACAAATTCGCTATTATGAGCAGCATAACTTAATTGTCCCAGCCCGTACGTCGGGCAACCAACGCCTGTTTTCCTTCAATGATGTGGAGCGACTGCTAGAGATTAAGGCTTTGATTGAAAAAGGTGTTAATATCGCCGGCATTAAGCAAGTAATGAACCCTGTCACGAAGGAGTCAGAAGAGGCTACCGTCATTACTCCTGATACCGAGAACAGACGCCGTGAGATGTCTGAGTCCCAGTTGCGACGTTTGCTGAAGCAGGAATTGATTACCGCTAAAAGACCGGGTCAGGTTTCATTGATTCAAGGGGAATTATCCCGGTTTTTTAATAAATAAGGATTGCCATGCTGTAATTCATCATTCAATCTAGTTTTTATTTAAAAAGGAGAGGATAAAGTGAGTTATACCAGAGAGGACATTCTACGCATTGCCAAAGAAGAAAATGTTCGATTTATCCGCTTGCAATTTACAGATTTGCTTGGAACGATTAAAAACGTTGAAATTCCTGTCAGCCAGCTGCCTAAAGCGCTTGATAATAAAATGATGTTCGACGGTTCATCCATCGAAGGTTATGTACGGATCGAAGAATCCGATATGTACCTGTACCCGGACCTGGATACCTTCATGATTTTCCCTTGGGTATCCGAGGATCGCGTTGCACGTCTGATCTGTGATGTCTACATGCCTGACGGCACACAGTTTGCAGGAGATCCGCGCGGCATTCTGAAGAGAGCGCTGAAAGAAGCCGAAGAGATGGGCTTCACTTCCATGAATGTCGGTCCGGAGCCTGAATTCTTCCTGTTCAAAACCGATGAAAAAGGCAACCCGACCATGGAGCTCAATGACCAAGGTGGATACTTTGACCTCGCGCCTACGGATCTTGGCGAGAACTGCCGCCGCGATATCGTATTGACACTGGAAGAGATGGGCTTCGAAATCGAAGCTTCTCACCATGAGGTTGCTCCCGGCCAGCACGAAATCGATTTCAAATATGCAGATGCGATTAAAGCAGCTGACCAGATTCAAACGTTTAAATTGGTAGTGAAGACGATCGCTCGTCAGCATGGACTGATTGCAACATTTATGCCAAAACCGCTATTCGGTGTGAACGGCTCCGGCATGCACTGTAACCAATCGCTCTTCAAAGGCGGAGAGAACGCGTTTGTCGACGAGAGTGATGAGCTTGGCTTGAGCGTAACGGCTCGGCACTATATGGCGGGTATTCTTAAGCATGCACGCGCGTTTGCCGCGATCACGAACCCAACGGTTAACTCGTACAAGCGTCTCGTGCCTGGTTACGAAGCACCTTGCTACGTTGCATGGTCTGCAAGTAACCGCAGTCCGATGATTCGTATTCCTGCGTCCCGTGGTCTCAGCACGCGCATCGAAGTGCGTAACCCGGATCCGGCGGCTAACCCTTATCTGGCTCTGGCTGTCATGCTGAAAGCAGGCTTGGACGGCGTTAAGCGCGAGCTGTCGCTCCCGGCTCCAATTGACCGTAACATCTACGTGATGACGGAAGAAGAGCGCATTGAGGAAGGCATCCCTAGCTTGCCTGCAAACCTGAAGGAAGCGCTCAACGAGTTGATCCGCAGCGAAGTCATCTCCGATGCACTCGGTGATCATGCGTTGGCTCACTTCTATGAGCTGAAAGAAATCGAATGGGACATGTACCGCACGCAAGTTCACCAATGGGAACGCGATCAGTACATTACGATGTATTAATAGAGGAATCCCTTGCGCCGTAAGGCGTGAGGGTTTTTTGTTTTTGGGGGCAGATGGTGGTGGAATGATAGTTATTCTTGTTTCACCCCCAAAATGCCCCTATTTTAGAATGGGTAGCTCATTAATAATAGTCATCATTTTGACTTATGGTTATGGAGAATCGTTCATAGAATGCAACTACTACAGAATCACCCTCTATAAGGGGAGATTCTTTTTTTTGTTTTTTTCGGAAGAGGGGAACCTTTGCTGACCTCCATGACTCTAATTAGATGAGGTGAATCGGTTGGAGCTGGAATACTTGAAGCAGATGACGGTGATGGACACACAGACACTGGATAAAATCATGAACTTGTACGGAAATGATATCTGGAATTACGCTTATTTTCTGACCAAACAGCAAGCACTGGCAGACGATATTGCTCAAGATGTGTTTATTAAAGCTTATTTTGGCATACATACATTTCGCGGTCAGGCGTCGTTAAAAACGTGGCTGCTCACGATCACACGACATACCGCGTTCCGGTACAAAAAGGCTTTTTTCTTTCGGAAAGTGACCCTTAAGGACAGACTGCACATCGATGCGTCAAGTCGGTCCGCGGAACTGGAGTATCTGGACGGGCAGTACACGGATGAAATATGGGCCATGATTATGACTTTACCCAGGAAGTTTAGGGAGGTGCTCATCTTGGACCTTTACTATGAGATGTCAATCAATCAGATTGCGGAGTTCCTTAACCTAGCGGCGGGTACCGTAAAATCCAGACTGTATCGGGCAAGGAAAAAAGTGCAGAACCTGTTAAAGGAGAATGGCGATGAATGAGGATAAACCAGACTGGTATTCCCGGGCTTCAAAGGGACCTTTTCCAAATGAAAAATTTACGGCTGAAATGAAAAAAAACGTCCAGATGTCCGTGATCCGTGACGAAGGTAGGCCTAAGCGCCGAAAGTATCTACAAGTTGGCTTTATAGGCGTGCTGCTGCTTCTGGTTATGTTACTTGCCATACAGCTGCCTTTTGACGTTGAAGAACAACAGAGAGCTGGGGATGTACCACCACATAACGAGGAGACAATTCGGGCGCAAGGCTTTACAGATCAGGGAAGGCTCAGTGTGGTTGCTGTGGAAAAGGAAAAAATCACGACACTGGGGGCTCCTAGCTGCTTCGGTATCGAAACGGACCAATCGTTTACCGGAAACTACATCGTACGGTATAGCTATAATGAAGTTACGGATGAAGTAACCACGCTGGATGATCTTACTTTTATTCAGCCAACATCAGCAGCTGTCCATATGGTTCGATTGCCGTTTCAGGATGCGGATGTATTTATACTTGCACCGCAATATCAAGACTGTCATGCCATACAAATTTACGCATTCGCCGTGGAGCATGATACGGGCAAGGCTGTGCAGCTCAGGTTTCAAGATGAATTAACGGTGTCCTATACTTCCTATTACAGACCAGGTACTGCACCCATGGTGAAAGACAATAAGCTTGTTCTGCAGTCCACGGAGGGGCCGGGTGGGGAAGGCTCGCCGGATTATAAACCTATACGGATGTATCGGCTGGATCTTAAACAAGGCATTATGCAGCAAACAAACTAGCTATGATCAAGTTTCGTGATCTATTTAGAAAAAGAAGAGGTTACCATCCAATTAAGGGAGGTAACCTCTTATTCATAGATCTATGAGATTAGTGGACATCCCGGAAGAGTCCGATTACTTTACCGAGAATCGTAACATGGTTCAGACGCAGTGGCTCGTAGGTAGGATTCTCCGGTTGCAATCGTACATGATCCTTCTCCTTATAGAAGGTCTTTACAGTTGCTTCGTCTTCCTCTGTCATCGCTACTACAATGTCGCCATTGTCTGCAGTTTGCTGCTGGCGCACAATGACGTAGTCACCGCTGTGAATCCCAGCTTCGATCATACTGTCACCGACAACCGACAACATGAAAACCTTATCGTCTCCTACATAATGCTGAGGGAGCGGGAAATAATCCTCAATGTTCTCCATGGCTGTAATAGGAACACCTGCAGTGACTTTACCAACAACAGGTACTCTGGCAATGGTGTGGGTAAACAGATTCGCGCTATCGGACTCTTCTTGGCCAAGCAGCTCGATTGCTCTTGGTTTCGTAGGGTCACGGCGAATTAGGCCTTTCTTCTCCAAACGGTCAAGATGTCCATGGACCGTTGAACTGGAAGCTAGTCCGACAGCCTCTCCGATTTCCCGGACAGAAGGCGGGTAACCCTTGCTACGAACTTCGTTGCGGATAAACTCTAAGATCGCCAGCTGGCGGCTGGATATTTTCGACATGCCGTATCAACCCCATTTAGTAACGTTTGGGAAAATTATAACATAGAACTTCCGTTCGTACAAACATAAGTTCTAAATAAAAATAGAACAAATGTTCTTTTGGGTATTGAATCAAACAAGTGTTCGTGTTAATATAAATCCATAAGAGAACACTTGTTTGGGAGATGATGATTCCATGTTGAAATACAGTACATACCGCAGCATTTATGAGAACGTTCCAGTGCAAACGATGAAGTCCCCGGAGACTTGGATCCACCAATTAAAGTCCAGAATGGCATCCATTCCTTTTATAAAGCTTTTATTCATCCTGTTGATCGTAGCTTCTTTTTGGACAGGGGCATACTCTGTTTTTGCCGGGGGGATGGACAAGCCTACTGGGGAGAAGCAGGTTATTGTTCAATATGGTGATAGTTTGTGGCGGATTGCTTCCCTTCATAAACCGGCAGATATGGATACACGAGTATATCTGGATAGCATCCGAAGAATGAACGGATTGAAAGGTCCGGATATACAGGCCGGAGAGGTGTTGTCTTTACCAGTCTGGTAATGGGATGATACTACGAGAGGCTCTTTCCTTATATATGTCTCAACTTCTCGCTTCATATTTGTAGTCTTGCCTGACGATGTGATTTCACGCAGTATAAGCGTGTTTATAATAGACGAGTATTGATTTCTTAACAATGAGGAGCCCATATATAGGCATCATATGTTCATATTTGTTCTTAATAAGAGTTTGTAAGGGCGCTGTTGCCTTGACAAGCTCTTTTTCACATGTTTAAGTTATACATGATATCGGAATTGGAGGAGAAGTCATGGACATCGATACTTTGGTTGAACGCATCAATGTACTAGCAAGAAAACAGAAGAGTGAGGGATTGACCGCGGAAGAGCTCAAAGAACGGGCTGAGCTTCGGGAAATATACCTTAACAATATTCGCAGTAACTTTAGACAACAGCTGGAATCGATCGAATGGGTTGATGAAAATGAACAAAAAGGCGGCCCGCGATTAAAGCATTAGTCGATGAACTGGCATCTGGATCTACAACAGTGGATTCAGGGACCAGATAGAAGGATAGAATTATAATACTTGGGGTGCCGATTATTCGTGGGAATCGAATACGGTAACCCCAAGTTTATATGGATTGGTAATATTTTGAAATTGAGTCCAGGGGGAACCATATGTCACGATCATGGGAAAGAAAAGTCAACAAAAATATGTCACAGCTCAACAAGCAGCGTAAGAAGCAGGGGCTGACCTCGTACCAAGGCTCTGCCGTTAATGATAAGCATGACGTGTTTAAAGGACGTAAGTATGTACTTCCGTTAGTGCTTGTTGCATTGGCTGGTTTGTATGCGCTTCTCGGAACGGCGACGTCACAGGCAGCCGGTGGAAGCAATGACGTGTTGAATTGGGTTGGTGTCAGCTTGTATATTCTGTTGGCGCTTATGATTTTCTTACGCAAGCCTTACTTGAAGATTGAGCGTGCTTCCGTATCCACGATGAAGTTCAATCGGGAACGTCGTTTGGCTGTATCCGATATCGAGAAAATCAAATTGGCTTCGGGCTCTGTTGTGATTCAAGGCAAGGGAAAAGCAGGCAACTGGGTATTCTCGCGCATGATGAATCTTTATGATACGAAAGCGATGGGCGAAAGATTGGAAGAGTTCGCAAAGACTCATCAAATTCCAGTGGAGCATAATTAACAAATAAAATAGATCACAGTGTATATGAGGAGTGGGAGAGACATGCCGATAGCTGCGGTTTTGTTTGATTTGGACGATACGTTGTTGTGGGATGAACGTAGTGTGGAAGAAGCGTTTGAAGTGACTTGCCAGGCCGGAGCGGACGAGACCGGCGTTGATGCCAAAGCACTGTTGGCCGCAGTACGGGAAGAAGCGAGAGCATTATATGAATCCTATGATACCTTTGCTTTTACCAAAATGATCGGAATTAACCCTTTTGAAGGCTTGTGGGCTAATTTTACGGCTGGATCACAGCCTGAATTCAGACAGCTGCAGGAGCTGGCACCCGTATACCGCAAGGAATCATGGCGGCGCGGACTTCAGCGCCTGGGCGTTGATAATGAAACCTTGGCCCAGACGTTGGCCGAACAATTCGCTGCTGAACGCAGAACAAGACCATACGTATATGAAGAAACGTTTGAAGTTCTGAAGGAACTGCAGGGGAATGTAAAGCTGCTGCTTCTTACGAACGGAAGCCCGGATCTGCAGCAGGAGAAGCTGGACGGTGTTCCAGAACTGGTTCCTTATTTTGATCATATCATCATATCTGGCGATTTTGGCAGAGGAAAGCCGGATGTTTCCATCTTCCAGCATGCACTCGACTTGTTAGGTGTCGAGGCGGATCAGGCCGTGATGGTAGGAGATAAGCTGACCACAGACATTAAAGGCGGAAATGCGGCTGGACTGCATACCGTTTGGATCAATCGGGTAAACCGACCTCATGATCCTTCCATTCAACCGAAGTTTGAGATCAAACATTTATCGGAGCTGCATGCCATCGTAGCATCCCTATAAACCATGCAATAAAGAGCTTACACCTGTATACTTGGTATTCTACTGTACATAGGAACAGCCATAACTGCAGAATTCTGCGGTTATCGGCTGTTTTTTTGTTGGTTATACGATCGGACTTCAACCTTGCAGCTGGCTATGATAAACGTCACACAATTGTAAGCTGCATGAGATAGAAGTAACAGAATAATGAGATATAATGGAATAGGTAACTTAACGAGGTTTGGAAATGACCATTACGTGAATGAACCAATACATAGCCCTATTTTGTAAAAGAGGTGTAGAGCATGACCCGAAAAAAAATGGCCCTAATTGCAGCTATGGTGCTGATGGCAGTTGCGCTTGCCGCATGCAATGACAGCAAGGCAGAATCCGGTGACGATGTGATGGCCGAACCCATCATCGTCGAGCTGTCTCTGACGCCGGAGAGCATTAAGGCTGGCGAGAAGGTACTGATCGAAGCGAAGGTGACGCAAGCCGGAAGTCCGGTGGAAGATGCGAACGCTGTGGAATTTGAAGTCACGCTGGAAGGCGGCGGCGTTCAGGCGAAGGTCCCGGTTAAGCATGATCAAGGCGGGGTATACAAAATGGAGAAAACCTTCGATGAGGCAGGAACCTATCGGATTGTTTCACATGTCACGGCGAGAGGACAACATTCCATGCCGTTAAAGGAACTGAAGGTAACAGAGTAACGCATCGTTAATAAATAAGGCAGCGCATGATCCGGGAAGCGGATTGTTGCGCTGCCTTATTTCATTTTCCTGTTCAATCAGCTTCCATGAGCCTTAGGGCTTATTGGAATTGAGGATCTTCTACCGGTGTGGCTACCCACCCGTTCTCCTCAATGAAAAGACGAACGGCGATGATTTGCTTGTTCTCCATCAATGTGAAGAAGTGAGGCGTGTTTTCCGGTACGGAAATGACATCGCCTGGCTCAAGCTCTACATTAAAATAACCGACATCGTCGGAGCCCTTAATAATGAAGATTCCTTTTCCGCCGACAATCGCACGGATTTCGTCTTCCGAGTGGGTGTGAACCTCTTCGAATTTTTTCAGCAGGTCCTCTATATTAGGCGTGGACTCGGATAGTGTGATGACATCCCAGATTTTGTAGCCGCGTCTTGCAGCCAAGTCACGAATTTCTTCATCAAAGATGTCCAAAATGCGCTTCTTATCGTCATCACTCAGCTTGAAATTTTCTTGAAGCGCTGCCGGGAGTTTTTCCATATTCCAGTGCTCGTAAACAACCTCTTGGTTATTCAGGAATTCCCGAACATTCTCTTCCCCAGTAATGCGTTCGTTCGTGTTGCGAATCACAATCTCTGCCATAGCTTTAACCCTCTTTCTCCCGTTGGATTAATATGTATTATAGCCCCCCTCACAGCATTTGTCATCTGCAAATGTGGATTTGTACCCATTGCAACGCAATATTTCGGCTTTTCTATTGAAAAATATTCTGATACACTAAGATTTAACGTTTTCGGGGGAGGTTTATGAGTTGAACAAGCCTAGCTTACAAGAAGTACTTAAAGAACGAATATTAATTCTTGATGGTGCCATGGGCACAATGATCCAGCAGGAGGACCTCTCAGCTGAAGATTTTGGCGGTCCGGACCTTGATGGCTGCAATGAAATGCTGGTCATTCATCGGCCGGATGTCATTCAGAAAATACATGAACAATATCTTGAAGCAGGTGCCGACCTGATTGAAACCAATACGTTTGGCGCAACCTCGGTTGTGCTTGCTGAATACGATATACCTGAACTTGCCCGAGAAATTAACCTGAAAGCGGCTCATTTGGCCCGTGCAGCGGTTGAAAAATATTCCACGCCGGACAGCCCGCGCTATGTGGTCGGAGCGATGGGTCCGACAACCAAGACGCTATCGGTTACCGGCGGTGTGACCTTTGCCGAATTGATCGAGAGCTACGAGGAGCAAGCCGTTGCCTTGATTGAAGGCGGGGTTGATGCGCTTTTGCTCGAAACATCGCAGGATACATTAAACGTGAAAGCCGGGAGCATTGGGATTCGCCAAGCGTTTGATAAAACGGGCGTCACGCTTCCAATCATGATATCCGGAACGATTGAGCCGATGGGCACGACGCTGGCCGGACAAAATATTGAAGCTTTCTACATTTCATTAGAACATCTGAATCCCGTATCCATTGGCCTAAACTGTGCGACTGGCCCGGAATTCATGCGTGACCATATTCGCTCCTTATCCGAAATGTCCAGAAGCGCGATCAGCTGTTATCCTAACGCGGGTCTCCCGGACGAGAATGGGCAGTACCACGAATCTCCTGAATCGTTGGCTCAAAAGATGGGGGCTTTTGCTGAAAAAGGCTGGCTTAACATTGCCGGCGGTTGCTGTGGGACAACACCGGACCATATTCGCGCATTAAAACAAACGATGGATGGCTTCTCCCCACGACCGCTGGATGGTGGACATTTGCCGGCATTATCCGGTATCGAGCCGGTATATATCGAGCAGGAAAACCGACCGTATATGGTAGGGGAGAGAACGAATGTTCTGGGTTCCAGAAAGTTTAAGCGTTTAATCGTAGAAGGTAAATACGAGGAAGCCTCCGAGATCGCCCGTGCACAGGTTAAGAATGGCGCACATGTCATTGATGTGTGCGTACAGGATCCGGATCGTGAAGAATCGGAAGATATGATTAAGTTCCTGGAGCTCGTAGTTAAAAAGGTTAAAGTGCCGCTTATGATCGATACGACGGATCCGGCAGTAATTGACTTGGCGCTGCAATATTCGCAAGGGAAAGCGATTATTAACTCCATTAACCTTGAAGACGGTGAAGAGAAATTTGAGCATGTGATCCCGTTGGTGCATAAATACGGTGCCGCGGTTGTTGTTGGAACTATTGATGAGACCGGTCAGGCAATCCATCGCGATGACAAGCTCAAGGTGGCCCAGCGTTCATATGATCTGTTGGTGAACAAATATGGGGTCTCGCCAGAGGACATTATTTTCGACACACTTGTATTCCCGGTAGGTACGGGGGACGAGCAGTATATCGGATCAGCCAAGGAAACGATTGAAGGCATCCGCATAATTAAAGAAGCCATGCCAAAAGTGCATACCATTCTCGGCATCAGCAACGTTTCCTTTGGATTGCCGGAAGCGGGTCGTGAAGTCTTGAACTCCGTTTATCTGTACGAATGTACGAAGGCCGGATTGGACTACGCGATCGTGAATACGGAGAAGCTGGAGCGTTATGCCTCGATCCCTGAAGAAGAGCGTCGTCTAGCCGAGGACCTGATTTACAGAACCAATGATGAGACGCTGGCGGCTTTTGTCGCGGCTTTCCGGGATAAGAAGGTAGAGAAGAAGGTTAAGGTATCCAACCTGACGCTTGAGGAGCGACTTGCATCCTATGTGGTGGAAGGTTCCAAGGAAGGCCTCATTCCGGATCTAGATGAAGCATTAACCAAATACGGCGCGCTGGAGATCATTAATGGACCTCTGATGGCCGGGATGACCGAGGTTGGACGTTTGTTCAACAACAACGAACTGATTGTCGCGGAGGTGCTGCAAAGCGCCGAAGTGATGAAAGCCTCCGTGGCGTATCTCGAATCCTTTATGGAGAAAAACGAGTCGTCGGTCAAAGGGAAAATCATGCTTGCCACCGTGAAGGGGGACGTGCATGATATCGGTAAAAACCTGGTGGAGATCATCTTATCCAACAATGGTTACCAAATCATTAATTTGGGTATAAAAGTACCACCAGAGCAAATTATCGAGGCATACCGCCGCGAACAGCCCGATGCTATCGGCTTGTCCGGATTGCTCGTGAAGTCAGCCCAACAGATGGTATCCACCGCCCAGGATTTGAAGAACGCGGGCATTAGCGTTCCGATCATGGTAGGCGGGGCGGCTCTTACACGAAAATTCACGAAGACCCGCATTCGTCCCGAGTATGACGGCATGGTGCTTTACGCGAAGGACGCAATGGATGGTCTTGCGTTGGCCAACCAGCTCAGCGATCCGGTCCAGCGGACGAGAATCGCGGAAGAGATCAAGGCAGAGCAGGAAGCCGATGCTGCGGCTCCGCAAGTGGTTAAAGTAATGCCGAAGCTGTCAGAAGGACTGCGCTCCAAAATTTCGACCGATGCTCCTGTATATTTACCACCGGATATGGAGCGGCATGTGCTCCGAAATTATCCGATTTCGCATATTCTGCCATATATCAACATGCAGATGCTGTTAGGACATCATTTAGGTCTGAAAGGTTCAGTGGAACAGCTGCTTAAAGCCAAGGATCCCAAGGCGGTATCGCTTAAGGAAACCGTTGATGGCATTCTGGAAGAGGCCGTTCAATCGGGGATCATACAGGCGCATGCGATGTACCGTTTCTTCCCGGCACAGTCTAGAGGAAATGACATTCTCATATACGATCCAAAAGATACAACAAAAGTATTGCATACCTTTACGTTTCCGAGACAGCAGGTTGAGCCGTACCTGTGCTTGGCGGATTTCCTGAAATCCGTAGACAGCGGGGTTATGGATTACGTTGGATTCCTTGTCGTTACGGCCGGTCACGGCGTCGGAAAATTGTCCGGGGAATGGAAGGACAAGGGTGACTATTTGCGCTCCCATGCACTTCAATCGGTCGCGCTGGAAACGGCAGAAGGGCTGGCGGAGCGGATTCACCATATGATGCGGGATACTTGGGGATACCCCGATCCGGCAGACATGACAATGAAACAGCGCTTGGGTGCGAGATACCAAGGCATTCGCGTATCCTTCGGATATCCGGCCTGTCCGGATCTGGAGGATCAGGAACCGTTATTTAAATTGATGCAGCCGGAGGATATCGGCGTTCATCTTACCGAAGGTTTCATGATGGAACCGGAGGCATCGGTATCCGCTATGGTCTTCAGCCACCCGGAGGCTCATTATTTTAACGTGGATAAAGCTTAACATTTGAATACCGGTACAGCCGGTTTGAAATCCTCCGAATGTTTCGGGGGATTTCTCCGGTTTACAACCGAAAGGGGAGAAGAGGGATGGAACTCTATTTTTTAGGGACAAATGCGGGGGTTCCTACGCTGCAGCGTAACGTGACCTCGATTGCACTGCGTTTGCTGGAAGAGCGAAGAAGTCTGTGGCTGTTTGATTGTGGAGAAGGCACGCAGCATCAAATATTGAAATCCCCGCTCAAGCTGTCCAAGCTTGAGAAGGTATTTATTACCCATATGCATGGTGATCATGTGTTCGGGTTGCCAGGTTTGCTGTCCAGCCGAGGTGCCCAAGGGGTAACTTCACCCCTGACGATATACGGTCCCCCAGGTATAAAGACATTCATTGATACTACGCTGAGCATCAGCCAATCGCGCGTACCCTATACGATGGAGGTCATTGAGCATACCGGGGGCATGTTGTTTGAGGACGATCACTTCCTCGTGGAATCGGCAAAGCTGGATCACAGGGCCGAGAGTTATGGATACCGTATCGTGGAGAAGGATCTTCCCGGCAGTCTGGACCTGAAACGGTTGGCGGATTATGGACTCAAGCCAGGACCGCTTTATGGCAAGCTGAAACGAGGGGAAAGCGTGGAACTCGGCGACGGACGATGGATTCATGCCTCAGATGTGCTCCTGACACCGAAAAAAGGGAGAGTGGTCACGATTCTCGGGGATACAAGGCCATGCCCTGGGGTGGATACTCTGGCCAAAGGTGCCGATCTGTTGGTTCATGAAGCCACTTTCATGGAGGATCTGTCTGAACTCGCGCACGAATACTATCATAGTACGGCTAAACAGGCGGCAGAAGCAGCGAAACGGGCTGAAGCAAGATCGTTATTCCTGACCCATTTCAGCTCCCGTTATAAGGATATAGAGCATTTGCAGCCGCTGCTCAAGGAAGCGCAGGAGATTTTTGCGAATACACGCTTGGCAGAGGATTTTGGCCTGTACCCCATCCAGCGCAAATCATGAGCAGAACACCGCTGTTATTTACAGGGAAATATCGAGTGATTGAGTGAATTATTTTCCGGGAAAGCGCAGGAAATGACAAAGCGGTTCATAATCACTAACCCTTGGACACAGTCTTCGATCTCTTTCGACTATTCAGCCGCCGGACTGAAGAGCTGTCCACGAACCTTGCAACCGGAAGTAGCCTTCTTTACAATAATACTAACCGGGGTTTCTACGTTAGGAAACATCTGCTCAGATTATGAACCATGGTTATACATATTTATTTTGAAATATGACGATGAGTAACGACACGGCGATGCCGAGAACGCTAATACTTTAATCAATGAATCATTTATGGCGTGAAGGAAAGAAATAAAGAAGGTGCTATCAATTCATGGAAAAACCAAAACCAAAAGGATTGCTGATTGACCTGGATGGAACGCTGTATCATGGCCGTTATCGGATTGAGGGGGCAGACCTTCTCATCGAGCGGCTGAAGGAATTGCAGATTCCATTTCTGTATGTAACGAATAATTCATCACGAACACCGGAGCAAGTGGCGGCGCATCTGATGGAGATGGGAATACCCGCCTTGCCGGAGGAAGTATGCACCTCCTCCTTGGCTGCTGCTAAATATATCGCTGAGGAGTCGCCGGGTGCCAGAGTGGCAATGCTTGGCGAAGAGGGGCTCCGTGAAGCGCTCTTGTCCGCAGGTCTGAACATCGTGGAGCAGTCCCCTGAATATGTCATTCAAGGAATCGACCGCTCGTTCCATTACGAGAAGTTAACCCGTGCCGTTCGCTGGATTCAGGAGGGAGCCGCGTCGATATTGACCAATCCGGACTTGCAGCTTCCATCGGATACCGGCTTGATGCCCGGTGCAGGATCGCTCGGCGCTGCGATCGAAGCTGCTTCCGGAGTGAAACCGACGGTCATCGGAAAGCCGTCCTCGATATTAATGAAATTTGCTTCGGATCGCCTTGGTTTGGCTCCGGAGGACACTTATGTAATCGGAGATAATATACGTACGGATATCGCGGCTGGCGCGCATGCCGGCTGTAAGACGGTGCTCGTTATGACCGGAATCACGACCGATCTCAATATGGAGGCCCATATGGAAGCCACGGGTGTCACACCGGATTTTATCTGCCGG
This sequence comes from Paenibacillus sp. JZ16, assembly GCF_015326965.1. Classification (NCBI taxonomy): domain Bacteria; kingdom Bacillati; phylum Bacillota; class Bacilli; order Caryophanales; family Paenibacillaceae; genus Paenibacillus; species Paenibacillus sp. JZ16. The sequence continues at coordinate 7,167,312 of NZ_CP017659.1, forward strand.
GATTTAAGCGAAGTGAAAGATCTGCTGTGTTCATAATGAGTGAGAGTGTACATGTAAACTTTTGTGATTGACGAAAGGGAAGATGAATGATGCCGGAACTGCCGGAAATGGAAAATTACCGAAGATTGTTATCGCAGAGCATTTTGAATGTGCCGATTACAAATGTCGTCGTGAACCGTGAAAAATCACTGAATGTGACCGTTGATGAGTTTACTTCCGTGTTAAAGGGAAGCAAGGTCATTTTTGTGGAACGTAGAGGCAAGCACCTCATATTCCATTTGCATAACGGAGGCAGACTGCTGCTTCACCTTATGCTGGGCGGCATTTTGTATTTGGGGCATAAAGATGAGGAGCGTCCATCAAGGTCGACCCAGGTCGAGATCACCTTTGGCGATCAGGTGCTGTACTTTATCGGACTGCGTCTGGGTTACTTGCATTTCCTGACAGCCAGAGAGACGGAAAATGCGCTTAAAGAGCTTGGTCCTGAACTTCTGGATCGGCGAATGACCAAAGCGCGCTTTGTCGAACGGATTGGAAAACGGCGGGGCGCTTTAAAAACTACGCTGGTCAATCAGCAGGTTGTCGCCGGGATCGGCAACTGTTATGCGGATGAGATTGCCTTTGATGCCCGCATTCACCCGCTGTCCAAAATCCAGGATTTATCGGAGCAGTCTTTAGAGCAGTTATACGAGAGTACCGTTAAAGTGATGCGCGAGGCGACGGATGGCGGCGGATATATGGAAATGCCGTTTCAGGAAGGGGATACCCTGACAGGGGCTTACAATGACGAGTGCAAGGTGTATGATCGCGAAGGAGAGCCTTGTGTTCGCTGCGGTACGCCGATCGTGAAGATGGAGCATACCTCGCGCAAAGTGTTCTTTTGTCCGAACTGTCAGCATGAAGCCTAAAGTCCGAATTGGGAGCCATGTCAGCACACGGGGCGGATTTCTCGCAGCAGCCCAGCATGCAGCCGGGATCGGTTCACTAGCCTATCAGTATTTCCCGAAAAATCCGCGCAGTCTTCACTTAAAGATGCCGGACGTTCGCAATGCCGCCGCCTGCTCCAAGTTTTGTCAGGAACAAGGACTCGTTTCGATCGCGCACACCCCATATCCGACGAATATGGCGGTTGGCTTAACCCGGGGCGAAGCGTTTTACCAGTTGACGGTAGATTCCCTGAAGAATGATCTCATGATTGCCGAGGCTTGCGGATCGCTGGGTATCGTGGTTCATTTTGGGCATCTCAAGAGCCAGGATATCCTTGAAGGGTATCAGAATATTATCCGCTGCATGAATGATGTGTTGTCTTCCTGGACGGGAAGGGCTAAGCTGCTGATCGAGAATCAGGCGGGGGATCATGGATCTATGGGGATGACGCTTGAAGAGAGCGTGAAGGTCAGACAGCTTGCTGATTATCCGGAGAAAATAGGCTTTTGCCTGGATACCTGCCATTTGTTTGCCGCCGGAGGTTGGGATATTTCGAATACGGATGAGCTCCTTGCCAGGGGCAAATCGCTGGGCTATTGGGAATCTGCCGTTGCCGTTCATTTGAACGATTCGAAATATGGGGCCGGTTCAAGAAAAGATCGCCACGCCCGCATCGGACAAGGTATGATAGGAACAGAAGCGCTGAAACGTCTGGTTCTGGCACCGGAACTTGCAGGCAAGGCATTTGTCCTGGAAAGTGAAAAAGGGGCTGACGGCACGCATAGGGAAGACATCGCCAAGGTGCTGTCCTGGTCCTGATTAAGGGAGAGAGTAATATGATTCATCTGTATTTAGACGACTGGCGCCCCAATCCGAAAGGATTTGCGCTGGCACGAAGCGGGGAAGAGTGTTTGCTGATGCTCCGTGAATGTGAAGTGGATGTTCTGTCCCTTGACTTTGAATTGGGACATGGCCAAATGAACGGCGGAGACGTGGTTGCAGCCATGATCGCCGAAAATCTGCAGGCCCGAGAAATATATTTGCATACCTCAAGCCCATCTGGCAGAAGAAAAATGTATGAGCTGCTCTATGAGCATATGCCGGAAAGCGTCCGGGTTCACAATGGACCGATGCCGGAATCCGTTCTGCGGGAAGTCGCCCAGGGTTCAAGATGATAGAGGTAACGCAGCGTGAATTGACGGAGAGGCTTGAATGGCACGAGCGCCTGACGAAACGGGATGCGAATGCGGACCCAGTCATCGTATTTTTGCATACGCCATTATGCGGCACATGTGCCGCTGCGCGTAAGATGATCAACATTGTAGAACATGTGGTGCCGGATGTACAGCTGCTCGAAGCCGATGTGAACTTTCTTCCGGACATTGTGGAACGGTATCAAATCCGCAGTGTTCCTGCATTGCTGGCTATTCAGTCGAGTCCCCTCCCCGCACCGGAGGTGCTGTACCGGATGGGTTCCGTGCAGGATATCGTGAGTTTTGTGAGGAGCGTGAAGCCATGATTTCGCTACAGCATTTGTCGCTCGTCAGAGGGAGCCGTCAGATTCTGGATGATGTTAGTATCAAGATGAAGCCGGGACAGAACTGGGCCATCTTGGGCAGGAACGGATCAGGCAAAACGACGCTGCTGGAAATGATGACAGGATATATGTTTCCTTCCAGCGGGCGTGTGGAGGTCCTTGGCCATGTTTACGGACAATGCGACGTTCGTGAGGTCCGCAAATCGATCGGCTATATTAGCCAGTCGTTATTGGAGAAATTGACGCTGAGCGACCCGGTCTGGGAGGTTGTGGCAACAGGGGCTTACGCCTTTCTGCGCTTCTACCAAGACATACCGGAAGAGGCCAGGAACCAGGCCCATGCCCTGTTGAACGAAATGAATTTCGGCCATCTGGCGGAGCAGCCTCTCGGAATATTGTCACAAGGTGAACGTAAAAAGGTAATGCTGGCACGCTCCCTCATGGCCGATCCGAAGATTCTGATTATGGATGAACCGTGTGCGGGCCTGGATTTGTATGAACGGGAGAAGATGCTGCAGGAGATTGACAAGCTGAGGCAGCGCGAAATTACGGTTGTGTATGTCACGCATCATATCGAGGAGATTGTCCCTTTATTTACTCATGTGGCGCTCATGAAAGACGGCCGCTTAACGGGTGCGGGAACAAAAGAAGACGTATTAAACCATGAACTTATCAAACAAACTTATGATATCGACGCTCAGCTGGAATGGGATGGCGGACGTCCCTGGATCAAAGTTATTTCTGGAGGTTAATCCGTTTGGATGAATTAAATGTTATGCAAGAGCTTGAGGAACAGAATCAAAGTCATCGGGATTTTCACAGCAAGTGGGTATGTACGGCAAACCATGGGTTTGCTCCTTACGCCCAAGAAGAGCTGCGCCGGATGTTTGGCAGTATAAAGAGCACGATGATGATACCGGGTGAGGTGTTTTTGGCGACAGTCGGCAGCTCCGAAGATGAGGCGAAGCGGCTGATTACGTCTTCCCCGCCTATTTTTCTGCGGCATTTGTTTCCGGTACATCTGGAGGTGACAGCCGATACCGCTGACGATGCACTGCATGCTGTCGTTGAGCATGTCATGAAGCGGGAGGAAATCGGCCGCAGCCGTGTATCCATCCAGATCCGAAAGACGGAGAACAGCTCGTGGAAGGAAAACCCCGCGGCCCTTCGGGATGAATTACAGCATCGCTTGGCTGCGCTAGAACTTGAATACACGGTACAGGCACCGGAGTGGATCATTTCACTATTCGCTGCCGACAGTGTCTGGTATGTGGGCGTGTCACGGCCGGAGGACAACCTGTCGGATTGGAACGGAGGCGCCGTCCGCTTTCAGCGGGAAGAGGGACAAATCTCAAGAGCCAAATTCAAGCTCCTTGAGGCGGAGAAGCAGTTCGGAATTCCGTTTGATTCCTTCCGCAAGGCTGTCGATATCGGAGCAGCGCCTGGCGGATGGACCTCCTTTTTATTGGAGCGCGGCCTGCAAGTTACGGCCATTGATCCGGCGAAAATGCACCCATCCCTCGATGGTCACAAAAACCTCCGCGTGATTCACAAGAATGCAGCGGACGTATCGTTTAGAGATTCTGAGTTTGACCTGTTGGTGTGTGATATGAGCTGGAGTCCTAAACTAATGGCCAGAATGGTAACCGGGCTGCTGCACAGTCTTCAGACGGGCGGCACTGCTGTCATTACGGTTAAGCTGCTGACTAAGAAACCGATGGCGCTGGTGAAAGAGATCATGTCGGTGTTTGAAGAGTCCAGAATGCAGATTCAGGGAGCAAAGCAGCTGTTCCACAATCGGGACGAGATTACGCTTTATATGATTAAGTATTAAAAAACTCTTTACAAGTCAATGTATCTTGTTCTATAATGATTCCAAAATTAACCAACGACAACGATAGGGAAAGCATCCCGCTATTCATCACGATTCAGTGATGTGGCGGAGTGCTTTCCTTTTTTTGTTGTGTTTGTAAGTCAGGGGAGAGGGCGTTGAAATGAATCAGCCTTGCAGATTAGTACATGGGGAAGTGTTGGGCGAGCGTTACGTGATTGACCGCGTGATCGGTGAAGGGGGCATGAGTTGTGTATATCTGGCCGAGGATCTGAAGCTGCCCGGGAAGAAATGGGCAGTGAAGGAGAGTTTGTCTGAACCCGGTATGCAGCGCACCGTTCAGGACGAGGCACAACTTCTGATTAAACTCAGTCACCCGCGTCTGCCGCGCATTGTCGATTTTTTTCATGCACAGGCTACCGGCTACACCTATTTAGTTATGGATTATATTCAGGGCATGACATTGGAGAAGTACTTTCGGGGATATCGAGGGAATGTGAATCCGGACTTCATCATGGAACTGACGGAGCAACTGCTGGATGTTCTGGAGTATCTCCATAATCACGAACCTCAGGTTGTATTCCGGGATTTAAAGCCATCAAACATTATGCTGACCGATCAGCTGGAGGTTCGACTCATCGATTTTGGAATCGCCAGAAGCTATAAACAAGAGAGTGGGGAGGATACCGTCAAGCTGGGCACGGTTGGATTTGCGGCGCCGGAGCAATACGGAGGTAGGCAAAGCGATGCGAGATCGGACCTGTATGGGCTTGGAGCGCTTCTGCTTTATCTCTCAACCGGCGGTAAATTCAGTGAATGGATAACGGGCGTGGAGCGACATATCCGTGGCGATTTGCCAAGAGAACTTGTACCCGTTATTCGAAAGCTGCTGCAATATGCTCCGGAGCATCGATATCAATCCGCGGCAGAAGTTCGTTCAGCGCTCAGTCGGCATCAGCCGATCACTGCGAATATATCAAGTGCTCAGTCCAACACGCTAGCCGGGACGCTTGTGACAGCCGTATTGGGGGCATCATCCGGTGCAGGAACAACCCATAGCTGTATCGCATTCGGGCATTACTTGGCTTCAAGGTACGGGAAGGTAGCGATCGTAGAAATGAGCGCAAAATCTACCGCCTTTACCCGGATTCAGGAAATTGCCGAGGGCGGGAAGCTGGGGTCTATCCGAAAGTTCGAAATCAACGGGATTCACTTTTGGCGGCAAACAGCCAGAACGGAAGTTATTTCGCTGCTCGGGGGCAGTTACGATGCGGTGGTGTTGGATTTGGGAGCATACCGGGACAGCGAACGGCTCGAGGAGTTTCTTCGGGCCGATCTCCCTATCGTTATCGGATCAGGAGCGGAGTGGCGACAGCATGATGTGGTAACGCTGGCCCGGATGCTGTCAAGACATCCTCAGCCGGCCAGGATCTACGCACTGCCACTTGCTGGGGAAGAAACGATTCAAGAGATGAGAAGAACGCTAGGAACGAATAGAGTTCATTCCTTGCCCCTGCAATTGGACCCGTTTGAATTGCCTGACAGCAGCCGGGAGGCATTTGCACAGTTATTTCTGGATTACCTGCCGCGGGCAGAAAGGAAGCGAAGATTCAGGTTTCTAAAGAATTAACTGCATATGAACTGAAGGAGATGAAGCAATGCCAATTATCAGGAGGCGCAGCCGCAAACTGATATTTGCTGGCTTAGCCGGCGCAGCCGTAACAGGTGCCGTATGTGCCGGCGCAATGTTGTATTATGTGCACGGCTATAAAGAGCAGCAGAGTATAGAGCGTACTAAATACGAGCAGCGAATCAAGGAGCTTGAAGAGACGCAGCTTCAGCAGCTCAATTCAATGAAGGTTGCATGGGTCCCGTTAAAAGATATTCCGCCTGGTCATTTCATCGATGCAAAGGATATTAAGGAAGTGCGTTTGCCTGATGACGGTTCTTCCGGCAATCTGTTCTCGGTCAAGGAAGAGATTGCCGGGAAGGGGGCCAAGATCGAGCTGCTGCAGGGAACACCGATTACCCGCTCGATGCTCTTTGAAGAAGAGCCGACACCGTCCGATCTTCGTCATCGGGAGATGAAGTCCGTATATCTGCCAAGCAATTTACGCCAAGGGGACGTGATCGATGTAAGGGTTCAGTTTCCAAGCGGACAGGATTACATCATTTTATCCAAGAAGAAGATCGACAGGCTTCAAAATCCGGCGTTTTGGACAACGTTAAGCGAACGGGAGATTTTATTGCTTTCCAGCGCTTTGGTGGATGCTTATCTGCATAATGCCACGCTCTATGCACTCACCTATGTAGAGCCGGAACTTCAAGAGAGAGCAATACCTAATTATCCTCCGAACGCTGAAGTAACGAAGCTGATTGCAAGCAACCCGAATATTGTGAAGAAAGCCGAGAAGTTTTTCGAAGTTACGCTGCGAAACACGCTGGAAGAGGATTTAAGCAAGCTTCAGCCGAATCAGCAGGCACAGGTATCCGACATGCATCACAACTCCATCTTCGCTAGTGGGGCAAGAAGTCCAGACTCCTGGAGTCCTGCGTCCAATTTAAGCTCCCAAACGAAATCTTCAACGGATACAAAACGGAATACTGCTGACATCCGTCTTGACGACGAGGCAAATACAGAGACTCCGCTCCGTGAAGAGCGGGATTCAGAAGCGGAGCAGATTCTGGGATCATCCGGACCGCCAGAAGCCGAGGCGGGCAGTGATAAGGAATCAGAAGAAGCGGAGTTGATATTCTCAAGTCCTTAGTAAAGACAAAGCTAAGCCCTAAGAACAGATGAGCAATTGAAGGAGTGTAATCAAAGTGAAGACGTGGATATTTACAGGTATCTGTGATAAGAGCGACATGCTCCTCTATATGTGCAAAATATTAGCCAATGGAGACAATAGGGTACTGCTCGTGGATGGTGCGATGGATGCGAAGTACAAACATTGCATAGGCGTGATGCACCCGAAGTTGCCGGTTATGGAGTTTGCCGGATTCGACGTGGCAACCGGATTTGAGAATTATACTTCGCTCATGGACTATCTGGAAGAAGCAGACGAGAAGAAGTACGACTATATCGTCATGGACGTGGAGAAGTCGGAATTCCTGGACAAGATGCAGTGGGATACAGCAGATGCCCATGTTTGGGTTAGCGGGTTCGAGGTAACCGGACTGCGCAAGAGTACGGCTTTGCTTGATGAACTAAGAGCCGCAAGAACAGATGATCCGCTCCCTCCTTTCCATCGGGTATATGTTCAGGTCATTGAAGATTTGATGGATGAGTCCTATATAGAAGGTTATCTGGAAGACAGCCGGATTCAGTGGCTGGGTCCTCCCGTGAAAATGCCGTGGGATGAATTGTTCTTCGCCTTGAAAATAAAAAATGAAC